>CAZOCL010000361.1:2243-6680 GCA_964578245.1 uncultured Klebsiella sp. | reverse complement strand
GCATCTCCAGCACGTCGGCCGTGCCGACGGTGTATTTGAGCACCACGTTCCAGCCATTGAGATAGAGGCCGCGATACTTGGCCCACTCGGTTGGCAGGCGGCCCTGCTTGTTCTCGCGCGGGTCCTCAAACTTCCCATCCTTCGCCCAGCCGGGGCCGATCAGTGTGCCGAACACCGGCTTGCCCATGACCTCGGGCGGCTGCGGGTGAATGATCTCGACCTGGCTCTTGCCGAACTTGAGATAGTCGCCCGCCCACGCCACCGAGACGCGCAGCAAATCGGTGTCGTAGCAGACATGCACGTCCCGGTTCGCGCCGACCGAGACGACGACGCCCTTCATGGCGAGGTTCGTCGAGACGGGATAGCTGCTCTTGATCGTGCCGGTGAAATAAGGCCCGCGCTCGATGCCGTCCAAGGTGTTGCCCGGGGCGGCGGACAGGGAGACGACGAACGCGAGCAATGCGGGGACGAGAGCGAGTTGTTTCATAAATGGCGGAACCGGCGCTGTATTTGGCCGGTTTGGACGGCGCTGGCAATTCCTTAATCATCAATTCCCATGTTCGGAGTCCCGCCTTTAGGCGGTAGAACGGTGCGAAGACCAGACGCTAACGCGCGGAGCGTCTGCAATGTTCGGACGTCTCACCGCCTGAAGGCGGGACTCCATGCGTGACGCATCGCGCGCCCTCACTTCACCAGATGCTCATCGAAGAAGCGCAGCACCCGGCGATGGATCTCCGCGACCGGCGGGTCGGCTGGCACCCCGCGTTTAGCCGGTTGCATCCCGTGGTCGCCATTGGTCACCGCTATCAACTCGACCTTGGCCCCCGCCTGCTTCAAAGCCTTCGCGAGCACCTCGCCTTGTTCGAGCGGCACCAGAGCATCTGAATCGCCATGGACGATCAGCATGGGCGCTGAATTGCTGCTGGCCCAGGTGATGGGACTCGCGGCCTTCCACACGGCGGCCTTCTCCTTGAAGCCACCGCCGAACAATTTCAGCAGGATCGCGGGGTCCTCCCCTTCCTTGGCCCCGACCAGACCAACCCCGCCACGGGTAAAATCGGTTGGCCCGGCGTAGTTCACCACCGCTTGCACCCGGCTGCTGACGTTGGTGTAAGCGCCCACGTCGAACCCCGCCCGCTCATCCATGGTGCCCAGACACGCGACGAGATGTCCCCCGGCGCTGTGGCCCCAGACACCGATGCGATCGGGGTCAACATGCCACTTCGCCGCGTTGGCGCGCAGCCAGCGGACCGCCAGCTTGCAGTCCTCGATCTGGGCCGGCCATTTGGCCTCGCCACTGAGCCGATACTCGATGCTCGCGGTGAAGTAGTCGCGCGCGGCCAGCGGCCAGGCGGCGTTGTCCTGATACCGGCCGGCCTCCCAGCCCCCACCGTGAACCCACAGCACGGCGGGCATCAGTTTGGCGGGCGGAATCTTCGGCGTGACGATGTTGAGATGCAGCGCGCGGTCGCCGACCTTGCCGAATTCGACGCCATTGATGACCTGAAGCGTGTCCGGGATGTTCGCCTGCGGACGGCAGGCAACGGCCGTGGCAAACAGCAAAGCGACGAAGCAGCAGCGAAGTTTCATGACGGAACGGGAATGTGAAGGAGGGGGAAGGAAGTTCCAAATCCCAAGTTTCAAATTCCAAAGAAGTCCCAAGATGTGGGGCGACACAAACGTGGAGCTTGGAATTTGGTTTTTGGAATTTCCTGGGAGGAATCATGCATGTGAACCTCCAGCGCTCCCCAACCGTCTGCTTCATTACGACCATGCACACTACCCGTCGCGCATTCCTTGCGCCCTTGCGTTCCGGCCTCGCTACCCTCGGCCTAATTTTCGTCTCCTCCGCCTTCGCCGCCAACTGGCCGGCTTGGCGCGGGGCCAATGCGGACGGCA
This sequence comes from uncultured Klebsiella sp., assembly GCA_964578245.1. GTDB lineage: Bacteria > Verrucomicrobiota > Verrucomicrobiia > Limisphaerales > SXTU01 > SXTU01. Next base: position 4,781 of record CAZOCL010000361.1, on the reverse strand, counting down.
TCTCCACCGAGAAGAATCTCCCCGTGAAATGGGACAAGAACGAGAACGTCCGCTGGCGCATCCCGCTGCCGGAAGCGGGCAACTCCACGCCGGTCACCTGGGGCGACCGCATCTTCCTGACCCAACCCGTCGGCGACCGACGCACGCTCATGTGCCTCAACCGCACCGACGGCAAGCTGCTCTGGCAGCAAGGCGTCACCACGAAGGAGAAGGAACCGACGCACGGAACGAACCCGTTCTGTTCCGCGTCGCCGGTGACGGATGGCGAGCGGGTGATCGTGTCCTTCGCGTCGGACGGCCTGTATTGCTACGACTTCAGCGGCAAGGAACTGTGGCACCGCACGGATCTGGGCCGACAGATTCACATCTGGGGCAATGCGGCTTCGCCGGTGATCTACAAGGACCTCTGCTTCCTCAACTTCGGCCCCGGTGAAACGACCTACCTGCTCGCCGTGGACAAGAAGACCGGCAAGACGATCTGGAGAAACGACGAAGCCGGCGGCGACTCCGGTGGCGTGCCCCCCGCGCCCAAAGACGCCCCGAAGGACGTGCCCGGCGAGAAGAAGGCGGCACCGCGCGGCAAGTGGCTGGGCTCCTGGACCACCCCGCCGATCATCAACGAAGGCGGCAGCGATTCGCTCATCATGTCCTGGCCGGGCCGCGTGTGCTCGCTCGACCCGCTCACGGGCAAGGAACGCTGGACGTGCGACGGCTTGAATCCGCTGGTCTATACCTCGCCGCTGCACGCGGACGGCATTGTGGTCGCCATGGGTGGTTTCGGCGGCAAGGCGCTGGCTGTCCGCACGGGCGGCTCCGGTGACGTGACGTCCTCCAAGCGTCTCTGGCACCATCCGACCTCACCGCAGCGCATTGGCTCCGGCGTGATTCACGAGGGGCACATCTACATCCACAATGACCCCGGCACGGCCATGTGCATCAACCTCGAAACGGGCAAGGTCGTCTGGAACGAACGCCTCACCAGCCCCGCCGCCACGGGCGCAAACTGGAGCAGCGTGATGCTGTCCGAGGGCAAGTGCTACACGATCACCCAGGGCGGCGCGTGCTTCGTGTTCAAGGCCAGTTCGACGTTCGAACTGCTCTCCACCAACCTGCTGGGCGAACGCTCGAACAGCTCCATCATCCCCTCAAACGGCGACCTGCTCATCAGGACGCACAAGTCGCTGTGGTGCATTGGGGGGAAGTAGCAGATGGCAGCTATTTAGCAGCCGTGCGCCGTGCCCGCGCCACCGCAAACGCCTCTTCCATCACCTCCCAGCCGCACAGTATCGGAGCCGTGCCGGGCGTAAGCGGTCCAGCCCGAGGGACAAATTCCAGGGTCATGGCTCCGGCAGCCTCGATGTGCTCAAAGGCTTTCACCACCGCGCGACGCGGTCCGCCCGCCTCCTTCGCGATGTCAAAATCTTTGAGCACCACGCGACCCTGCAGCTTCACGTCGAACACGCGCTGGCCCGCTTGAACATCGTCGGGCTCCGCGAAGTGGAGTTTCACTTGGAACTGCCGGGGTGGTGCCGGCGCACGCTCGCCGAGGGCGAGTGGTGCGAAGTTCGCACACCGGCTGCGTCCCTCCGCTCCGAGATACGCCAGCGCCTCACCGGCAATGCGCGTGCGGTTCATCTGAAAGTTGAGGCCTAGCGTCTGAGGGTCCAGCCCCGCCGCCCGGATGGTGGAGAGCGGAAGCGCAAGTTCCACGGTGAACCCGGAGTCGTCCAAGCGTGCCGCGCTGCTCCAAGCCCCCTTCCACGACGCATTCTCCGGTGTGGTGCGCCCTTCGCTGAGCGCTTGAAAACGGTCACCCGTGCCGTTCACGGCGAGATGCAGCACCTTCTCCCCGGCGGCATCGGTGAGGAAGACCTCCCAGGAATCGTCCGTGAACACGTCCACGGCCGGAGCGGCGCGTTTGCTCGGCTTGGGCATCAGCGAGCGGTGCCCGGGAATCGGCGGACGCGTCGCGGCGCAGTAGATGGCCTGCGCATCATGCGCCAGCCAGACGCGGGTCTTGGTATTCGGCAGCGTGGTCAGCGGCGGACCGAGCCATTCGCGCGGCCCGAGCGCGGCGTCGAGCTGCGGTGGGACGGCGAACACCACCGACTTCAGCATGGGCAGGTAATCAAGCTGCAGGCTCGCCTTCCGGATGCCCCGGATGCCGGAAGAGTAGATCCACGGCTGGGTGGTGCCCGCGATGGGCGTGCGATCCGCGTTGAAGCGATAAGGCCCAAGCGTGGGCTCGTAGTCCACAGTAAGCGGCACTTGCAAGCCGGCTGACGTGGCGATGGGCCACACGCCGGGGCGCTGAGCGTCCTCATAGGTGCCGGGAATCCGCGAGTAGCCCATGGCCTCGTGCGGAGCCAGCGGGCGCGGCCAGCCCAGCCACAGCGTGCCGCCCTCACCCCGACGGTCGCCAAACGCGCCGAGGTTGAGCGCGGCCTGGCGCAGCACGGTGTCCGGCGTGCGTTCGTGGAAGATCGCCCAGTCCTCGTTCAGCCGCGTCTCCGCCGGAGCCAGCACCACGCTGGTGCG
>CAZOCL010000361.1:0-2143 GCA_964578245.1 uncultured Klebsiella sp. | reverse complement strand
ACTCACGCCCGCGTCGAGCTTGGTGGGATACGCCTTGATCTTCACCCGCGGGGCCGCGGCGAGTGCGCCAGCCACGTTGGTCGGCGCGTTCACCTTCCCGCCCTCGGTCAAAGTGACATTCGCCCAACCGCTGTTGATGCCATCGGCCACCGTGTTGCCGAACAGGTGAACCTGCCGGATGCGCTCCGCCGGTTTGCCATCGCAGGAATTCAACGTGGCAGCAAAGCCGAAGCTGGTCGGCGAACTCCCGGTATTCCCAGGCACATTTGCCCAGGGCAGGCGCACGACGGTGAGCGATCCTCCAGCCTCCGCCGTGCTGGTCACGCGCACCGCCGGATGCGCGCCGCCCGTGCCCGGTGTGACGGACACCGGCATGCTGGCATCGAGTGCCGGTCGGACGCGCAGTTGAAAAACGCCGGGATCGTAGAGCCCCAGGCGCGTCTCCGGCGGGCGGAAGTCGAAGAACAAATCCCATTCGTCGAGTTCGGTCACTGCCGGGTCTTGTGTGCGCAACATGATGACCAGGGCATCGTCTTCCCGCGCCAGCGTGAGTTGGCCACCGTGCTGCTCGTCCACGGGCAGCTTCCACGTTTGCGGCGCCTTCAGCGCGACCGTCGGAGCTGGGTTGAGCGGACCGAAAATCCGGCGCTGCTCACCCGTGCGGGCGTCCAGTTCGATGCACGCGGGGCCAGTGCCGAAGCAGCCGGGACCGAGGTTGAGATAGACGCTCGCATCCGTGACGCGGATGTAGCGGCCGTAGTCGCGGCCGAGGTCCTGAGACCAGACCAGCTCGGTGTGGTTGACGAGGTCGCGGTTCATCCGCATGTCCACCGAGTGCCGGGGTATCGGGCGCGTCCAGAGATTACGTCCATTGTAGGCATCCACGGCGGTCAGCACGTTCTCACCGAGCACGAAGTAGCGGCCATAGGCGGCGGGAGCGCGAGCGTTGCCGTTCTTCAAGTCCGTCACCTGCGCGGTGGACGGACCGCCGAACCAGAGCATCCGCAGCGGCCACTTCGCCCGCTGGTCGGACACGAGATCGTTGTCCCAGTCCAGCGCGCCGGGCAACCGCCCGCGCACGAGGTAAACGCCCGTGGGCGAAGCGCGGATTTCATCGGCTGGCGCACCTGTTTCCCGCAGAAACGCCGCTGCAGCACTCGAGTCACCAGTGAAGCACAGCACGCCGCCGCAGGGCCGCAGCATCCGGTAGAGGTCCTTCGCCGACCACCCTTGCAGCGGACCGGAGACGATGATGGCGTTGGCAAAATACTGTGCGAAGGGAAGCCGGTCTCGCCGGTCCACCTTCTGGACCTGCACCCGCGAGCCATACTGAGCCGTCGTGGCCAGCAGGCGGTTGCGCAGGCCGGCGGCAGTTGCCTCGTCGCGCACCACGGACACCGTGCGCAATTGAGTTTGGTCGATCAGCGGCCGGAGCATCGAGCCGGTGTCATCGCCGAGCACGAGCGCGAAACCACGATCCATACCCGTGTCCCGCAAACGCGCGAGCACCGGTGCGAACGTGGCCTGAAGGGTGGGTGCAGGTTGCGGCACCACTGCCGCGTGCAGGCGCGACGCAGCCACACCAGAGGCCGGTGCAAAACAGTAAACATCACCACGCGTCGTGGCCGCGATGATCTGCCCGTTGGCCACCGCCAACTCGCGCACCTCGCCTTCGACACTCGCGCGCCACAGCTCGGCGTTGCTCGCGAGGTCTCTGACCACCACCGCACCATCGTGGCCGAGCACGAGTTTGCCACCGGCCATGACCAGGCTGAACGCGTTGCGGCCAATCAGCTTTCCCTGAAGCACCAGCACGCTGGCCTTCCCGCGCTCTTGAACGATGGGCGGGCGGCCCACTACCGGTGGTCGCAGCGGCAGCGGCGAGAGTTGCGGCACATCCCCGCGCAGAAACGTGATGAACTTGCCATCGGCCAGCTTGTGCGAGCGGATGCCCATGGTGCCCGCGCGGTGAAAAGAACTGACGTAGCACTTGTCGCCATCCACGGAGACGGCGTGCCCGCCCTCCCCCGCGTGCGGCTCGGCGAAGAGGAGCTTGCCTGTGCGCCGATCCAAACCCGCCGGCATGGAGTAGCCGTTCGGAACCACCAGCACATCGCGGCTCGCCGCCAGCGCCCCTTGCGGG
>CAZOCL010000360.1:0-6683 GCA_964578245.1 uncultured Klebsiella sp. | reverse complement strand
CCATTCTGGATGTCGGCGGCTACCCTTGGTGCTGGCCGGAGGATGCCTGTCCGGCTCATGTCACCGTCGTGAATCGCGACCGGGTCACGAGCTTTCCGGACACGCCGCGCCGTCGGATGCAATTTGGCGACGGCTGCGCGCTGGAGTTTGGTGACCGCAGCTTCGATATTGGCTTCTCCAATTCAGTGATCGAGCACCTGGGCACCTGGGAGAATCAGCAGCGGTTCGCGGCGGAGATCCGGCGGGTCGGCGGCCGGCTCTGGGTGCAGACGCCGGCGCGGTGCTTCTTCATCGAGCCGCACCTCATCGCGCCCTTCATCCACTGGCTGCCCAAAGGCTGGCAACGCCCGCTGCTCCGCTGGTTCACCGTCTGGGGCTGGGTGACCAAGCCCACTCCCGCGCAGGTGGACGCCTTCCTGGCCGAGGTGCGGCTGCTGAATTACCCCGAGATGCAGGCGCTCTTCCCGGACTGCCACATTGAGCGCGAGCGCTTCTGTTTTCTCCTCACCAAGTCCTACATCGCTGTGCGGGATGCCGCACCGCGCTGATTCCGTCTTCTCTCGCCGGGGCGTTTTGCTATAGTGCCGCCATGCCGTCATTCGACATCGTTTCCAAAGTCAACTCGATGGAAGTAGAAAACGCCGTGAGCCAGGCCAAGAAGGAACTGGTCACGCGCTTTGATTTCAAGGGCTCGAACGCCGAGATCACCCTGGAGAAGCTGGAGATCAAGCTCAGCGCCCCGGACGCCTACAAGATGCAGACCCTCGTCGAGATCGTCCTCAGCAAGCTCGCCAAGCGCGGCATCAGCATGAAGAGCGTGGATGAAGGCGAGGCGGACCTCTCACCGCTCGGCCATGCGCGGCAGTCCGTGAAGATCAAGGAAGGCATCGAGGTGGCGGTGGCGAAGCAGATCACCGGCTTCATCCGCGACGGCAAGTTCAAGGTCACCAGCTCGATCAACGGCGACGAGGTGCGCGTCAGCGGCAAGAGCCGCGATGACCTGCAGGCGGTCATCGCTGCGCTGCGGGCGAAAGACTTTCCGGTGTCGCTGAGTTTTGTGAACTTTCGGGATTGAGCGCTGTGCCCGTTCAGCCTCCAGCCAACTACCTCGACTCCCCGCTCACGGAACTGGGCTGGAACGCCCGGCTGGAGGCCGCTTTCGCCCCGCACCGCGCCGCTGGTCTCGTGCCGGCACGCGTTGCGACGGAGGACCGACACTACTACAACGTCTTCACGGTGGACTCCGAGGTGATCGCGCAGATCACCGGCCGCCTCATGCACGATTCCTCGCCCACGGAACTGCCGAAGGCCGGCGACTGGGTGGCGATCGCCCTGCACGATGGCGATGAGAAGGCCGCCATCCATGCCGTGCTGCCGCGCGCGACGCAGATCTGCCGCAAGGAAGCCGGACGGAACGCCACCGAACAGGTGCTGGGCGCGAACATTGACGTGGTTTTCGTGGTGCAAGGGCTGGATGACAATTTTAACCTGCGCCGGCTCGAACGATTCCTCGTCATGGTGAATGAAGGCGGCGCGCAGCCGGTGATCCTGCTCAACAAGACCGACCTGTGCCCGCACACCGCGCAACGCATCGCCGAGGTGCAGGCGACCGTGGGCGAGACCCCGGTGCTGGCGGTCTGCGCTGTCACGGGCGCGGGAGTGATGGGCTTGTCCCGGTGGATTCGCACTGGGGTGACCGTGGCTTTTATCGGCTCGTCCGGCGTCGGCAAGTCCACGCTCATCAACCGCCTCTTTGGCGAGGAGATTCAGGACACGTTGCCGGTGCGCGAGTCGGACGCGAAGGGCCGCCACACCACTTCGCGCCGTGAACTGCTCGTGCTGCCACGCGGCGGCGTGGTGATGGACACGCCGGGCACGCGTGAGTTTCATCTCTGGCTGGCGGACACCGGTCTGCAGGACACGTTCCCGGAGATCGAACAGATCGCCCTCCGCTGCCACTTCACCGCGTGCGGCCACACGGTAGAGAAGCAGTGCGCGGTGCTGGCCGCTGTCCAGACTGGCGAACTACCCCAGGATCGCTACAAGAACTTCCTCAAGCTGCGCGGAGACTTGAAGAAGCTGAACACCGCCACGCGGCAGAGCAATCTCGCGGTCAAACGCCGTGAGCGCGCCGCCCTGCGAGCCTACAACAGCTTTAAGCGCGACCGCTTGGGTGAAGATTGAGCGCGTGCGCTACTTGGCCGATTTGGCCTTCGGTGCTGGTTCCGGTGAGGCTGGCACCAGTTGGTTGGTTGCGTCGTAAAGTTGCTTGAGCCGGGCCACGACTTCCGGGTGCTGCGCCGCCACGTCCTTTTGCTCGCCTGGATCGTTTTGGAGATCGAAGAGCTGCATCGGCTGAGGGGCGTCCCCGGTGCGAAGGCCGGGGTGATCGCTGGGCTGATATTGCTCGTAGGGCGCGAGGATGGTCACACCGTCGGGGCCGCGCGGGTCCGTCCAGCGCTCGCCGGGCTTGTGCAGGGTGGCCATGCCGTCACGCGGAGCGCGGACGTGCAGCTTCCAGCGGGCGTCGCGCACAGTCACCAGCAGCGGACCTTGGTGGCCGAAGATGGCCTCATGCGGACTCGCCGCTGCAGAGGTGAAGAGCGGCATGATGTCGCGTCCGTCAATCGTGCGGTCGGGTGGAGGCGCAATGTTCGCGGCCTTCAAGCTGGTGGCGAAGAGGTCCATCATCACAGCCGGCGCATGGCTCACGTGGCCGGCGGGAATCTTACCCGGCCACCGCGCGAGGCAGGGCACGCGATAGCCGCCTTCGTAGGAACTGGCCTTCATCCCGCGCAAGCCGCCCGTGCTCCCGCCGAACCACGGCCCGTTGTCGCTGCTGAACAGAATCAGCGTGCGCTCGTCCAGCCCCAACGCCTTTACCTTCGCGAGCACCTCGCCGACGCTCGTGTCGAGGTCAGCCATGACATCGCCATAAAAGCCGGCACCGCTGCGTTTGTAAAACTTCTCCGTGGTGGCGAGCGGCTTGTGGGGCATGACCTGGGCGAAGTAGAGGAAGAATGGCCTGGTCTGGTTTCGCTCGATGAAGCTCAACGCGCGCTCGGTGTAGCGCCGGGTCAGCGTGGCCTGCACGAGGGGATACTCGATTGGCTTGTCACCCTCCATGAGCTGCACTGGCCGCATGTCGTTGCTGTAGAGGATGCCCAGATACTCGTCGAAACCCCGGCCAGTGGGCATTTGCTCAGGCCGCTTGTGCCCGAGGTGCCACTTGCCGACCATGCCGGTGGCGTAGCCCGCCTGCTTGAAGAGTTGTGCCAGGGTGATCTCCGAAGCGGGCAGGGAGAGTGCATCGGCGAGGAGGCCCCCGTCTGGAGCGGGGTTCAGCATCATGCCACAGCGAAACGGATACCGGCCCGTCATGAGCGAGGCACGGGTGGGCGCGCAGAAGGGGGCCGGGCAGTTGAACTGCATCAGCCGCGCGCCCTCGGCCGCCATGCGGTCGAGGTTCGGCGTCTTGAACTTGGGATGGCCATAGCAGCCGAGATCACCATAACCGAGATCGTCCGCGAGAATGATGATGACGTTCGGTCTTGGTTCCGCCCCGTGGAGAACCACGTTCAGCCCGGCCAGCAGCAGGGTGAGCCACCATGCCAGGTTGCAGCGCGCGCGGTTCATTTCTTCCAGTCACGCCACATCCACCGCATTGCCTCGGGGAAAAGCTGCGTCCCGTGGTTGCCGCTGTGAACGCCCTCGCCGAAGACGAACTTGTGGTCATAGCCCTTCTCCTGCAACGCGGCGGCCATCGCCTTGTTTGCCTCCGGCCAGGAGCCGAATTGGTTCACGATGTCATTGGAGCCGTCCTGCTGGAAGATGCGGATGGGCTTCTTCGCAGTGGTGCGCACCAGTTCGGGATACTTGTTGCCGCCCCGGATGTTCGTGAAGCTCCCCACCGTGGTGAAGCACTTGCGAAACTCGTTCGGCCGCTCCCAGCACACCGTCCACGCACAGATGCCGCCGCTGCTGCTGCCCGCGATGCACCGGCCTTCGGGGTCCTTGGTCAGGTTATACTTCTTGCCGACTTCGGGCAGGATTTCTTCGAGCAAGAAGCGCGCATAGAGATCGCTCAAGGTGTCGTATTCCACGCTGCGATTGGAGGGCAGGGTGGCGGGCTTGCCATCGGAGCGCTTCGGCGGGACTTCACCGGGCTTTCCCATCACACCAGGCCGGATGAAAATGCCGATGGTCACCGGCATTTCTTTCTTGTGGATCAAGTTGTCGAAGACGGTCGGAGCCTTGTATTGCAGGCCATCCTGCGAGACGTAAACGCACGCGGGCGTCTTGCCATCGTATTGTTTGGGCACGTAAACAGAATACTTCCGCAGCGTCCCCGGGAAGACCTTGCTGTCGTTCCACTCATACTCGGTGACGACGCCCTTGGGCACCCCGGGCTGCTCCTCGGAATCCGGCGTGAGCTTCTTGTATTGGTCGTCCGGCAACGGTGGCTTTTGGTCGGCGCCGAAGACCGGAGTGGCGAGGACGAGGCAGAGCAGGGGAGCAAGGATGGATTTCATAAGAGGGTAAAAGCTGTGCCCGCGAAACACGCAAAAAGACGCGAAAAGAAAACGAAGAACATCAATGGCTGCTTTGCTGGTTCCCTTTTCGCGTTCATTCGCGTGTTTCGCGGGCAATTTGATTCAGGTGCGAAATGTTGCAGCGTCCGAAAAGCGGTCTCACTTCTTCTTCGCCGCCGGCGGCGGGTCCTTCGGCGGTGGGAGGAAGAAGAGGTTGCCGTTGGCCTTCGTCTTGCGGGCAAACACCTTGTCCGCGCAGGTCACGTAGAGCACGTCCATGTTCGGCCCGCCGAAGCCGCAGCTCGTCATGAACTTGTCCGACGGCTTGGGCAGCACGCCGCTCATGCGGCCCGTGGGGTCAAACACCTGCACGCCCACCGCGCTGGCCACGTAGTAGCGGCCCTGCCGGTCGCTCGTCATGCCATCGCCGGAACTGCGCGTCTTGTAAACCGGCGAGCGCCCGTCGGGACTCTTTGCGTTCACGTCCACCTCGGTGCGCAGCGTCATGTAAGGCTCCTTGTGCGTGAGGCTCCCATCCGGCTCGATGCGCATCGCCCACACATGCACGCCCGCCGAGTCCGACACCGCCAGCGTCCCTTGGTCCGGCGAGAGGGTGATGCCATTCGGCGCGGTGATGCCCGTGTCCACCGCGCGCTTTTCCTTGGTCTGCGGGTTCACGAACGTGATCTGCTTCTTGCCCGTCTCGGTGAAGTAAACATGCCCCTTGTGCGTGACCACCAAATCGTTTGGCTGCACGTCCTCGGCAATGACCGTCTTGGTCCCCTCCGGCAGCTTGAACGCTACGATCTGCTTGTCCTTGCCCATCCCGGCGCAGCCATACAGCCGCCCGTCCGGTCCCCACTTCAAACCGCTGCACACGGTGCCCTCCAGAAACTTCGACTTCGTCCCATCCGGCGCGATCTTCCAGATCGCCGGGGGCATGCTGCGCATGTCGCTGAAGTAGAAGTTGCCCTTGTCATCCGCACATGGCGCATCGGTGAAGCCATGCCCCTCGGAGACCAGCTTCCATTCCTCGCCCTCGATGAGCAACATCGAGAGCGGCATGTCTTGGGAGTGGGCCTTGAGCGTGAGCAGCGCGAAGCCGAGCAACGTGAGCGTCCAGTGGTCGAGTTTTTTCATGCGTTCTGCGGAGGTGTTTGACGGTCCTTGGCGGATGGAGCAAGTCAAAAGACGGTGGCACTCCTCCGGAGCGCGCGCCTGCATGATTGACGGGTTCGATCCCTTTCGGTGACAGCACACGTAAAGCGGGCAGCATGCCCGCGCTCAGGGGGGCAGTCGAGCCGCTTTTGACAAATCGGGCGGAATTGTTACTGTGCACGCCCAGAACCCAAGATGAGCACAGCGAACCTTGTTTTGATTTTCCGAGTGAGCTTGTTTGTCTTTGCCGGTTCTGGGCTGTGGCTGCCCGCGCAAACTCAGCCGGGCACCGGGGCTTCGCCAGCAGCCGCTGCGAAGGCAGATCCGACGGCGTTCACGGCCCTGGCGGGCCGCGAGTTCGTGAACAGCCTCGGCATGAAGTTCCTCCCCGTGCCCGGCACTACAGTCCGCTTCTGCCTCTGGGAAACACGTCGTCAGGACTACGAAGCCTTCGCCAAGGCGAATCCCAACGTGGACGGCTCGTGGCAGAAGGCGGCCTTCAAAGGCCGGCCCGTGAGCTTCGCCCCGAGCCACCCCGTGGTGAACGTAAGCTGGGAGGACGCCAAAACTTTCTGCGCCTGGCTCACCGCGAAGGAACGCCGCGAAGGCCGCCTCCCGGCCGACGCCAGCTACCGGTTGCCCACCGACACTGAATGGAGCACCGCCGTGGGCCTGCCCAAGGAGGACGGCGCAACCCCCAAGGAGCGGAACCGGAAAGTTGCGAACGTGTTTCCGTGGGGCAAACAGTTCCCGCCACCCGAAGGCGCAGGGAACTACAGCGACCTCTCCGCCCGCGTTGCCTTCGGTCCCGACTGGGCCTTCATCCCCGGCTACGACGACGGCTTCGGAACGACGGCCCCAGTGGGAAGTTCACGCGTCAACCAGCACGGCCTGTTCGATCTGGGCGGCAACGTCTGGGAATGGTGCGAGGACTTCGCGGACGGAAAGAGCGGCCCACGCGTGGTGCGCGGCGGCTCGTGGGTCAACAGCGAC
>CAZOCL010000359.1:0-6683 GCA_964578245.1 uncultured Klebsiella sp. | reverse complement strand
CCTCTCCCCCAGTGGGGGCGAGGGAGAAGAGCAATGCGGACGCGCCGGGCGAGGGCAAGGTCCTCTTCCTCCCGTGGCGGCATTGGCAGACGCTGGGGATGGCCGCCGCGGCGGCGTTGGTGGTGGGATTCTTTGTGACGAAGGCGTGGCAGGGCAAGCAGCCCGAACGGATGGTGAAACTGCCAGAATCCACTAGCCTACCGCTGCTGAATCAGTCTTCGAATCACGCTCCGCCAATTCTAGTCGGAACGAACCTCATTTCCAGAGGGATAACGAACACGGCGGTATTCGAGTATTCCACTAACGGAATCGTCGTAGTCGAGTTCTCGACGGCGAACGGAACAGCGGTAGCCGGAACGGACTCAACCGCTCGCAATTCTTACTACAAGGTTGATTCCTCTGCTCTATCCCCAGACAGCAAGACCGTAATCGGGGGGGGCTTCACCACCTACAACGGCACAGTGACACACCGAAACGTGCGCCTCAAGGTGGACGGAACGCTGGACACGTCGTTCGACCCTGAGACCCGCAGGTTGGTTGTCTTGGGCGACGGGAACCAATTGAACACCGCCAAGGCAAACCCAGTTCCCGGAGCTAACAACGTCGTTTATAGCGTGGCAGTGAGCCCGGCAATCGTTCCCAGTTCTCAAACCCCCGTTCAATATCATTTCGCGGCGGGCAACAGCGGGGTTAAGAGCGACGACGTGCTGGCACTCGGACAAACCCACAGTTACTACCGCGTTGTCACCAACAACAGCTTCAGCACTCACCTAGGCTGGGCCTTCCAGCCCGACACCCGCACCACCGCCGCCTACCCGCGCTACGTTGAAAACCCCTTCACCCTCGTCGCGAGCGAGCCGCTGTCCACCTTCTCCACGGACGTGGACACCGCGTCGTATGCGAATGTCCGGCGGTTCCTGAATAATAACCGGCTCCCGCCAGGCGACGCCGTGCGCATCGAGGAGCTGCTCAACTACTTCACTTACGACTACGCGCCGCCCACCGGCGAGCATCCCTTCGCCGCGCACGTCGAGATCGCCGGGTGCCCGTGGGCGCCGGCGCACCGGCTGGTGCGCGTGGGCCTCAAGGGCCGCGAGATCAAGGCGGACAAGCGCCCGCCCAGCAATTTCGTCTTCCTCATTGATGTGAGCGGCTCCATGCAGCCCGCCGAGCGGCTGCCCTTGCTCAAGCAGGCGCTGCGGATGCTGGTGAAGAAGATGAACGCCACGGACCGCGTGGGCATCGTGGTGTATGCGAGCGAGGCCGGGGTGAAGCTCCCGTCCACCTCGTGCGAGCAGAAGGAGCGCATCCTCAGCGTGCTGGAGGCGCTCGAGGCCGGCGGCTCGACCAATGGCGGCGAGGGCATCCAGCAGGCTTACGCGCTGGCACAGGCGAATTTCATTCCGGGCGGCGTCAACCGCGTCATCCTCTGCACGGACGGCGACTTCAATGTCGGCATCACCGACCAGGGGCAGCTCGTGCAGCTCATCGAGGCGAAGGCCAAGAGCGGGATTTTCCTCACCACGCTCGGCGTCGGCACGGACAACTTGAAGGACGCGCTCATGCAGCGGCTCGCCGACAAGGGCAACGGCAACTACCACTACCTCGACAGCGTGGAGGAGGGGCACAAGGTGCTCGTCGAGCAGATGAATGCCACGCTCGTGACCATCGCCAAGGACGTGAAGATCCAGATCGAGTTCAACCCGGCCCAGGCCAGCGCGTATCGCCTCATCGGCTACGAGAAGCGGATCATGGCCAAGCAGGATTTCAACAATGACGCCAAGGACGCGGGGGAAATCGGGGCGGGGCATACGGTCACGGCCTTGTATGAGGTGGTGCCGCCGGGGGTGGCGGTGCGCGGGGAGGTGGATCCGTTGAAGTATCAGCCGCCCCCCGCAGCACCGGCTCCGGTGAAGGGGGTTGCCATGAGCAAGGAACTCCTGACCCTGAAACTCCGCTACAAGGCCCCGGATGGTGACAAGAGCACGTTGATGGAAATCCCCGTGACCGACAGCGGCACGAAGCTCGCGCGGGCGAGCGCGGACTTCAAGTTCGCCAGTGCCGTCGCCTCCTTCGGCATGGTGCTCAAGGACTCCCCGTTCAAGGGCACCGCCACCCTCGAGAGCGCGCAGGAACTCGCGCAGGAGGGCAAGGGCGAAGACACCCAAGGCTACCGCGCCGAATTCATCAATCTCCTCGCCAAGGCCAAGGCGCTGAAGCAGTAGGAGCGCCCGCGAAACACGCGAAAGACACGAAAAGGGAAGACGTGGAGGGAAGCGGATTTTGACGCGAATTGACCCGATTCAGCATTCGCGCCAATTAGCGCAATTCGCGTCAACTTCCCCGGCTTTGGAAAGCAAGAGGTTGAGCCGTGGATCTCTCCATCTGGGCCTCACGGGCTTTCTTCATGGCGTCTCCAAATTTCGTTTTGGAGTCCAGATTTAGCGTCCTTTCGCGTGGTTGGCGGGCCCAATGCCGGAGTTGCCCTCGACTGCGGCCCCTCGCTAGTCTTGCCGCACGATGGCTCACGTAACCGCCTCCACGCCTGCGTCGCTCGGCTGGCACATGCCCGCCGAGTGGGCGCCGCACGTCTCCACCTGGCTCACCTGGCCGCGTCCCGAGGGCATCAGCTTCCCGGACAAATACGACACCGTGCCGGATGTCTATGCCGAGTTCATCCGCCATCTGGTCACCGTTGAGGAAGTGAACATCAATGTGTGGAACGCCGAGAAGGAGGCATGGGTGCGCGGCCTCCTCACCGACCGCAAGGTGTCGCTGGACCGCGTGCGCTTCCACCACTTCCCCGCCTACGAGCCGTGGTGCCGCGATCACGGGCCGATCTTTCTCACCCGCGAGCGCGATGGTCGGCACGAGCGCGCCATCGTGGACTGGGGCTACAACGCCTGGGGCAACAAGTATCCGCCCTACGATCTCGACGACGCAGTCCCGCAACACGTCGCCAAGCTGCGCGGCCTGCCGCTCTTCTCTCCGGGCATCGTAATGGAAGGCGGCTCGCTCGAAGTGAACGGCTGCGGCACGCTGCTCACGACCGAGGCCTGCCTGCTCAACCCGAACCGCAACCCGCTCCTGACCAAGGCGCAGATCGAGCAGCACCTGAAGGACTTCCTCGGCGTCACGCACATCCTCTGGCTCGGCGACGGCATCGTGGGCGATGACACGGACGGGCACATTGACGACCTCACGCGCTTCGTCAGCCCAACGACGGTCGTCACCGTCGTCGAGGAAGATCCGGCGGATGAGAATTACGGGCTGCTGCAGGAGAACCTCCATCGCCTGCGCACCATGATGGACCAGGACGGCCAGCCGTTACGCGTGGTGGAGCTGCCCATGCCCGGCCGCGTGGAATACGACGGCCAGCGTCTGCCCGCGAGCTACGCAAACTTCTACATCGCCAACGGCCTCGTGCTGCTGCCCACCTACCGCCACGCGAACGACCAGCGTGCGCTGGACATTCTGCAACGCGAATTCCCGAAGCACCGCGTCGTGGGGGTGGATTCGACGGAACTGATCTGGGGCCTGGGCAGCTTCCACTGCATCAGCCAGCAGGAGCCGGCCTAAGCAGGGCGCGCGGCGTTCATGCCGCTTCGCCGTGCGAACGCCGTCGAGCGTGAGTTACCCAAAGTGGGGCGTGCGCTGAAGCGGCCTGAAGACCGCGCTCCTAAAAAGACAGAACGGCTTTCCTCGCTTGCGCGTTTTGGAAAGCCGTCCCGGTTGTTTTGAGCTGCGAGGACTACTTCTTGCCCTTCGTCGCTGGTTTTTTAACTGCTTTTTTCTTGGCTGCCATTGGTCACTCACCCCCTTTCAATCCGCGCGAGCGCGGCTGGACTTCATTGCAGAAAGTGTTCGGATGCACAGTGTGGTTTGAGGCTGGTGCGTGTTGAAGTAGCGGATTCGCCCCTGTTTCGTCACGACAAAGTTTCACTTCGCGTCATTTTTTTTTGCCGGTATCCTCGCGCACGCGATGTCCACCGCCGCTCCAGAACCACAGCTCACGCCCATGATGGCGCAATATCGGCGCATCAAAAGCGAGCTGCCCAAGGACGCGCTGCTGCTCTTCCGCCTCGGTGATTTCTACGAAATGTTTTTCGAGGACGCGATCGCCGGCGCGCAGCTTTTGAACGTCGCGCTCACGAAGCGCGGGACGATTCCTATGTGCGGCATTCCGTTCCATGCGTTCAATGGCTACGTCGCGCGCATCCTGCGAGCGGGGCGCAAGGTGGCGGTGTGCGACCAGATGGAGGAGGCGCGTCCCGGCCAGCTCGTCAAACGCGAAGTCACGCAAATCCTCTCGCCGGGCACGCACTTCGACGAGCGGCTGCTCACGGCCGAGCGGAACAACTTCCTCGCGGCAGTCTATCCGGCGGGCAAGACCACGGGCATCGCCGTGGTTGACCTGACCACGGGCGACTTCCGCACGACGGAGACGGAGGGCGATGCGGAGCTGATCACCGAGCTGGAGCGGTTGCGTCCGGCGGAGGTCATTTATCCCGGCGAGGCGTCATCGCTCCGCACGCTGCTCCAAGGGACGCCGGGCATTCTCATCGGGCACGACGACTGGGTGTTCGCGCCGGAGACGGCCATCTTCACGGTGCGCGAGCACTTCAAAGTCGCCGCCTTGGATGGCTACGGGCTGAAAGGCCGGATCGCCGCCACCGGTGCGGCGGGGGCAGCGTTGCACTACCTCGCGCAGCACCTGCGCCGCGACGTAAAGCACCTCACGCGCATCACCTTCTATCAAGGCCGGGACTACCTCGTGCTGGACGGCACTACGCTGCGGAACCTGGAGATCCTCGAGCCATTGCACCGCGACGCGCCCAAGAACACCGCGCTCTACGGCGCGCTGAACCGCACCGTCACGCCGATGGGCGCGCGGCTGCTGCGCAACTGGCTCACGCAGCCGCTCTCAGCCGTCGGGCCGATCCAGCGGCGGCAGGATGCCGTGCAGACGTGGCTGGGCGGCGGGTCCTCGCTCGAAGCGTTCCGCACGAAGCTGGCCGAGGTGCGCGATTTGGAACGCACGGTGAGCCGGCTCTCGGTGGGCACGGGCAACGCGCGGGACCTGCACGCGCTGCGGCTGGCGGTTGAGCAGGTGCCCATGTTGAAGCTCACTCTGCACGAATTGTTTGGGCGAGTTCCAGCCGCGGACGGCTGGTTGCGCGAGGGGTCGGACGACTTGTCCGCCAATCCGCCGGCGGGCGAAAGCTGCTTCGGGCCGGTCTTCGACCAGTTCAAGGGCCGGCCGGACGAGGCGATCGCCTGGCTGCTAAAAGTGCGGCGGGGCGAGGCGTTGGGCGCGCTGTTCCACCCGGAGGTGGGCGAGATTGATCTGGTCTGGGGCGAGGCGGCGGTGAAAGGCAGCGGCTACGGGCTGGCAAAGATTGAGCGCTGGCATCCCGAGATGCTGGCCGGCCTGCCCGCGCGCATCACCGCGATGCACACGCTGCGCGCGAACGAAAACACCGTCATCCTTGGCGCGGCCGACGGCGAGGCGGTGGTGAAGCTGAATGCGTTTGGCTCGCCGAAACGCTGGCTGCTGACGGCGTATGAAAAGTTGAAGCCCGCCTCCGCCGGGAGGACGATTGACGTTCCCAGCCAGTCAGGGGTGCCACGACAAGCTCCGACACCCGGGGGCGAGCTTGGCGGCAACTTAGACGCGTTGCGCGAGCCGGTCAACGCCTACGGCGGGCTCGACGAGCCCGCCTTGCCGCTGCTCACGGAGTTGTTCGCCCAGCTCACCGAACTCCCCGCCCTCGTCGAGCTGGTGGCCCGGGCCATCGTGGACGAGCCGCCACTGGCGATCAAGGAGGGCGGGCTGATCCGCGACGGCTTCGATGCGAACCTGGACGAGCTGCGCGCCGCGTCGCGTGGCGGCAAGGACTGGATTGCGCAGCTCAAGCAGAAGGAGGTCGAGCGCACCGGCATTGCCTCGCTGAAAGTCGGGTTCAACTCCGTCTTCGGCTACTACATCGAGATCACCAAGGCGAACCTCGACAAGGTGCCCGCCGACTACATCCGCAAGCAGACCATCGCCAACGGCGAGCGGTTCATCACGCCGGACCTGAAGGCGATGGAGGGCAAGATCCTCGGCGCGGAGGAGCGGGCGATGAAGCTGGAATACGAGCTGTTCCTCCGCGTGCGCGAGGAGGTCATCGGCAACCTCGCGGCCATCCAGCAGACCGCCGCCGCGCTGGCGAACCTGGACGTGCTCGCGTGCTTCGCCGAGACGGCGCGGCTTTTCAGCTACACGCGGCCGGAAGTCCGCGATGAGGGACAGTTGGCGATTCGCGACGGTCGGCACCCGGTGCTGGACCAGGCGCTGACGGAGGAGCGCTTCGTGCCGAATGACACGGAGCTGGCTGGACGCACCACAGCTTCTTCTCCCTCGCCCCCAACGGGGGAGAGGGCCGGGGTGAGGGGGCTGGCCGCTAACGCCGACGCCGCTCCAGTTTCCAACGACGCTCATTCCGCATTTCCCCAGATCGCGCTCATCACCGGGCCGAACATGGCGGGCAAATCCACCTACATCCGGCAGGTCGCGTTGCTGGCGCTGCTCGCACACACCGGCAGCTTCCTCCCGGCGGCCTCCGCGCGCGTGGACCCGGTGGACCGCATCTGCACCCGCATCGGCGGGAGCGACGACCTCGCCGCGGGGCAGAGCGCCT
>CAZOCL010000358.1:0-6775 GCA_964578245.1 uncultured Klebsiella sp. | reverse complement strand
GCATGGTGGACGGCAAGCTGCGCAACGGCTACCGGCAGGAGGAGAAGGTGAAGACCGATTCCAACACCGAAACCTATCTCGCGCTGAAGCTCTTCATTGATAACTGGCGCTGGAGCGGGGTGCCGTTCTTCCTGCGCACGGGCAAGTCGCTCCCGCACTCCGCGAGCGAAGTGCGCATCCAGTTCCGGCCTACGCCTAATGTGCTTTTTGCCGCCAAGTGCGGGCTGAAACTCGATCCCAACGCCATCACGCTGCGGCTCCAGCCGAACGAGGGCATCACGTTGCGCTTCAACGGCAAGGTGCCG
This sequence comes from uncultured Klebsiella sp., assembly GCA_964578245.1. GTDB lineage: Bacteria > Verrucomicrobiota > Verrucomicrobiia > Limisphaerales > SXTU01 > SXTU01. The sequence continues at coordinate 6,470 of CAZOCL010000358.1, read as the reverse complement.
GGAGCGAGCCTGCAGGTGCGCCCGGTGCGGATGCACTTCAGCTACGATTCCGAGTTTGGCGCTTACACGCCAGAGGCCTATGAGCGGCTGCTGCTCGAAGCGGTGGCGGGGGATGCGACACTCTTCATCCGCCGCGATGAAGTTGAGACGGCCTGGGGCATTGTGGACCCGATCCGCGCGGGCTGGGGCGACAAGCCGCTGACGAACCGCGAGTTTTACTCGGCGGGCACCTGGGGACCGGTGGCGGCCGAAGACCTGCTTGCGCCGACCGGACATGTGTGGCGCGATCCGCAGCCGGCGAAGTGAGGGGCTGCTTGCCGAGCCAAGCCGCAGGAACTAATCTTGCCACATGAGCGCCACGCTTTCTCAACCGTATCGCGAACTGGTCAGCCAGTTGATTGCCACTGGTCGTTATGAGACCGAGGGCGAAGTCCTTCGCGCTGGTCTGCGATTGTTGGAGGAACAGGAGTCGCTTCGGGTGGCCGATCGGCACGACGGGGCTGGCACGGCCACGCTGCGCGAACTCATTGATGAGGGCGACGCGAGCGAATGCTCGGAGTGGAATCCAGACAAGGACTTCGCCGAGGTCCGCGCCATCCTACGCGCTCGCATCGCCAAGAACCGACGCAAGGCGGCATGATTCTTCGGCCGTCCAGTGTCTTTCTTCGTGACACCGCGCGGATTGCGTTGCGAATGAATCAACCGGAAGCGGGCGTGCGGTTCCTTGCCGCTGTGGATGAGACGTTGAAACAACTGCGTATGCACCCCGAACTGGGCCGCCTCCGTCCTGAAGTGAAGCCGGGCCTGCGCTCATGGCAAGTGGATGGATTTGGCAAGTGGATCATCTTCTACCGCGTGGAGCCGGGAGGTCTCCGGCTGGTGCGCCTGCTACATGGCTCACGCAATCTGCCCCGCGCATTACAACGCAACTGATGACAGCCCCGCATTTGGAAACAATCAAAGCTGCGACCACTGTGGCACTGGCCCAGACGGCGGCGGAGCGATGCCTGTTGCTGTGTTCCGCATCGTCAGGTCAGACCAAACTGGTGGCCCTCTCCGGCGGGCGCGTCGCGCAGGACTTCTTTCGTGCGGTGGCCCGGCTCGCGCAGGAGCGCGGACAATCACTTACGCACGTCCACTGGTTCTGGGCGGATGAGCGCTGCGTGCCGCCGGACCACGCGGACAGCAACTATCGCAGCGCTGCGGAACTGCTTCTCACCCTGCTCGGGCTGCCGTCGCAGAACATCCATCGCCTGCGGGGGGAGGATGAGCCGGAACAGGCGGCGCGCGAGGCGGAGAAGGAACTGCGCCAGTTCGCCCAGTCCACCACCGACGGCCAGCCGGTGCTCGATTTGGTCCTGCTCGGAATGGGCGAAGACGGTCATGTCGCCTCGCTGTTTCCGGGCGAGACGGAGGCCGTGATGGAGTCTGTCGCCGTGTATCGCGCGGTGACCGCGAGCAAGCCGCCGCCGCGCCGCCTCACGCTGGGTTACGGGGCGATTGCCGCCGCGCGCGAGGTCTGGGTGCTGGCCTCCGGGGCGGGAAAGGAAGCGGCCTTGCGGGAGTCACTTTCGCCGACTGGTAGGACGCCGTTGGCGCGGGTGCTGCGCGTGCGGGACCAGACGAGGATCTTCACCGACATCGCACTGTGAGTCAGCGAAGAGGGGAGTCTAACTCTGGCTCTTGAACTCCGGGTCGAGCCGCTGCCGGACGCCTTTGCTGGCGGAGATGAAACCCAGAGTCAGCGCGCAGGGCTGGCCATCCCGCAGGGAGAAGACGACCACGCGCTCCAAGGTCAGGCCAGGCCGCGGCTCGGAGCAGACCTGCACCAGTTCCTGCAAGGTCTGGAAGGGGACGTTGACCTCCGCGTAATCCAGCACGTCAGTGCGGATGAAGACCGCCTGGCCAATGGCTTGTGCGGGGGAATTCATTGAACTCCCGCAACCTACGCCTCCAGCTTGGTGAGGCAAGCGGGAACTCTGTGCCACCGCATGCGAAGGCGCAGCCCGTTTCTTGCACACAGGGAGGCCACCTTGGAGCGCCAGGTTTGAGAAAGTCCGAGACGGTGGAAGTCGCGCCAGCGTCTGGAGAGCGGTGTCGTTCAGCACCGCTTTTCCCCGTGTCTAGAGGTTGGCAAACTTTTCGCCCCCACCATGCGCCCAAGCGAAAGCGGCGGTGAAACGCGCCGCACTCCAGACGCTTCGCACCGCCGGAGACGGTCTGCGCAAAGCAGCGGTTTGGTGTGGCATCAGCAGCCCGGACTGACGAGGAGGCAAGAAACCGAGAGGCGCGCCACCTGCGCTCCGCCCTACGGCAGCAGGACGATGCGGTAGAAGCGCAGTTCCTTCCCGGCGGCCCCGCTGTCGGTGAAGGTGGCGGTGCCGCCGGAGACGGTGTTGGTCACGACGGGCACCCAGTCAACGAGGTTGGTGGTCGTCTCCAGCCGGTAGGCGCTGCCATTGTCGCCCGAGGCGGTCATCTGGAAGAGTCCACCGAGCTGAAAGCCTGGGCTTCCGATGGAGAACGGGTTGAAGACGGTGAGCAGCGCGTTGCTGCTCGAGAGCGAACCTTGGGACGATCCAACGAGGCAGGAGTAGATGCCGGAGTTGGTGAGCTGCAGGTTGGTGGCGGAGAGCAGCGGGTTGGTTTCGCCGGGCAGGGGATCGCTGTTGAAATACCACTGATAGGTGTAGGGCCCGTTGAATGAGCCGATGCCGGCGGTTCCGACGGTAAAGGTAACGTTGTTGCCTACCAGGACGGACTGGCTCTGGGGCTGCGGGGAGATCGTGAACGGCGGCGTCACGGTCAGGATGGCGTTGGAACTGAAGACTGAGGAGATCGAGTTCGCCACCAGCACGTCATAGCTGCCGGCGTTGGTGGACTGCGCGTCCGTGATGGTGTAGGTCTGGCTGACCGCTCCGGAAATGGGTGCGCCGTTAAACCGCCATTGGTAGGTAAAGGGCGCGGAGCCGCCGGGGCTCACGGAGAACACCGCATTGGAACCGACGACTACGGACTGGCTTTGCGGGCTCGCCAGCACGACGGCCGGCGCGTTGATGAAGAGACCGGCCCCGGCACTCATCGCACTGCCCACGTCATTGGACACTTCCAGCGCATACACGCCGGCATCCGCTGGCTGGGCGTTCGTGATGGTTAGCGTTGGATTGATAGCGTTGTTGATGGGCTGGTTGTTGAAGAACCAGCGGTAGGCCAGCGGGGCATCGCCTGTGCTGACGGCGGAGAAGGTGACGGTGGACCCGATGGTGACGGTGCGGCCCTGGGGGTTCTGCACGATGGCAGGGGGAATCTTGACCGTCAGCGTGGCGTTGGAGCTTAGGAGCGTGCCAGTGAAGCCGCTGACCAGCACGGAATAGAGGCCCGACTGGGAAGGTTGGGCGTTGAAGACGCTGAAGTTCGTGGCGGTGGCACCGGGGATCGGGTTGCCGTTGAATAGCCATTGATAGCTCAACGGGAGCGCACTGGCAGTGACGACGTCAAAGGAGGCGGTGGCCCCCTGCTTGACGAACTGGTTTTGCGGGTGCTGCACAATGCTAAAATCGCCGTCCAACGAGGCGATGAAGATGTCGCCACCACCGGCATTTGTCAGGGTAAGAGTCCCAAGTGTTGCTACCCCTTCATAACGGCCGGCGATGTAGAACCGTCCGAGCTGGTCGTAAGCCACGCCGGAGTTGAATCCCAGGATGCTGCCTGGAGTTGCGGCAAATCCGACGAAACCGCGAGTGGCGGTGGCACCCTGGCCCCAGAGTGCGTTCCCACTGGGGTCAAATTTCACGATGTAAGTCGCTGCCGATCCGGACGAGTTGGGGACGGACACGGAGCCGAAGGTGATGCTCTGTGAATTGAAGCGTCCGTTGACGAAGATGAATCCACCCGCATCGCTGACGACGGAGTGTGCCAGCTCATCCCCACTGCCGCCAAAGCCGGAAGCCTGCTGCACCCAGGCCATCTGCCCGGCGGGGGAAAACTTCGCAACGTAGGCGTCGAGACCGTTCTGCACAACCAAGGACACCCCTCCAATCAAGAAATTCGCGTCAGCATATCCAACCACGATGATGTTGCCAGCCGGGTCAATGGCCAGCCCCATCGGGCTGTCAATGCCTTGACCACCAAAGCCTTGCAGCCAGATGGGCTGCAGGTTCGAGTCCAGCTTGGCAATAAACCCGTCCTGGCTGCCGAAGGTGTTCAGGACGGTTCCTCCTAGGACGACGTTACCGTAGGAGAAACCCAGCACGACCACATTGCCGGCCTGATCAACTTTCAGATCGCGCGGTCCATCCGCGTTCAGACTGCCAAACCGGGTTGCCGTGAGGTAGTTTCCTGAGCTGTCCAGCTTGATCACCGCCACATCCTGGTCGCCTTGGGAGGTGAGGATTATCGGGTTCGGACTACCGGCGTTCACCACCATGCTGCCGGCGAAATCGAAGGCGATAAACACATTGCCGGCGGGGGATACCGCAATTCCGCCAACCGGCAGCGAATTCAACCCGTTGCCCCCAGTGTTGTTATACTCATCAAGCGAGCCTCCGAACTGCTTGGCCCAAATCACTTGCCCGGCCGGGCTGAGCTTGGCCACGAAGGCATCTTTAGAACCGGCCGCTGCCTGGAACGAAAACGTGCCGATCGTAATGTCGCCCACAAAATAGCCCAGGACGTAGACGTTACCCTGCGGATCGATTGTGGTCCGCCGGGTGCTTGCCTGCGTCCGCGAACGGAACGCGGTGACCCAGACAGGGTTGCCGTTCGGATCATATTTGGCCACATAGGTCGCGTCATCGCCAGTCTGCACGGTGACGTTGAATGGCCCGAAAAAGGCGCTGGAGCCGGTAGCCAAGGCCCCGACGATTACCGTGTTCCCGCCTGCGTCCACCGCCATGTCCGTTTGGTTCTCCGCATCCGCTGTCCCGCCTGCGCGCGAAGCCCACCGGAACGCCGGCGGCTGAAACTGTGCGAAGGCGGCTTCCGGCAGAGAAAGCAGCAAGAATCCCAGCAGGGCAAGAGCCAGACGGCTGGCGCGACAACTGAACACGAGACGGTGCATTTTGTAGGGGAGCTTAGGCCACGTCCTCTCCAGAAGGCAAGCGAGGGAAAGACCTTAGGCCCATTTCCCAGAACTGCCGGAAGAACCGGACGTCAGGCCGCCAGGGCTGCGGGCTTCTGCCCCAGCGCCTGGATCATGCTCTCGAAGACCAGCCGTCCGTCTGTGCCGCCCAGCAGCGATTCGCAGGCGCGCTCCGGATGGGGCATCAGACCGGCCACATTGCGTCGTTCGTTGCAGATTCCGGCGATGCTCTCCAGCGCGCCATTGGGGTTGGCGTCTTCAGTCACTTCGCCCTGGGCATTGCAGTAGTGCCAGAGGATCTGTCGGCTGGCCTTCATTTGCGCCAGCGTGTTGGCGTCCGCGAAGTAGCAGCCTTCCCCGTGCGCGATGGGCACCCGCATCACCTTGCCGGCGGGGATTTGCGAGGTGAACGGCGAGTCGTGCGTTACGGTCTTGAGGTAGATATGTTCGCACCGGAACTGGAGCGAGCGGTTGCGGATCAGCGCGCCGGGCAGCAGGTGCGCCTCGCAGAGGACCTGGAACCCGTTGCAGATGCCAATGACCAGCCCGCCGTTGTCGGCAAACTGCTTCACCGCCTGCATCACCGGGCTGAACCGTGCGATGGCTCCGCAGCGCAGGTAATCCCCATAGCTGAAGCCACCGGGCACGATCACCGCGTCCACGGCTCCTAGCGAGTTGTCCTTGTGCCAGACCAGCCGGGCAGAGTGCCCGAGCACCTGCATGGCATGGACGGCATCCTGGTCGCAGTTCGAAGCGGGAAATTGGAGGACGGCGAAGTTCATTCAGTGAGTGTCACGGTGGACAGTTTGCGGGGAAAAGGCGGGCAGGCAGACGGCGACATACTCGGCCCCATCGGGAGCGGGCGTGCTGTATTGCACCCACTCGCCTTTGTGGGTGATGACGGACTGGCCGGCGGCGACGTCCATGAAACCATCCTTGTGCGTCACGCGGAGCGAGCCTTTAAGCACCAGGGTGAACTCGTCGAACTCCGGGGTCTGGCCTGGCTCGACCCAGCCGCCGGGACTGGTCATGCGGGCGAGGCTGAGATCAGCGGTCTGCGTGTTCACGCGGCCGATGAACTCCTCGATCAGCTTGGGCTTGTTGCCCGCCGCCGTGATGACGGTCGGATGGGAAACCAGGGAGGGCATGACGCAGGCTAGTCGGTGATCTCCAGCCGGTAATCCTCGATCACCGGGTTGCTCAGAAAGCGATGGCAGGCCTCGTTGAGCGCCTGCTGCGCGGCGGCGCGGTCCGTGCCGGGTGCGAGGTCGATCTCGACATACTTGCCTACATGGACACCGGCGACGCCCTGGTAGCCCATGTGTTCCAGTGCGTTCTGCACGGTCTTGCCCTGGGGGTCGAGGACGGCCTTCTTCGGAGTGATGATGAT
>CAZOCL010000357.1:0-6779 GCA_964578245.1 uncultured Klebsiella sp. | reverse complement strand
CGAGGAACTGCCCGCCGACCAGCCGGCCTTCAACCAAGTCACGGTCCCCGACCTGTGGCAGCAGCAGGCCGTGTCCGCGTTGCGCGCGGGCAAGGACGTGGTCGTCCACGCGCCCACCGGCTCGGGCAAGACGCTCGTCTTCGAGCTGTGGTCCAACTTCGGCAAGCCGCACGGCCAGGCCATCTACACCGTGCCGACCCGCGCCCTGGCGAATGACAAGCTCGCTGAATGGCGGGCACGCGGCTGGCACGTGGGCATCGCCACTGGCGACCTCAGCGAAAACCTCGACGCACCCGTCATCGTCGCCACACTCGAGACCCAAAAATACCGGCTCATCAGCGGCGACGGCCCGGCCCTGCTGGTGATTGATGAGTATCAGATGCTCGCGGACCCCGATCGGGGCCTGAACTACGAACTGGCCATCGCCCTCGCGCCGCCGCAGACGCGCCTGCTGCTCCTGAGCGGCAGCGTGGAAAACCCGCACCACATCGTGAAGTGGCTGGAGCGGCTCGGCCGGAAGGCGCAGCTCGTGCGGCATCTGCACCGACCGGTGCCGTTGGAAGAGGTCCACGCCAACGACCTCAGCATGCACGTCCCCAGCGAGGTGAAGGGCTACTGGCCCCGCCTCGTGGCCAAGGCGCTCGCCGATGACCTTGGACCGGTGCTCATCTTCGCCCCGCGCCGGAAGGAGACGGAAGCGCTGGCCGCGGAGATCGCCCGCTTCCTGCCCAACCCCAACCCGCTCACGCTCACCAACGAGCAGAAGTCCCTCGTCGGTGAGAAGGTCGCCCGGCTGCTGCGCTGCCGCGTGGCCTACCACCACAGCGGCATGAGCTATGGGGCGCGGGCCGGTGTGGTCGAACCGCTGACCAAAGCCGGTCAATTGCGCGTCGTCGTCGCGACCATGGGCCTGGCCGCGGGCATCAATTTCTCGCTGCGCAGTGTCGCGCTGGCGGCGGACTCCTACCGGCGCGATGGCGTGGAGATTCCCATCCGACCGGACGAGATTCTCCAGATGTTTGGCCGTGCGGGCCGCCGGGGCATTGACGAAATCGGCTATGTGCTGGTGTCAGCCAACGGCGTCCGCCTGCTCGATGGCCGCCCGGCCTTTCTCGCCCGCTCCGGCCTCGTGGACTGGAGCGCGCTGCTGGGCATCATGGGCGCAGCGGCGGCGAACGGCCTGAACCCCTTCCGCGAAGCGGTGCGCGTGCAGGAGCGGCTCTTCACCACCAAGCCCATCCTGCTGGGCGTGGAAGGTGCGCTCCGGAATCCCGAGACGCCCTGTGGCCTGGCCACCGACGCCGAACGCGCGCGCCATGTGCGCAAGATGGTGCGGCAGTTCCTGAACAGCCGGGGCGAATGGGAACCGTGGCCCGCGCTCAAGGACGTGCCCTCCGAGCGCGTGCAGGTCATGGAGCCCCTCGCCCCCGGCGTGCTGGCCATGCTGAAATTGAGCGCGCCGATAGCCACCCGCCCCCGGGCCACGACCGAGCAGATTCTTGGCGCGCCCGTGGCGGCAGGCATCCTGCCTGCCGTAGAGCCGGGCGTCCCGCCCGGCGGACAAAACGCCGCCTCTGCCGAAACCGCCGCAACATCACCTGCCACCCCGGACGGCAAGATGCCGTCCTCAACGTCAGGCGAGACGCCTGACGCCACCCCCCCCATCCACCTCCGTTCCGCAATGACCAATGAGTCCGCGATGGAGAAGCTCGGGGAAGGCGGCTCACTCATGAAGCTGCCCGACGGCACCTTTGCCCGCTCCCTCACCATCGCGGATGTCCTGAACGGCCAGCAAATCCTGCTCGCCAAATGGGTGCGCAAGCTGACGGACTGGAACGCCCGCCAGACCTCGCTGCAGGCCTGGCGCGAACTCGTGGTGCCCGTGCTGGAAGCCCGGTTCGCGGCCCAGCAGACCCCGGTGCTGGCCATCGAGTATCCCAAGGCCGTGCGGTTGAAGGACGAATTCGCCGAGCACGTGCCGGAGGTCGGCATCGGCCCCGTGCATGTCGTGCTGGCACTGGGCCAGCTCACGCTCAAGGCCTGCGTGGACTCCCATGGCGTCGCGCTGTGGCGGCCACCGGAGCGCGAGGTTTTTCCGCAGGATTGCGCCCGCTGCCCCTGCGTGCCGGAGTGCAAACAACTGCCCACCGGTGCCGGTGTCGCGACCATCTGGCGACGGCTCGGCCTCATTGACGCGCACGGCGTGCCGACGCGGCGGGGCCGCATTGTGAGCTTCTTCCACTCCGGCGACGGGCTGGCCATCGCCGCCGCCCTGGAGGACGAATCCCTGCCGCTGACCGATCTCGTGTATGAGCTGGCGAACCTCCACGCGGGCCATCGCTTCACGAAAGGCGACGCGCGCTGGGATGGTCGCATCGCCATGGCCTGCCAGCGATTGTTCGGCTCGCAGAACTTCACGGGCTATCTCGACAATGGCGTGCCACCGGAATACGGAGCGGGCGCGGAGGAGATCGCGGCGGACGTGCACCGCGACCCGCTGGGCAAGAACGGCTGGGTCACGGAATTTCTCGGCGTTGGCGACATCGACCGGATGATCATCGAGTGGCGCAGCGTGCTACGGCAAGTCGCGCACGCTCCGGACATGGAGTGGCCGCGCTGGCGGGACTTGCAGGCGCGGGCGAAAGCCATCCTCCGGGAAACCGAGTCACCCACCCTCACCGACCTGCCACCCCTCGACTACACCCAGACCAAGCGGGTGAACCACCGGCTGTCCATGCGGCGGCACTGAGCCCGGCCAGGGTTCACTTGAAGTCGAGGATGATCCCGTTGGTGCTGCCAATGTTGAAGTCGCCCACGTGACCATCCAGAAAACCGATGTTAGCTCGCCCGGCGGGATAAAAACTGCCATGCCGGTAGCCAATGACATTCGTGGTAAAGTCCCCCAGACCGGGATGATTGTTGCGCCAGCCGGTGTCCACGATCAGGAAGGTGTCCGCCGGACGGTTTGCCTGGGCGCGTCGAGCGGTGGCGACAAAGTCCCCGGCGGTGACTGCGGCGCCGTTCACGTAGTTGAGGGAGACGTGGTAGTTCATCGCATAGCTGATCTTCCACGGATTGGTCCCGGCAGGCACCACGGCGGGCGTATCGAGAAAAGTCACATCATGCCGTTCCTTTTGGCGGTCCGGACATTTGGAAAGCGAATTGGTCCAGCTCGCCCCCTGCGCCGCAGAGTTGAAACTGACACCTCGGAAGTAAGGTGAGAGCAGGTAGTCGAAGCTGTTGTTCTGCAGGTTGTAGCGGTCCCAGGCATAAGGCAGCTTGTCATCCTGGTCGTCGGCGTAGAGCTGGGTGACCATGGCCCATTGCTTGAGGTTGCTTTTGCAGACAGTCGTGTTGGCCTTGGCCTTGGCTTTGGCCAGCGCGGGCAGGAGCATCCCGGCGAGAATGGCGATAATGGCAATCACCACCAGCAATTCGATCAGAGTAAAAGCGAGTCGCTTGGACGCACGTGGTCGGTTCATGGCAGACGGTATTGGTGCTAGTGCTGACGCACCATGGCACAAAGAGATTCAGCGTCAACCCGGTGATGACCGGTCAGGGATGGGCGGCGGCAAGGCGTTCCCTGACCGCACCCGGTCGCGCCGGAAGTAGATCCCATTCCTAGGGGCGATATAGCTGGCCGCCATGACGATGAGGACGTTTATGCCCAGCAGGCCGAACACGACGGTCAGCGCAAAGAACGCCAGCAACGGCATCCCGCCCCCTCCGTGGCCGCTGAAGCCATAGGTCATGCACAGCCCCAGCCAGGCCAGCAGAAATGGCGCGCTGAACATGCCGACAACGAGGCCGAGCACGCCTTTCCACACCCGGCCCATCGGCAGGCTCGCCAGCACCAGGCCGGCCTGGCTCACGATGACCACCGTGAGATAGTTCAACCCGGTGACCAGGATGACCGTGGGCACGTCCACGCCCCGCAGCAGCGGCGTGATGGCCAGGAACGGCGCTCCCGCCGAGAAGAACACCGCCGTGAGCGTCACGTTGGAGAGGAACTTTCCCTGGATGATTTCCTCCGCTGACATCGGGGTGTAGTAGAGCAGGTCCACGCCGTCTTCGCTGTGCCGCTCCCGCATCATCCGGCTGCCGCTCCAGGCAGGCACGCACACGCCGGTCAGGACGGTCAGCACCCCGAGCAAGGCGGCGAACATCTGGCTGCCAATGCCCGGCTCCGCCACGTTCGCCGTAAGCAGCATGAAGGCGGAAAAACCGAACATGACAAACAGGACCAGCATAAATCCCGACAGCACCAACTGCCCCCGCACCGCCTGCCGCATCTCCTTCACGAAGACGGGATTGAATTCCCCGGCCCACAGCCAGGCCCAGGCCCGCCGCAGGCCGAAGATTTCGGGCAGCGGGAAAGGAGGCTTGGCCGAAGCAGGGGACATGGGATATGCGGTTCAAGATGCGCGTCCGAACTAGCTCACGCAACATGCAGCACCCTACACCACCAACCCCTTCACCAGCTCCCCATGCACGTCGGTCAGACGGTAGCGCCGGCCTTGGAACCGGTAGGTCAGCCGCTCGTGGTCAATGCCGAGCTGGTGCAGCAAGGTCGCCTGCAGGTCGTGAACGCTCACCCCGTCGTTGGCAATGTTGTAGCCGAATTCGCAAGTCTCTCCGTAGCTCGTCCCCGCTTTCACACCACCGCCCGCCATCCACAGGCTGAAGCAGCGGGGGTGGTGGTCGCGGCCAAAGTTCGCCGAGATCTTGCCCTGGCAGTAGTTCGTGCGCCCAAACTCACCGCCCCAGACGACCAGTGTGTCCTCCAGCAGTCCACGCGCCTTCAGATCGCGCACGAGCGCGGCCGCAGGCTGGTCGGTCTCTTTGCAGAGCTTCGGCAGCGCGCCCGGCAGGCCCCCGGGGTGGTCCCAGTCCTGGTGATAAAGCTGGATGAAGCGCACGCCGCGCTCGGCCAGCCGGCGCGCGAGCAGGCAGTTGGCGGCAAACGTGCCCGGTGTCTTCACGTCGGGGCCGTAGTTCTCCAGGACGTGCGCCGGTTCCTGCGAAACATCCGTCGCATCCGGGATGCTGAATTGCATTCGGAACGCCATCTCGTAGTTGTCAATGCGGCTCTGGATTTCCGCGTCCGGCGTGCCGGCGAGCTGGTGCTCGTGCAACTCACGCAGACGGTCCAGCAGCAGGCGACGGCTGTCCTCGCTCACGCCAGCCGGATTGCCAAGATAGAGCACCGGGTCCTTCGCGGCGCGGAAGAGCACGCCTTGATGCTTGGTCGGCAGGAAACCGCTGCCCCACAGGTGTGAACCCAGCGGCTGGCCGCTCTTGCCCTTCGTGACGAGCACGACAAACGACGGCAGGTTCGCGTTCTCCTGCCCCAGTCCGTAGCTCAGCCAGGCACCAAAGCTGGGCCGTCCGGCGATCTGGGTGCCAGTCTGGAGAAAGGTCACGCCAGGCCCGTGGTTGATGGCCTCGGTGAACATCGAGCGCACCACGCAAAGGTCGTCCGCAATGCCCGCCGTGTGCGGCAGCAACTCGCTGAACCACGTGCCGCCTTTGCCATGCTGCGCGAACTTGAACGGCGACCCCACGAGCGGAATGGACGACTGGTTGCCTGACATCCCCGTGAGCCGCTGCCCGCCGCGCACCGAGTCAGGAAGCTGCTCACCATGGCGCTGGTTCAGCAGCGGCTTATAATCGAACAAGTCCAATTGCGACGGCGCACCGGACATGAACAGGTAGATGATGCGTTTGGCCTTGGGGGCGATGTGCGAAGCGCCGAGAAAGCCGCGTTCTGCAGTCGGTGCAGCGCCAGCGTTCGAGGCAAGCATCTCGGCCAGGGCCGCGCCACCGAGGCCCGCACCGAAGCGGTTGAGAAACTGGCGGCGGTTGAAGGGGAACATGGGAAGTGATTAGTAATTAGTGATTAGTCTCCCATGGGAGTGGAGTGGCGCAAAAGAACTCCGGAGCCGGTTCGCGCAGGCGGGGATTGGCGGCGTCCTGGCAGAATTCGTCGGAACGCTCAGTCATGGAGGCGAGATTACGGCCCACTTCAAGGCAGAGGTTCCAGACCTCCAAACCTTCTTCCCGGGTCAGATAGCCATCATCCACCGAACTGATGGTCCAGTGCTGCGTTTCATTACACTCGCTTACGGCGTCACTGAGTTTGCTGACAAAGTGTATCTCGCAGTCACGCTTGCCCCACGCCTCCGTAATCTGCGCACCAATGGAACGCGCCGCCCTCCGTGCCTGATCGGTCAGCGAATACATCTCCTCACGCGGAAACTTCTTCGACAGCTCAAACACGCGCCGCTGCAACGCCCGCGCCCGCTGATATGCCACCAGCTCCCAGAATCCCCGCGCAAACGGCAACCCGCTCGGCTTCCCCTGTTCCGTGACATTCGGCTTCATAAACTAATCACTTATTACTAATTACTTCTTCCCTCATCTCTTCACCACACATCCATCATGGTTCAGCAGCGCCTGCGCCAGCACGGTCGCAGCGGCCGCTTCGGGTGCAGGGATCTTCTCATCCCGCTTCGTGTTCCCGGTCTTCAGCAAGCCGTCCGCCTCAGCGGGTTTCGCTTTGTAGTGCTCCAACTGTTCACGATGCAGTTGTTGCAGAATCGCCTGTTCGCGTGCGTCCGGCTTCCGGCTCAGACAGCGGAGGAAGCCGGCTTCGATCATCGCGGACACGTTGCCATTTGCGTCGCGGTGGAGCGATTCGCCCAGCAAGCGCGCGGCTTCCACATATTGCGTGCCGTTCAGGAGGATGAGCGCCTGGAGCGGCGAGTCCGTGCGCTCGC
>CAZOCL010000356.1:0-6791 GCA_964578245.1 uncultured Klebsiella sp. | reverse complement strand
ACTCCAGAAAAAAGAGCGCAAGCAGCGGTCACACTCAAAGCAGGTGGAAGTGAAGATGCTCCGGCTGGGGTTCCGCACGGACAAACACGACATCGACCGTCTCATCAGCCGCGCGCGGGAATTTTTCACGGAGCGCCACCTCGTGAAGTTCTCGATGCGACTGCGGGGCCGGGAGCTCGCGAACAAGGACTACGGGATCGCGAAGCTCAAGGGCATCGTGCAGACCTCCGACCCCGCCGTGGGTTTTAAAGACGCGAACTGGTGTCTGCTCGTCGGCGCGAAGCCGCGCGGTCCCGGCATGGAGCGTGCGGATCTGCTCAAGGACAACGGCAAGATCTTCATCGGCCAGGGCCAGGTCATTGACGCCGTGGCCGCTGACAACGCGCGCGTGGCTGTCGTTGGCAATCCCGCGAACACCAACTGCATGATCGCCGCCTCGCAGGCCAAGCGTCTCCCGGCGGAACGCTTCACCGCCATGGTCCGGCTCGATCAGAACCGCGCCCAATCTCAGCTCGCCAAGAAGGCCGGCGTGGACCTGACCGCCGTGAAGGACATCTTCATCTACGGCAACCACAGCCCGACCATGTTCCCCGCATTCGCCCACGCGACCATTGATGGCAAACCCGCCCAGTCCGTCATCAACGACGATGCCTGGCTCCAGGGGCCGTTCTGCGAAACCGTCGGCAAGCGCGGGGCCGCCATCATCGCCGCGCGTGGGGCCTCTTCGGCCGCGTCCGCCGCCAATGCCCTCGTGGATCACGTCCGTTCGCTCGTGACCCCGGGCGCCATCCACTCCGTCGCCGTGAAGTCCAACGGCCTCTACGGCTTCGATCCAGGCGTCTGGGCCGGCATGCCTGTGCGCACCACTACCGCAGGCAGCTATGAAGTCCTCACCGGCTACGCCATGGACGACTTCGCCAAGTCCAAGCTCGCCGCGACGAACAAGGAATTGCAGGAGGAGAAAGCCTTCGTCGCCGAACTCCTGCCGCAGGCCTGAAGGCAGCAGTCAGTTTTCAAACCGAACTCCGAAGCACGCGAACGCCGTGGTGACGGGATCGGGATTGCCGTTGCGCCGGGGCGCAAAGGGCCAACGGCCCGCTCCATCCCAGCCTGGGGCAACGCCCCAGGCGAAGCCCCACATAGTGTCAAGGGCTGAAAGCCCGTCCCATCTTCAATGCCGGTGATGCACCGCGTCGTTTTCTACGCGGTAGATTCCCAGCGCGTTGATGGAACGGGCTTTCAGCCCTGAAGGTTTTGCCCGTATTTCTTGGTTGGTCTCGAACGCAGCCTGCCGACGCGGCCTGCCTCTTTCCTTTCCCAAGCGGGATGTCCCCGTTATTGCGGGAAAATGGAGGGGGTATTACCTTTGGTGGAACTTTCCCGGCATTACTAAGCCATGAAAATTTACGAGGTAGACCACGGTCAGCCTGCCGGCTCAAAGCGCCGTGAGTTCGCGTGTCTCAGCAACAAACGCACCGACAGCAGACTGATTGATTCACAAATAGGACGCGGCGTGCCTTTCGTCACCTGGAAAGAGATCGAGCTGTTTGTTTTCAATCCCAGCGCTCCTCGTCCCGACTTCTTCGGTCTGGCATTGGAACACGTTTGCAATGCGAGAGCCCATGAACTCGTCGGCAACATCCTCTCCCAGAGCGGCGAATTACTGCCCCTGAAAGTCAAGGGTGAGGCCGGCATGCACTACCTCTACAACTGCACCACGGTGATTGATGTTTTGAACGCAGACGACGCCATTTGGAGATACAACAAAGAAGAAAAGACCGCAGGCATTGCTGTCCCAAGTTTCCATGGGGAGCGGATTGGGAAAAAGACCCTCTTCAAAGCGCAAGGCCTTTGGAGTCTTTCGAGGCTTTTTTGTGCGGAGCACACAGGGGATCACCGCGACGGTGAGTTTAAGGCGTTGGTCGAGCATCACGGCCTCAATGGCCTGCGCTTTGATCTGCTCTGGTCCGACACGGACGGGCCTGCTCCCCCAAGGTTCCGCTACTTGAAGGAACACCCGTTCGAGTATCGAACGGCCGACGGGAATCCGTGGGCCTTTCCGGAATCAAAACCTGCTGCCGAGCTTTCTGCCAGAGCGAAGCGGGCCACAGCGAAGTCGAAGAAGAAGATGCCGAATCGGGCATGAAAATCTGTCAGTAGGCGGCTCAAAATCCGCGTCAATTCGCGCAATTCGCGTCAACGTTCCCGCCTTCAAAATCAAGCGGCGCCCCCGGTTCCTTCACCCCAGCTTCGCCGCAATCATCTCCGCCGTGCGCTGCCCTGCGCCTTGGTTGCGCTGCACCACCCGCAGCGCATTGGCTCCGAGCTGCTCGCGGCGGGCGGGATCGGCCAGCAGGGTGGCCAGGGCGGCTTCCAACCCGGCAGCGTCAGGCACTTGCAGGACAGCGTCACTCGCAACGAAGTCCGCCGCGATCGGCCGGAAGTTTTCCATGTGCGGACCGAACACCATGGCCTTGCCCAGCGCGCCCGGTTCGATGGGGTTTTGACCGCCCTTCGCCGTGAGGCTCTTGCCCACGAACGCAATGGTGGCACGGGTGTAAAAGGCCATCAGCTCGCCCGTGGTGTTGACCAGCAGACAGTCCACCGAGCCAGGCGGGAAGGCCTTGCCGTCGGTCAGTTCCGTGCGCAGGGCGAAGCGGATGCCAGTAGCGCGCAGGCCTTCGACGACGGCCTTCGTCCGCTCAAAATGCCGCGGGACGAGCACCAGAAAGAGCTGCGGGAAGCGGGTGCGGAGCCGCAGGACCATCCCGGCGAGCAGCACTTCTTCACCATCATGCGTGCTGCCGGCCACGATCACCGGTGCGTCCTCCGCCACGCCCAGTTGTCTCAGCAACGCCGGGGCATTCACCTTCGTGAGGTCCGGCAGCCTGACCGCGTCGAACTTCACGTTGCCCGTGACGACCACCGCCTCAGACCGGCACCCGAGCTGGGTCAGTCGCGCGGCATCCGGCTGGTTCTGGGCACCGACGCCAGCGAAGGCTTGGAAGAGTTCGCGGAACAGGAACCCAGCCGACTGGTAACGGGGAAAGGACTTGTCGGAGATGCGCGCGTTGGCCAGCAAGACAGGCAGGCCGAGCGCCTGCGCCTGCCAGAGCAGGTTGGGCCACAGTTCCGCCTCCACCAGCACGATGGCCGCCGGACGCAGCGCGCTCAGCGTGCGGCGGACGGACCACGGGAAGTCCACCGGGTAGTAGATGCGCGTCACGTCGGCCGGCAGCTTCTTGTCCGCCTCGCCCATGCCCGTGGTCGTGGTGGTGGAGACCACGAACTTCCACCCGGGGAGCTTCGGCCGGAGCGTGGCGACGAGTTGGGCGCACACGCCCACTTCACCCACGCTCACCGCGTGCAGCCACAGGACCCTGGCCCCGGCGAGCGGCTGGAGTTTGGCCGGCTCGATCCGGCCAAACCGTTCACCGAAGCCGCCCCGCCAGTTCCCGCGCCGCCATAGCTTCCAAAAATAATACGGCGCACCCAGCAGGAAGAAGACCGGGAACAGGAGGTTGTAGAGCAGCCGCACGGGCCGCAGGTTGAAACAAAAGGCCCCATCGTTACCAAGCTTAAAAGCGGACCGGTAACGATCTACCCGCCCCAGCGGAATCTTGTCTTGAGCAATCCTGCCCCGGTGTTAACCTCGCGTCAGAAGTCCGCCGGAATGAGTGAAGGCAAAAAATCATTGAAGATGGTCACGTGCGGCCGGTGCGGCGCGAAGAACTTCATTCCAAGCGACCTCCCCCCGTTCGAGACGCAGCCGTGCAACAAGTGCGGCGGCCCCGTCATGATCACCGTGAAGCTCCGCCAGTTCGAGCTGCGCGGGGTGATCGCGTCCGGCGGCATGGGCACCGTCTTCCGTTCCTATGACATGAACCTCAACCGCGAGGTCGCGGTGAAGCTCATGAAGCCGGACATCGCCGTGGACCCGCTCCAGGTCGAGGCCTTCAAGCGCGAGGCGCGCGCCTGTGCCGGCCTCAACCACTCGAACATCATCCACATCTACGCCTTCGACGAGGTGGACGGGCAGAAGTATCTCGTGATGGAGCTCGCGGACAACGGCACCTTCGACGGTCGCATCGAGGACAACGGTCGCGTGGACGAACTGCTCGTGCTCGACGTGGGCATCAAAATCGCCTCGGCGCTGGACTGCGCGAACCGCCACGGCCTGCTCCACCTGGACATCAAGCCCGGCAACATCCTCTTCAACACCGACGAGCCACCCGAGCCCAAGCTCGTGGATTTCGGCCTGGCCCAGAGCGCATCGGGCGGACGCGACCCCGACGCCGGGGTGTTCGGCACGCCCTATTACATCGCCCCCGAGCGCATCTCGCTCGGCACTGAGGATTTCCGGTCAGACATGTATTCCCTCGCCGGCACGCTCTACCACGCCCTCACCGGGCATGTGCCCTTCGAGGCCCCTACGGTCAACGAGGTCGCCCTGGCCCATGTGGAGCAGCCGCTCAAACCCCCCATCGAGGAACTGCCGGACATCCAGCCCAAGACCAACGAGGCGATCTGCTGCGCGATGGCGAAGAATCCCGACGACCGCTACCAAAGCTACGACCAGTTCATCATGGAACTGACCGCGGCCCGGAGCCACCTCCTGGTCGCGAAATACGGCGGCTCCGACTAGCGCCACGAAGGGTGCGGAGAGTCTTTTTTGCCACAAAAGGGCACAAAGGGCACAAAGAGGGGAAGGCCAAGCTTAGGAGGGACGAAGTCCCACCTGACCAGCGCTGGCTTTATCCGAGTTGATGCCGTTGAAAGTAGCGGTCCCACTAACGCGGAGACGCAGAGCGCACGGAGGAATGTAGATTTGGATCAAGTCCGTTGCGTTCACCTCTTGGTGGCCTTCGCAGGCCCTGATCTCCGTGTCCCTTTGCGTCCTTTGCGTCTCTGCGTTGAAGCGGTCCCTCCTATTTCAAATGCACGGTTCCGCGTTATCCGTGTCCATCGGTGTCCATCCGTGGTTGCAAAATCCCCGTCTCGCCCTCTCTCCCTTTTCGCGTCCATTCGCGTCTTTCGCGGGCACAATCCCCTCTTTTTTGCGCCGCTTGTGCCTCTTTGTGGCAAAGCCGGCTTTCGCGGTTCACTTCTCCACCGGCTTCCCCGCCGCCTTCCAGCCGTTGAAGCCCGGCGCGAGATCAATCACCGACTTGAAGCCCAGTTCCTTCATCTGGGTCGCGGCATTCGCACTGCGGCGGCCGGCGGCGCAGTGCACCAGGTAGGTCTTCGACTTGTCGAGTGCGGCCAGTTGCTTCTCGAAGCTGGCGTCCAGCGCGTCGAGATTCACCGCCCCTGGAATGTGCCCGGACTTGAACTCATCCGCCGTCCGCACATCCAGCACCGGATACTTTTTCTCTGTCCGGAGCTTCTCAAACTCTTCCACGCCCACCCGGCGGATGCCCGGCGGCTCCGCTGCGACGGGTGCCACCGCCTTTTGCACCGGCTGCGCGAGCGCCCACTGCACGGCGTTCAAGATCAGGTGGTCGAACGATTCCGTGCCGAATTCCTCCGGATGGCCCAGCGAGGTGTAAAACACCGGCGTCCCGTGAAAGCTGTGCGTCCACGCCACCGGCTCGGCCGGCTTGCCCTCCACGGTGCCCATCATCAGCACTTTCGAGCCCTCGGGCAGGGGGCTGTTCCGGTAGAGGGAGCCCGGGCTGGTGAACTCCTTGGCCACGCCCTTGAGAATCGGGTGCGTTGCCGCCTCCGGCAGCACGCGGATGGTGGTGGCGAGCTTGTTGTTGTGATGGTTCTGGTAATTGCCGCCGAGCACGTCGTGGTCCCATTCCTTCCAGTTCTCGAACGCATGGCTGGCCGTCCGCAGGCCGATGATGGGCTTGCCAGACGCGGCGTATTTCTTCACGCGCGCGAGCTGATCCTCGGGCAGCACCATGCGCCGGATGAAGACGATGGCGAGGTCCGCGGTGTCCAGAGCCTCGAGGCCGGGGATGTCATGCACGTTCGTGCCGGGCTTGCGCTGGAGGTAGATGCACCTGGCCCCCAGCGCTGTCTCCAGCCGCGTCTTCAGCATCGGCAGCGTCTCGGCGGACTTGTATTCATACTCGCCGCTGATCAGCACGATGGTCGGCGCTTTCGCCGGAGCGGCATGGGCGGACGCGCTGAACAGGCAGGCGGCCACGAGGCAGAGCAGGGGAGTCCAGACGGCTTTCATCATGGGATGGTGATAGGCGCGGGCAAGCAAGCTGTCGAGCGGCAAGCAGAGCCCGAAACTCCAAATCCCAAGCTCCAAAATCCCAATAAGCTCCCAGCCTCAAATTCCAATGGCGGGTCATCCCATTGCAAATCTAAGGCCTTCGCCTGAATCTCCGATCAGTCCAGCCCCTTGAGATTTGGAGCTTTCTTGAAGCTTGGAATTTGGACTTTGGGATTTCGTCCCGCCCCACCCACCCGCTACTCTCCCCGCGTGTCCGCCGCCATCCAGACCCTGGGCCTCATCGCCGGCAACCGCAGCTTGCCGTTCCTGCTCGCGCAGCAGGCCCGTGCCATGGGCGTCTCGCGCATCGTCACGGTTGCGTTCGAGGGCGAGACCGACCCCGCGCTCGCCAAGCTCGTGGACGACATCGTCTGGCTGCGCGTGGGCCAGCTCGGCAAGCTGATCGCCGCCTTCACCGAACGCGGCGTGAAGCACTGCGTCATGGCCGGCCAGATCGCACCAAAGAACCTGTTCGACCTTCGCCCCGACCTCCGCGCCGTGGCACTGCTCATGCGGCTCAAGGAGAAGAACGCCCACACCATCTTCGGCGGCATCGCGG
>CAZOCL010000355.1:0-6804 GCA_964578245.1 uncultured Klebsiella sp. | reverse complement strand
CGCGGCTACATCATGAAGGAGCGCGCCACGCAGGACGTGCTGGAGGGCATCCGCACCATCCTGGGCGGCGACCTCTATGTCAGCCGGAAGGTGGCCGCGCTGGCGATGCGCAAGCTGGTCGAAGGCGGTGGTCCCAGCGAGGCCACGCCCGCCGGCTCGGAGGAAGTCAGCGGCCTCTCAGACCGTGAGTTGCAGGTCTTCCGCCTGCTGGGCGCGGGCAAGGGCACGAAAGAAATCGCCGACGCGCTCAAGCTGAGCCACAAGACCATCGAGACCTACCGGGAGAACATCAAACACAAGCTCAGCCTCCCGAACGCCACGGCGCTCATCCACCGGGCCACGGAGTGGGTGCAAGGCCAGGCGAAGCCGGCGAAGTGAAAGGTGCGTAGGGCGGACACGCATGTCCGCCGTTTGACGCGCCCATCACTGGCGGACAGGAGTGTCCGCCACTCGTGCGCTCAGTGTCAGTGCGCACTTCTCGATGAAGTAGAAGTCACCCCGGCACCACGGGACGTCCACAAAGCTCGCGAGCCGTTCCGGAGGCAGCTGCTCGATGAGCGCGGCTCCGGAGAACAGGGCGCGGACAAAGTGCGGTGGGTTCGTGTAGTTCTCCCCACCGATGACACGATCGCCGAAGGCCAGCCACCACGCGTTGCGCTCCTCGCGGAATGCTTTGAGCCGCGCCGAAGCCAAGCCACCGGAATGTAAGCGCACCGCCTCCGCCACTTCGGGCACGAGTGAGCAGTAACGGGCCAGTTTGCTCACGTGCAGCGAGCGGTTCGCCGTGCGGGTTTTCTCGACGATCTTGGGATTCACGCGCTCCAGGTTGACGCGGAGTTCGAGGAGCTGCGCGACACGCTTCTGAGCCGCCGCTTCTGTTATGACGTCGTTGTTCAGCCTCGCCAGCCGCCAACACGCGAGGAGGCCCGCGAGGTCGCCGTTGAGCTGCTCCGCCTCGTCGTTCGCGTAATCCTGCTTCAACGGGTTGAACCGGTAATCGCTCGCGAGCAGGGGTTGCATGCGGGCGCGGAGCTTCGGCCAATGCGCCTTTGCCGCATCCAAGTCCGGTGCCAGGTGGCAGTAAAGCCAGAAGGCATAGACTCCGAGCGCGCTGCGGGCCGTTCCCCTGCCCTTCACTCGCAACGCCTCCGGCACGGCGTAGTTCTCGCGCGCTTGTCCAGCCGTCCGTTCGCTCCCCTCCACACCGTAGGGTGGGGACACGGTGAGTTGCGCCTTGAGTGACACGCGCACGCGCGTGGCGGTCGCCGGTGTGACGTGCGGCAGCGCAAGTGTCAGCGAGAGGAATTGCTCATCGGGGTGTGCGAAATAGCTCTCATAGCCGCTGATGCCCAGGGTGTGGTGGAAGGCCTGCCACGGCTGCCCGTCGAGAAACTGGCCGACGTGCAGATCCAGTTTGGCCGCAATGCGTGCGGCGTCCGCACTGCTGGCCTTGCGGGCGAGGTCGGGCACGCTGTTCAGGAAGGCAGTGACCTGCTGCTCGGTAAGCTGGAGTGCTGGGAGGGAGGCCCCGCTGCCGCCGCTCTCCACGACATTTTGCCCGAAGGCGGCAGCGCAAAACCCACACGCGAACAGGATGACAACGAATGCCCGCGCCTTCATGGCTTGCCTCCGGTCGCCTGAGGTTCGAGACAGAGGACCTGTGAGCCGACATGGAAATAGGCCCTGCCGCCCGCGACTGAGACGATGGCCCGCGCGGGACCGTGCCACTCATTGACCAGGCCGTAGGGCTGCCCAGCAGCCTTTGCCTTCTCACGTCCACCCTGGTTTTCCCAGCCGAAGTTTGCACCGCCGTAGAAACCGCCGTAGCTGTCGCGCTTGCCGAACACGTTGAGAATCTTGCCGGTCTTCAAATCCATCACGCCGAGGTTGCCTTGGTGCGTGTTGATGAGCAGGCCGGGCGCGCACGCGAGTGCCTGGGTTTCGTCGCCGATATAGTTGAAGCTGCCCCAGGGCTTGTCCTTGTCGCCTGCTGGGCGTGCGGGGTCCTTCGATGGGTAACCGTGGTCCAGCAAGGCGACGCGTCCCGTAGCCAGATCGAGCCTGCCAAAGCCAGTAAAAGCGCGCACCTCGCCCCCACCGTCCCAAGTCGTGTAGGCACTGCGGACCTGCGTGAATACTTCGCCGGTCTGCGGGTTGCAGGCCGGGGGCGTCATGGGATTGTGCAGGCCGCCGGTGTAAAGGATCGGCGCGATCCACGGCTCCGAACCATCGCTCACGCGGAAGGCGTAGAACGTCTGTTCGCTGGGATGCTCGCGCAGGAACTTCACGATGAAGTCTTGCTCCGCCTTCACATCTTCCGGCGTGCCGGGAACGTAGCGCTGGTCCTTGCCAGTGAAGCCGGTGCGCGCCACCAGCATCTGCTGGTGTTCATCGAGCGTGGCGTGAAAGTCCTTCGCCGGGCTGGTGGCGATGAAGGCCAGACCGCGAAACAACACGGGGAAGTAATCACGCGCCGTGATGCCCGCAAGCCGGCGCGACTTCCAGAGCACCTTGCCATCACTCACCCGCAGGCAGTGAAGATGCAAGTCCTCTGAAGTAAACAACACGAACTCGCCGTCCTCGCTGATGCTCGCGGTCTGGAGGATTGGAGCGCCCGTGTCGAACTGCCAGAGCAGCTTGCCCGAACCCGCGTCCAGCGCACGAAAGGCACCAGCGCGGTCGCCGAAAAACACCTTGCCTGCGTGGAACGTGGGCGAAACCCAAATGCCCTCGTCGCAGGTGAAACTCCAGTGCGGCTGGCCGGTCCGGCTGTTGAGGGCATAGAGCTTCCGGTCCATCGAGGCGACGAAAAGAACCGGCGAGGGAGCGGGTCGCGTCTGGCCTTGCGAGTCGCTTTGGGCCGTCAAGGCCACCAGTCCGTGCGTTGGCGAATGACCAATGGGACCGCCGGTCTGGAACTGCCAGCGCTCCTCACCCGTAGCGGCATCCCAGGCATAGACGCGCCCCGCGTAGGAGCCGAGGAAGGCGTTGCTGTCCGCCACGATGACCTCTGCGCGAGGACCAGTCAGTTCGCGCCAGAGCTCCTTCCGCCAGACGAGCTTGAGCGGACCACGAGGGAACTGGGGGTAGAACCCTGTGCGCTGCAAATCCCCGTGGAGCAAGGCCCAGTCCGACCTATCGCTTCGCGACGGCTCGGAGGCGAAGGCTGCTGGCAGCAAGGCGAGCAGCGCAATGGCGACGGCATTCATGGGCTGGGCAAGTGTGCCTCAACGCGGCATCGGCCTCCAGCCAAGATTGGCGCACGCCCGCGTCCGAAGTGAACGAGGGGCGACTCATTGATGTAGCGACTACTTGATCTGCCTGGCTGGCAGTCGCCTTGGGCTAACACGAGCGCGGAGGTTCAGCGAATCCTCCGGCCAATTTGCATTGCGGCGCCTCCACCATCCCCTACCCTGCCCCATGCCTTCCGAGACCCAAACCGTGCTGGATCGCACCGTGGCCGCGCTGCAGCAGGCGCTCGGCGAGAACCTCTGCTCCTGCTGTCTCTACGGCAGCGCCGTGCGCGGCAATGTCATCGACGGCGTGTCCGATCTCAACCTGCTCATCGTGTTGCGGGAGTCCACTTCGGCCGTGCACCAGGCGCTGGCCACCGTCCTCGCCACGCAGGCGCAGATTGACCCCTTCATCCTCGCCCGGCGCGGTTTCGAGCGCAGCACGCGCGCATTCGCCCCCAAGTTCCAAAGCATCCGCCGCAACTACCGGCTGCTGCATGGCGAGGACCTCCTGGCCGGCCTGAAGTTCGATCCGCAACAGGAACGTTTCCTGTCCGAACAAGCCCTGCGCAATCTCCGCCTCCGTCTGATCTACGCCTTCGTCACCCGCGCACCAAACCGCCCCTACGACCGCTTCCTCGCGCGCCATGTCACCCCGGTCTTCGTGCAGTGCTCAGAAGCCCTGCGCCTCAGCGGCGTCGAAGTGCCCAAGGAGTTCCCTGCCCGAATCGCCGTCATGGAGCAGGAGTTCCAAACCGACGCCACCATTCTCCGCGACCTCCTGGCCCTCAAAGCCGCACCCCGCCGCCTCACCGACGAGGAGGCCAACGCCTGGCACGCCCGGCTCTTCCCCTTCGTGGACAGGGTGCTGGCCTGGGTGGAAACCCGCTGGCCCGCCTGAGCCTGAGTCCAGACTGCAGCGCCATCCGTTTCAATGCAGAGACGCGGAGAACCACCCGTCTCAACTTCCCTCTCTGTTCATCATGTCCCTGTAGTGAAGCATCAGAGAGCCAGGATGCGATAAAACCGAAAAGCTTCGGTTTACACCCGCTTGCCTCACCCGTTTGCACCTTCGCATCTTCGCGTTCAATCACGGTTGGGAGCGGCTCATCGAACGAAACACGCAAAACACTTCATCTTCCACCCGCTTCCAGGAATGGAGTTGGAATCCAAATGCGTCTCCGAGGTGCGGGAAGCCAACGCCGTCGGCGATGGTCGGGGCGGCGCGTCCGCCGATGAGGCACGGGGCGATGGTGAGGTGGAGTTCGTCCACGAGTCCGGCACGGAAAAGCGCGTCGTTCAGCGCACCGCCGCCTTCGCAAAGAAGCCGCTTCACCTTCCATTCCTGCCGCAGCCACTTCAGCGCTGCGGCCATGTCCACCTCCTCACGGCCGACAACCTTCACCACGTCCGCCACGGTGCGCAGCCGCTTCACGGCGGTTGCCGGTGCGCGTTCGCTCACGAGCACGAGGATGGGTGAGAAGCGGTGGCGGAAGATTTCGGCGTCCGCCCGCACCGAGCCCGACCCGGACACGATCACTCGCAGGCTGAACTCGGCGAGACCTCGGCGGAGCCGCAGTTTACGATAGCGGTCACCACCGGCACCGAGCGTGTAGTCGTTCAAGTCCATCGTGCGCGCCCCGCTCATCACGGCGTCGGCGGTGGCGCGGAGTTGGTAGAGATGCTCGTGATCGCGCGCGCTGGTGAAGGTGGCGACAGCGCGATTGGCCGTGGCGATCTTGCCATCGGCGGACATGGCCATGTTGACCAAGACAAAGGGACGTGGTGCGTGGTGCGTGGTGCGTGATTTTTGCCGACCAGGCTCGGCGTCCTCCACGCACCCCGCACCACGCACCACGTCATCCTTTCGCGGGTTCGGCTTCATCACATAATCAACATCGCATCCCCGTAGCTGAAGAAGCGATAGCGCTCCCGCACGGCCTCGGCATAGGCGGACAAGACCCGTTCCCTGCCACCTAGAACGCCCGTTGCGGCGAAGGCGCTGACGAGCATGAGCAGCGTGGATTGAGGCAGATGGAAATTCGTGAGCAGCGCATCCACGACCCGGAACTGGTAGGGTGGGTGGATGAAGATGCGCGTGCGACCGCGTTGCGGCGAGAGTTGAGAGTTGAGAGTTGAGAGGGCGGCAACGCTTTCGAGCACGCGCACAGTCGTGGTGCCGATGGCGATGACACGGCGGCCTTCTCGTTTGGCCGCATTGATGGCCTCGGCGGTGGTGGCCGGGAGTTCGAACCGTTCCTCGTGCATGACATGATCGGCGAGGTGCTCTGCCTTCACCGGCGCGAAGGTGCCAAGACCCACATGGAGCGTGACGAACTGAATCTCCACTCCTCGAGCGCGAAGTTCTTCCAGCAGTTGCGGGGTGAAGTGCAGCCCGGCCGTGGGGGCGGCGACGGAACCGGCGGGCTGCGCATAGACGGTCTGGTAGCGGGCATCGTCCTGCGCGCCAGCGGCGTGGTCGATGTAGGGCGGCAGGGGGATTTCGCCGAGCGACTCCAGTTCGTTGAGAATGTCCGGGGTGCCGCTGAAGCGCACGCGACAATGCCCTTCCGGATTCTTTTCCTGCACCACGGCACGCACCGGGGAGAGGCTGCCCGAGCGTGTCAGCAAGTGAATCTCCGTGCCTGCGCGGACGCGTTTGCCCGGCCGCAGCAGGGTCCACCACTCGTTCGTTCCGACCTCCTCCACCAGCAACAGCTCGACCTGTCCACCGCTGGCGGGCTTGTGACCACGCAGGCGGGCGCGGATGACCCGCGAGTTGTTGAAGACCAGCACATCGCCCGCACGAAAATAGTCCAGCGCGTCACGGAATTGGCGGTGTTCCACGCGGCCATCCGTCCGGTGCAGCACCAGCAAACGTGACGCGTCCCGCTCCACCGCCGGAGCCTGGGCGATCAGCTCCGGGGGCAAGGGGTAGTAAAAATCCGCTGTGCGGGCAGAGGCGGAGCGCTCGGCTGGGCCGGGGATGGAAGGACTGCTCACGATGCGGAACCCTAGTCGCAACCTTCAGGTTGCGAATGAAATCATCCCACGCGCGGGCGGAAGCCTGCGACTACGCGGCGGCGGGAATCATGCCGCTCTTCCGGGCGAAATTGAAAAGGCCGCCGGCATCCACGACGGGACGCACGTCACCGAGGGGCTTGAAGGAATGCACTTTGCCCGTGGCTTGGACGGTCACGGTCAGCGCATCGAGGTCCACGGTGACGACCTCGCCGGTCTTGAGCACGTCGCAGAGGCGGTCGGTGAGTTCGCAGGGATACAGTTCGCCGGTGGCGACGCTGTTGCGGAAGAAGATGCGGGCAAAGCTTTCGGCCAGCACGATGCGGCAGCCGGCCGAGCCGAGGGCGATGGGGGCGTGCTCGCGGGAGCTGCCACAGCCGAAGTTCTTGCCGCCGATGATGATCGGGTAGTCGCTATCGAGCTGGCCTTCCTTCACGAAGCGCGTGGGATATTGGGCATCCGGCAGGCCGATAAGCGCATAAGCGCCGAGCTTCTCGTATTCCGCCGGGATGGTGGGCACGAGGGTGAGATACTGCGCGGGAATGATCTG
>CAZOCL010000354.1:0-6822 GCA_964578245.1 uncultured Klebsiella sp. | reverse complement strand
CCTCTCCCCCGATGGGGGAGAGGGGATTCGCGCGTCGGCCATCCGCTCGTCCTCTCCGTCCCCCAGCCGTGTTCATCCGTGTCCATCCGTGGTTGAAATCTCATGAACCCTCAAACCTCCCTCACCGGGCCTGACGGTCCTCTGAATCCCTTATGGATTCGCCCGCTCCTCACTTCGGCAGCCACTTCTCCCAGTTCTTCGCGTAGGCGTCCACGTTCGCCTTCGTCACGGAGATGAGCGGGGTCACGTCCTGGGGCGAGGCCGGATTCTTCTTGAGCACCAGCTTGTTCACGAGGTGCTGCACGGCGCGCTGGCCGTAGCCATACACGTCCTGCGCCAGGAGAATTTCCACATGGCCGCTGCGCACATAGGCGAGCTGCGGCGGGAGCGCGTCCACCGAGACGCATTTGACCGTGCCGGCGGGCCACTTGAGCGCGTTGTCCGTGAAGAGCGGCCAGCCACCGAGCAGGCCCCAGCCCGCGATGTCGGGATTCGACTGCTGAACCTGCTCGATCTTCGCGACGGCGTCCTGCGGTGTCTCCTTGTGGTAATAGATGTCCAGCACCTTGATGCCGGGCGAGCGCTTGGCGGCGGCGCGGAAACCGGCGGCGCGCTGCTGCAGGTTCTGCGCGTTCGGGTTGCCATCAATCGCGGCGACCGTGCCCTTGCCACCCATGAGCTTCGCCAGTTGGATGAAGGTCTGCTCGCCGCACTGATAGTCATCAATGCCGATGCTCACAAAGCGCCGGCTGGCGGGCGCGTCCCCGGAGAAGGTCACCACGGGCACGCCCTGGCGGTCGGCCTTGTTGATGGCATCCGTCAGCTTGTTCGCGTCCGAGCAGGAGATGATGACGCCGTCGGTGCCCGCGAGGAGGAGCTGCTCGATGAACTCCGCCTGACGCTGGGCGTCCTCCTCGTTGGGCGTGCGCCAGTCGATCTTGATCTTGATGCCGTGCTTGGCGCTCAGCTCCTTCGCGGCGTCCTCGGCTCCGGCGCGGGCCGCGAGGAAGAACATGTTCCCCTGCGACTTGGCGATCATGCCGAAGGAGTAGCTCTTCTGCGCCTGGGCCAGCCAGGGCGAGAGCGCGACGAGCAGGGCCAACGTGCGAAGGGCGGACTGGAAAACGGCTTTCATGAGGCCAAAGCCTACCGGGCAGGCCTGAAAGGGCGACAAAAAGTTTGTCGCGCGCATTTCCGGCATGCCCTCGTCTTCGCAGGGTTCACTACAAAGCAAGGTGCCTGTCGGCCGCGTGCTGTGTGGTCGAACGGAGGCCGCGCAGAATCTTGAGGAGGCCAGGAGGAAAGTGACATGCGCGGCTTCGACGAGTCGTTGAAATGGCGGCGGTTCGTGAGCAATGAACCGTTCTTCTTGTCGCTTCGAGCGGATGCCCACGCGCAGTTCCGGCTGCGACTGAACTAAGCGTTTCCCTTAGCCGGCTAATCGTCCGCCAGCACTCCAGTCTGGGACCGGCCCCAATTGTTGCTGGTCTGCACCGCCCATAACTTGGCGGCGTGAAAGCAAGATCGGAACGACAAGATAAGTTCAGCCGCGCGACAAGAAATGCGCGGCCCGCCGCTCCCTCCTGCCCGGCTCCATCCCCCTGTAAAACCCTATGAACACGCACGAAGACAACAACCACATCATCAGCACCCTGGCCCATTCACAGGTCTATCAGGACTACGAGCGGGCTTTCAACGAGATGACCGGCCTGCCGGTCAACCTGCGCCCGGTGGAGAGCTGGCAGCTCCCGCACCATGGCCGGCGGAACGAGAACCCCTTCTGTGCCATGATGGCCGGGCGCAGCCGCACCTGCGCCGCGTGCCTGCAAACCCAGCAGCAGCTCAACGAGGCCGCCCAGGCCTGCCCGGCCACGGTCACCTGCCAGTTCGGCCTGAGCGATTCCGCCGTGCCGGTCCGCACCGGGGACAAGACCATCGGCTACCTCCAGACCGGCCAGGTGTTCCGCCGCCAGCCCACTGAAGCGCAGTTCGAACGCACCGCCAAGCTGGCGAAGGACGGCGGCGTTACCATCAGCCGCGAGGACTTGCACGAGGCCTACTTCAACTCGCCGGTGCTGCCCGCCAAACGGCATGAGGCGGTCGTAAACCTGCTCCACATCTTCGCCGATCACCTCGGCATGGTGAGCAACCAGATCATGGTGCGGAACGCCAACGCCGAGCCGCCGATGATCACGCGCGCCAAGCAGTTCATCGAGGAGCACCACAAGGAGGACATGTCGCTCGGCATGGTCGCCAAGGCCGTCAACACGAGCACCTTCTACTTCTGCAAGATGTTCAAGAAGGCCACCGGCATCAACTTCACCGACTACCTCTCACGCATCCGCATCGAGAAGGCGAAGAACCTCCTCCTGAACCCGAACCTGCGCATCAGCGAGATCGCCTACGAGGTCGGGTTCCAGTCGCTCACGCACTTCAACCGCATCTTCAAGAAGCTGGCCGGCCAGTCGCCCACGCAATACCGCGCGCATCTGCCGGCGGCGGTCTGATTCATCACCACAAACAAACATGAGCTAACATGAGTGCCAAAACCAAAACGAACCCGCCAGCCAGGCGCATCACCGCTCCGCCCCGGCGGGAGCCGACGCACGATGAAATCGCGTTGTGCGCCATGAACCTCTGGGAGGCGGAAGGCCGCCCGCAAGGCCGTGACCTGGAACACTGGCTGCAAGCGGAGGCCCGCCTCCGCCAGCGTTGCCAGACCAGGGCCGGGGCCTGATGCCAGCCACGACCAGTCATACAGAAGCCCTCCTCCCATGAGCGCCAAGTCCAAGCGAACCGTGCGCTTCAAGCGCTTCGCCTTTCCTCCCCGTCCGGAACCGGACCGCGACGAGATTGCGGCGTGTGCATCGTTCCTTTGGGAAAAAGAAGGCCGCCCGCAAGGCCGTGACCTTGACCTTTGGCTGCTGGCGGAAATGCGCCTGCTCCAGGGTTGCAAGGTTCCCACTGTTGCCGGCCGCAGCGGCGTCAGGCGTGTCCAGTCGGACAACGTGGTCTTTTAATCGTGTCAGGCCAGCGCGGATTCGTATCCTGGGCCCATGGCCGACTACTCCCGCATGACCAAGGCTGAACTGAGCGCCCGCTTGCAGGCGCTGGACGCCCGGGCGGACGGCGCAGCCAGCGCCGCCGACGCCTCGCTCAAGGAGCTGGTGGACCTGAAAGCCGCCCTTGACGCGCATTCCATTGTCGCCATCACGGACGCGCGCGGCCGCATCACCTACGTCAACGACAAGTTCTGCGAGATCTCCAAATACAGCCGTGGCGAGCTGCTCGGTCAGGACCATCGCATCATCAACTCCCGCCACCACTCGAAGGATTTTTTCCAGAACCTCTGGCAGACCATTGGGCGCGGGCAGGTGTGGAAGGGCGAGCTGCGCAACCGCGCCAAGGACGGCAGCATCTACTGGGTGGACACGACCATCTTCCCGTTCGTGGGCGCGGATGGGAAGCCCACGCAGTTCATCGCCATCCGCACCGACATTACCCAGCGCAAGCGCGACGAGGAGAAGCTCGCCGAGCTGGCGCAGTCACTCGCCGAGAAGAACAAGGAACTCGAAGCCATCGTGTATGTGGCCTCGCATGATCTGCGTTCGCCGCTGGTGAACATCCAGGGCTTCAGCAAGGAACTCGCGCGCTCGTGCGAGAGCGTGAGGGCGAAGCTGGTTGAGACACCCGGCCAGTCCATACCCAAGAGTGAGTTGCACGAGGCGCTGGCCGTGGACATCCCGGAGGCCATCTCGTTCATCCAGGCGGGCGTGACGAAGATTGACGCGCTGCTGACCGGCTTCCTGCGCTTCTCCCGGCTGGGCCGCGCGGCGCTGCGGATCGAGCCGCTGGCCATGGACGCCATGCTCCGCCAGATTGCCCAGGCCATGGAGTTCCAGCTCCAGCAGGCTGGCGCGCAACTCGATCTGGGCCAGCTCCCCGACTGCGTGGGGGATGCGACGCAGATCAACCAGGTCTTCTCCAACCTGCTCGACAACGCCCTGAAGTATCTGGACCCGCGGCGTCCGGGACACCTCCGCGTCTCCGGCCGCACCGAGGACGGGCGGGCCATCTATGCCGTCGCCGACAATGGCATCGGCATCGCCCCTGAGCATCAGCACAAGGTCTTCGAGATTTTCCACCGCCTGGATCCCGCGCACGGTGCGGGCGAGGGCCTGGGACTGACCATCGCCCAGCGCATTCTGGAGCGGCAGAATGGGAGAGTCTGGGTAGAATCGGCGGCTGGCCAGGGGAGCACCTTCTTTGTGAGCTTGCCGGCCGCTGGCCAGAAAGGCTAAAGCATGTCCATGACCAAAGAAGTGGTGATCCTCATTGCCGAGGACGACGACGGCCACGCGCGGCTCATTGAGAAGAATCTGGCGCGGGCAGGGCTCCACAACCCCATCCAGCGCTTCGGCAACGGCCAGGAGATCCTCGACTTCCTGTTCCGACGCGGCACCGGCGCGCAGCGGCGGGCGGACACCGCGTATCTCCTGCTGCTGGACATCCGCATGCCCAAGGTGGACGGGGTGGAAGTGCTCCGCCAGATCAAGGAGGACGCGAGCCTCCGCAAGGTGCCCACCATCATGCTCACCACCACCGAGGACCCGCGCGAGGTGACCCGCTGCCACGAGCACGGCTGCAACAACTACATCGTCAAGCCGGTGGATTACGACAAGTTCTCCGAGGCCATCCAGCAGCTTGGCCTGTTTGTCTCAATCGTGCAGGTGCCGCAGATCAACGAACAACTCTGACCGCCCGCCTCCCGGCCGGCCAGTTAACAGCGACGCCCGCGCCGACCGGTTCCTTCCCGTGCAGTCTGCATCCCGGCGATTGTCACTGCGAACGGTCTGGCAGATGCTCTCTCAATTGCGATGCTGACTTACGAAGAAGCCCTGGCTCGCCTGCTCACCACCATGCCCCCGGCCCGGCCCGAGAAGGTCCCGGTGGCGGAGGTGGCAGGACGAATCCTCGTGGACCCCGTCTCCGCGTCGCTGGACCTCCCGCCCTTCGACAACTCCGCGATGGACGGCTATGCGGTGCGGGCGGCGGATGTGGCGACCGCCAGCACGGACCATCCGGTTGCGCTCCGGCTGGTCGGGCAGGTCGGCGCGGGGCAGGTCTTCCAGGGCAGCGTGGGGGTGCAGACCTGCGTGCGGCTCTTCACCGGCACCCCGCTGCCCGCCGGTGCCGACGCGGTGGTGATGCAGGAGGACACTCAGGTGGAAGGCGACACCGTGCGCGTGCTCGATCGCGCCCGGCCCTGGGAGAATGTGCGGCTGCGCGGCGAGGACGTGAAAACCGGCGCGCTCATCGCGACCAGCGGCATGCGCCTGGGCGCGGGGCACCTGAATCTGCTCGCCGCCATCGGCACCGTCAGCGTGCGCGTTGGCCGACGGCCGCGGGTCGCCCTGGTCTCCACCGGCAGCGAACTGCGGCCACCGGGCAAACCCCTGGCACCCGGCCAGATTTACGAGAGCAACCGCCCGATGCTCGCCGCGCTGCTGGCCGAGTGCGGCGCGGAGGCCCACGCCTTCCCGCTCGTGCCGGACACGCTCACCCGCACGCGGAACGCGTTGCAACGCGCTTTCACGGAGTGTGACGCAGTGGTGACCACGGGTGGCGCGTCCGTGGGACAACTGGACTTTGTGAAGGCCGCGTTCGCCGAACTGGGTGGCAGCCAGGAGTTTTGGAAGGTCGCGATCAAGCCCGGCAAGCCGTTCATCTTCGGCACGCTGGCGGGGAAGTTTCTTTTTGGACTGCCGGGCAATCCCGTCGGGGCCTTCGTGACTTTCCTCCTGCTGGTGCGGCCGGCGCTGCTGCGCTGGCAGGGCGCCACCGACGTGGGCTTGCCGGCCCACCCCGGAGTGCTCGCGGAGGCGCTGGCCAATCGCGGCGACCGCCGCCACTACTTCCGCGTGCGGGTGGATGCGGAGGGGCGGGTCCACTCCGCCGGCACGCAGGCCTCGCACATGCTGCACTCGCTTGCGGCGGCGAATGGACTGGTGGAGGTGGCCCCGGAAACCACTTTGCCTGCTGGCTCGCCCGTGCGGGTGATGCGGTGGGGGTGAAGTCGAAAACCAAGCTCCCAGGAAACCGCGTGCCGGCGCGCTTGGATTTTAGCACCAGGGGCCGGGCTTCAGCCCTTTCCCTCCACCGCGGCAAATGCCTGTTCGAGGCTGGTGAGGGAGCCGCCCTTTTTCGGCTGCGGGCTGAGCAGCTCGCGCAGATAGAGCACGCCGTCCTCCGCCGTCTGCACAGATCGGGGGAGCGTGGCACCGGAGGCATTCGCGTGACCGCCGCCTTGCAGCAATTGCGCGACCTTGAGCGCCTCGCCGTTCTCGCTGCGAAAACTGGCGATCACCGTGCGGTTCGATTTCACAAAGAGCGTGACCAGCACCGAGAAGGGCGTGGCCTTGGCCTTCAGCAGTTGATGCACGATGCTGTTGGAGTTGCCCACGATGGTGTCCACGAAGCCGACGGTCGGGCTGAGATCCACGACATGCTGCCGGCTCCACGCGAAGCCCAGCGGGTCCTCGACGCGGCGCTTCACGGCCATGACTTCGAGCAAGGGATGGTCGAGCAGGCGCTCGGGATTGCCCTCGATCAGCGCGTGGATGTTCCAGAAGCCATAGACCTTCACGAGATTGCCGTAGTCACAGGCCAGGTCGAAGTCCGGGTCCTCGATCAAATACAGGTCCACCACGTTGCTCAGATGCACGAGGCGGTCCAGCTCGGGCTTGCCCAGACCGTGCTCGCAGCAAAGCTCGTAGCAGAGGAGGCTGGCGGACTTGGTCAGATCATGGATGAACTGCGCCT
>CAZOCL010000353.1:0-6855 GCA_964578245.1 uncultured Klebsiella sp. | reverse complement strand
CTCGCCAGCGACCGCTCCAGCATCGGCGCGTTCCAGGCGCGGCTCAACAGCACCGTGGATCAGATCGCGGTCAGCCGCGAAAACCTGACCGCCGCCAGTTCGCGGATCAAGGATGTGGACGTGGCTGACGAATCCACCGCCTACGCCCGCTACAACATCCTCGTGCAGTCCGGCACCGCCATGCTTGCGCAAGCCAACCAGCTTCCGCAGAGCGTGCTCCGCCTGCTGCAGTAAACCTCTTTGACTGGGTTGGCGCGGCCCCGCCCGCGGCGGGCGGGGCCGCGTGTTTTCCTTAAAGCACGTGCTCCTCGCCGCTGGTCCGTAGTCCCTCACCGCACCCATGCGCATCGCAACGGTCAGCACCCTGGCGGATTTCAAACGGCACTTCGGCCTGCCCCAGGACGGGACGATTCTCGAGACGGACATTGATGTGGTCGAAACCGAGTGCGACCACCACTCCCGCCGCCGCCGCGACGCCGAGGTGATCACCACGCTGGCCGCGAACGTCACCGGCGACTGCCTCGAACTCGGCACCTCCCACGGTCACAGCGCCTTCAAGCTCGCCACCAATCTCCAGGCCCGCGGCACCGTTCATACGGTCAACATTCTACCAGAGCAGTATCAGGCCAGCAGCGGCCAGCTCGTCACCCACCTGCTCACCAAGGAGCAGATCGGCGCATTCTACCGCGCGCAGGGCGTGACGGGCATTCACCAAATTTACGCCGACACCTGCAATTGGGTCATGCCCGCCGAGCTGCGTGACCTCGCCGTCGTCTTCGTGGACGCCGCGCACGACACGGAGGCGGTCTTCAAAGACACCTTGCTCATGTGCGACCGGGTGCGCCCCGGCGGTTACCTGGTCTGGCACGATTTCCATCCCCAGCTCCGCCACAAGTTCGGCTGGATCGATGCCGTGATGCGCGGCGTGGAACTCTTCTTCCAGGCCAAGGGCATCAATCCCGAGATCATCCACCTGAAGGATTCCTGGATGGGCGTGTGGCAGGTGCCGCAGCGCAGCCGGGCCGTGAGCATGGAGTCCCGCCTTCAGGCGGCGGAGCGTCCGACTATCCGTGAACTGACTGCGCAGCGTCGGGAGGGCAGGCATGCTCTACCGGCTGAAGCCGGGACTCCGAGCCTGGTCCATGGTGAGAGAGCGCGTGTGCTGTCCCCGACCGCACTCGGCCCCTCCACCCCGCCCCCCGACGCGCTCCGCAATCTCCGTTACGCCTTCGTCTATCCCGCCTACTCCTTCGGTCGCGTCTCCGAGGAAGCCAATTTCGCGGCCCGCCTGAGCCGCCTCGGCTACAACGTCGAGGCCCTCCCTGTTCCCTGTGTCGGCGGCTGGTGGCCCTTCCCGAAGCTGGATCAGAAATGGCGCAGCCAGAGCGCGGACCTCATGAACCGCTACGGGGAACTGGAGGACAAACTGCGCGGCAAGGACGTCCTGATCGCTGCCGGCGGTTCGATGCTTCACCCCGAGTTCATCCGCCAGCTCTCGACGTATAACGTCTTCATCTGCGCGGACGATCCCGAGAACTCCGCCGTCCTTTCCCAGCCCGTCGCCCCGGCGTTCGACTTCAGTTGCGTCGCAAATGTCGCGTGCGTCGGCGATTACGCCAAATGGGGCGTCCGTCACGCCGCGTGGCTCCCGCACTGCGTCCCGGCCAATGTAGTGGATCACACCATCACGGAGGAACAGCTCCGCACCAGCACCCGCGACGTGGACCTGGTCATGTGCTGCGAACGCATCTATGGCATGAGTGACCGTGCCCAGCGCCTGGAGCGTCTGAACCGCGAGTTCCCCCAGGCCATCCTGCGCGGCAAGGGCTGGCCCGGCGGCTTCCTTGCGGACGCTGAGTTGCTCGGCCTTTATCGTCGCGCCCGCATCGGCTGGAACCTCCACAACTCTACCGGCCCGGTGAACACCCGGCTGCTCATGCTCCCGGCCTTCGGCGTGATGCAGATCTGCGACTGCCGCGAGAACCTCGCCAAGGTCTTCAAACTCAACGAAGAGGTCGTCGGCTTCGACACCATGGATGAGTGCGTGGATGCGACCCGTTATTACCTCGCCCACGAGGACGAGCGCCGTCGCATCGCCATCGCCGGGTGGAAGCGGGTGCTGGCGGATTACACCGAGGACAAATGGTGGTATCGCCTGCTGAACTACATCGCCCCCCATCTGCCAGCGGAGATCCTGTCTGGCGGCGCATCGGGACGGGCTTCCAACCCGCAGGGTCGCTTCGGCTCGGCCGGCAGCCCTTCCCTGAAACAACTCTCGCTCAACTGATTTTTCCGCGCCCGCTATCGCACTGCTTATGAAAGTCCACATCGTCTGCTACGAAGACGTCCACGGCTGGATTCTTGGCAAATTCGCCCTGAAGTTGCAGGAGCACCTCCGCCCGCTCGGAGTCGCCGCCACCATCTCCAAGCAGCCCGATCCGCAGGCCGACATCAACCACCACATCATTTACTACGACTACGACGGCCGGAAGACCACTACCGAGACCGTGATGGTCACGCACATCGACACGGACTGGAAACGCGAACGCCTCCGCCAGCAGCTCATCAACGCCGCCATGGGCATCTGCTGTTCTGCCGAGAGCGTGGACGCGCTCGCCGCCGCCGGTCTCCCGCGCGAGAAACTGTGCTTCGTCAACCCCGGTCACGATGGGGAAATGAAAGCCCGCCGCACCGTCGTGGGCATCACCAGCAAGGTCCAGCCCAGCGGCTGCAAGCGCGAAGGCATCCTGCTGGAACTCGGCCAGCGGCTCTCCCCCGATGAGTTTCAGTTCCGCATCATGGGTGCCGGCTGGGAAGAACACGTAAAGCAGCTCCGGCTCGCGGGTTTCACCGTGGACTACTGGAAGGCCTTCGACCGCGCCGAGTATCTCAAGCTCATGCCGAGCCTCGACTACTACCTCTATCTGGGGATGGACGAAGGTTCGATGGGTTTCATGGATGCGCTCGCCGCCGGGGTGCAGACCATCGTCACCACGCAAGGCTTCCACCTCGACGCTCCCGGGGGCATCACCCACGGCTGGAGCCAGCCTGCCGAACTGTTCCGCATCTTCGAGAGCATCGCCCGTGACAAGCGGCTCCGCCAGCAGGCCGTCGGCAACTGGACCTGGCCCGAATACGCGAAGCGTCATTTCGCCCTCTGGCAATACCTGCTCGCCAAGCAAACCGGCCAGACGCTCAACGCCAGCCTCCGTGCCCCGCTCGCCAAGATGGCGGTGCTCGCCCGGGATGTGACCTTCGCCCCCCGTGAAGGGGCCACTCCTGTCCCCTTTTCGCAACCGGCCCCCGCCATCAAGGAAACGCAGCCGCTCGCCCCCGCTTTGGCCGCTCCTTCCCCCACCACCGTCACCATCCCTCCCCGCGCCATGCCCGCCGAGCTGGCCGCCGCGTTCACCATGAACGGGCTGATGGCCACGGAGCAGTGGTATCACAACGAAACCGTCCCCACGAACCAGCCTCTCGTGTTCCCGCGCGGACTGGTTGAGGACTACAAGCAACGGATCCAGCGCAGGGAACCGGGCAGCTACGTCCCGACGAACCAGTGGCTCTACGAAGCCTTTGAGCACTACCAGCTCGCCGGCCAGCACGTCGCCATCCTCGGCTCCGAGGCCCCTTGGTATGAGGCCATGTGCCTGCACTATGGCGCACGCTGCACCACCATCGAGTATCGGCCCATCCATTCCGATCACCCGGACATCCACGCGCTCACGCCTGCGCAATACGCTGCGAACCCAATCCAGTTCGATGCCGCGTTTTCCATCTCCAGCTTCGAGCACGACGGCCTCGGCCGCTACGGCGATCCCGTGGCCCCGAATGCCGACCTCGAAGCGATGCGCCGGCTCAAGTCGCTCGTGCGGCCGGGCGGGCTGCTCTTCCTTGCCGTCCCGGTCGGCAAGGACATCGTGGTCTGGAATGCGCACCGCATCTACGGCCGCCATCGCCTGCCGAAGCTCCTCGACGGCTGGAAGATCGTGGATGCGTTCGGCTTCGAGCAGGAGCTGTTCAACCACGACACCAAGGGCAGCGGCGAGGAGCGCAATTACATCCAGCCCGTCTTCGTGCTGCAAAACGCCGACCCGGCCCCTGGTGAAACCATCTTCACCTTCCGCAAGCCTCAGTATGTCACCGACCCGCGTGTGGAGGCGGAAAAGCTGGTGCGAGCAGCGCTCCAGGAGAATCCCAAAGGCATTGAAGCCTTGAAGCTCCTGGTCTCGCTCTGTCTCGACTCCGCCCGCTGGGCCGAAGCGGCCCAGGCCTGCTTCCAGATCCTCCAGCAGACCCCGGACGATCAGCACGTCCTCCTTGCGCTTGCCCACTGCCTCGAACAGACCGGCGAAGCCGAAACCGCCGCCGCCGTCCGCGAGCAACTCGCTGTGGTAGCGCAGGCCCCTGCGCCCGCTGCGCCGGCCCGTCCCCGCGTGCTGCTCATTGCCGACGTGCCGAACTGGGTCTTCCACCGTCACTGCCAGACGCTGACTGCCCGCCTCGGCGCAGAGTTTGAGTTCACCACCCAGTTCCACGGCCAGCCATTCGATGAGGACGCCTTCGACCTGATCTACCCGCTGGAGTGGAACATGGTGCTGCCGCAGCAGGTCAAGAATCCGGCCAAATATGTAACGGCCCTCCGCTCGCATGTTTCCTGGCAGGATCAGGACTTCCTCGCCTTCGCCGAACACCTCGCCACGCGGTTCCAGCGGGTGCATGTGGTCTCCGAGCGCCTCGCGAAGCTCTTCCGTCCGCTGGTGGCGAATCTGGACCTCATCTC
The DNA here is from genome assembly GCA_964578245.1 of uncultured Klebsiella sp. Classification (GTDB taxonomy): domain Bacteria; phylum Verrucomicrobiota; class Verrucomicrobiia; order Limisphaerales; family SXTU01; genus SXTU01. The sequence goes on along the minus strand of CAZOCL010000353.1, from coordinate 2,072 downwards.
GCACGGCGTGGACCTCCAATTCTTCCAGCCGACGACCCGCGCCGACCAGTCCGGCCGCAAGCTGCGCCTCGGCTGGGCGGGCAACCGCGCGTGCCCGACCAAGGGCTTTGCCGAGCTTATCGCGCCCCTGGGCAAGCTGCCCGGCGTGGAACTCGTCTTCTGCGGCTACTCGGACAAGAACCTGGACCGCAATCAGATGAAGGCGTTTTACGATTCGCTCGACGCCTACGTCTGCACCTCGCAGTGGGAGGGCAACAACAACTCCCTGATGGAGGCCGCCGCCATGCAGCGCGCCATCATCACCACGGACAACGGCACCGTGCCCGAGTATCTCCGCCACGGTTCGAGCGCGATCATAGTCGAGCGGCAGTTGCCCGACCTGATCCACGCCGTGATCCAACTCCGGGACAACCCTGCCCTCCGCGCGTCGCTCGGCGAGCAGGCCCGCGCTGCGGTCACCGCCAAGTTCGACTGGAACACGGCCGCCGAACGCTACTGTGAGTTCTTCCGCACGGCCCTGGCCGGCCGCACTCAATTTCAACCCGCCTCGGGAACCATCCAGAGCCACGTTGCGCTGCGCACCGAGAGCTTCGGAGGTGCCCAGTCCCCTGCCCCAGCCAGCCCGAAAAGCGATCCTCTGGCCGAAATTGAAGCCAAGGCACGAGAAGCGCTGGCGCTCAATCCCAATGGCATTGAAGCGCTTGAACTTCTCTGCGATGTGCTGCAGCGGCGTGAACGGTGGGCCGAAATCACCGGCCTGTGCATCCGCCTGCTGGGATTGAAGCCGGACGACCTGCACACGCTGGCGCGGCTTGCGAAGGCATTTTACGCCGCCGGTGAACGTGACGCCGCCCACGCGACGCTCGAACGCATTCTGGAACTCGACCCGCAGAATCAACTGGCGCAGGAGAATGTCGCGGCCCTGGATAAAAGTTCGGCTACCAACTCCGCTGCCGCTCTCCCTCACCCTAACCCTCTCCCGCTGGGAGAGGGGACAGTCACCAACACTCTCGGAGCCGTGCAAGCATCTGCTTCCGAGTCAGCAACGGATGGTCGGAGCCCAGGTCTGACTACGTCTCCCCCTCTCCCAGCGGGAGAGGGCCGGGGTGAGGCAGAGCGCTCACCTGCCCCCAGCAACGCCTTCCACGCCGACGAGGCAGCCTGTGAGTTCTCACCCGTTATCGCCGCCGAATTGCAGTTGGCCAGCACCGCCCTGCATCAAGGCGATCTGCCCTCCGCCCACGCCATTTACCATCGTGTCTTCAAGGCCCACCCCGAGGAAGACCGGCTCCGCGAGCTGGCCGCCCTCGCCACAGCCGAGGCGCGTGCCGCCTGCCCGGTGCCCGACTTCGGCGGCCAGGTGAAACCCGCGCGGCTGAACATCGCCATCCTCACCTATAACGCGCTCGAATACACCAAGCTCTGCCTTGCCAGTCTCCAGCAGCACTCCACCGAGGCTTACAACGTCTTCATCGTGGACAACGGCTCCACCGACGGCACGCGCGAGTGGCTCGCCGAACTGACGGACGCAAATGTCTTCGCGGAGTTCAGCCCGGTGAACCTGGGCGTGCCGGGTGGCCGCAACCGACTGCTCCAGCTTATCCAGCCGCACCTGCCCGAAGATGGCTTCGTCGTCTTCATGGACAATGACATCGAAGTGATGCCGGGCTGGGTGGAACATTTCTCGAACTTCTTCGCTGCGCACCCGCACGTCGGCATCGGCACGGCGGTCGGCCATCACTTCATCGTCCGCGAAGACCATCGCGAACTCGGTGCCGTGCCCGTCGGAGCCCCTACCCCGGTGGATGTGGCATGTGGCGGCTTTGTCTGCTGGGTGCGGAGCGCGACGGCCAAGGCTGTGGGCGACTACGATGAGCGACTTGGGCTCTTCTGGCACGAAGACGACGACTACACGGTGCGCGCCCTCGCGGCCGGGTGGGAGGTCTTCATCGTGCCTGGCGCGCCGGTGCTGCATCACGAACATAAGTCCGGGGTCGCGAAGCCCGGCATCAAGGTCGGCGGCTCGCCTGCCAACCAGCGCTACCTCGTCAACAAATGGCGCGCACTCGGGC
>CAZOCL010000352.1:0-6870 GCA_964578245.1 uncultured Klebsiella sp. | reverse complement strand
CAGCAGGAATACATCAAGGTGGACACCACCAACATCCTGTTCATCTGCGGCGGCGCGTTCGTGGGTCTGGACAAGGTGATTCACCGGCGGCTCGGCAACCGGGTGATGGGCTTCAGTGCGGCCCAGCAGGCGCTCAGCTCTGTCGAGAAGCGTGAAGTCCTGGCGAAGGTCGAACCCGAGGACCTCCTGGCCTTTGGTTACATTCCCGAGCTGATCGGTCGCCTGCCGATGGTCACGGTGCTGGAAGAACTTACTGAGGAACAACTGGTCTCCATCCTCACCGAGCCACGCAATGCGCTGGTGAAGCAATACAGCAAGCTCTTGGGCATGGAGGACGTGGCGCTTGAGATCACGCCCGACGCCCTCCGAGAACTGGCCGCCCAAGCCATCAAGAAGGGCACCGGTGCCCGCGCCCTGCGCGCCTTGCTGGAGAAGCTCATGCTCGACGTGATGTATGAGATCCCCGGCGCGCCCGATGTGGAGGCGGTGAAGCTCACCGCTGCAGCCGTGCGCGGCGAGGCCACGCCGATGGTCCAGCGGAAACCCGCGCAGGCGGCGGCGTAGGCGGTTGAGCGTGGGTCTTTGCACATGGCAGCCGCTCTGCCATCTCGCTGGAAAAGGAGACGCAGTCCGCACTGACAAAGGAACGTAATGATCAGGCAAAACGGCTGGACGTCTGCCCCACCGGCCTACCCCCTCCGCTGGCATTCCTCGACGTAATCGCGGAAGGCCTGCTGGAGCCGGCGTGTGAGCGGGCCGGGCTGGCCGTCGCCGACTTTGCGGTCGTTGATCTGCACCACTGGCATCACTTCGTTCGTGGTGCCGAAGAGCATTGCCTCGGTGGCGCACTTGAGGTCGGCTTCGGCCACCGGAAATTCCTTCACCGGGATGCCGATGGCCGAGCAGAGGCCCAGCGCCACGAGCCGCGAGATGCCGGGGAGGATGTAGTTCGTGCGCGGTGCGGTGTGGACCACGCCGTCGAGCACCGCCGCGAAGTTCGAGAGCGAGCCTTCCATCGCGTAGCCGTCGCGGACGAGCACGGCCTCGTGCGCGCCCGCCTCCTGCGCCTGCTGGTTGGCCAGCACATTGGGCAGCAGCGAGACGGACTTGATGTCGCACCGCGCCCAGCGCTGGTCGGGCAGGGTGATGACCTTCACGCCGCTGATCCATTTCTCAACGGGGTTCGCGAACGGCGCGGCGAAGCCATAGACGGTGGGCTTCATCTCCGCTGGAAAGGCATGCTTGCGCGGCGCGGACCCGCGTGAGACCTGCAGGTAAACGGTGGCCTCTGCGTCAGCGAGGTTGTTCCGATTCAACAATTCACTGGCGATGACGGAGAAGTCTGTGTTCGCGGGCGAAGGGATGCGCAGGGCCTTGAGGCTGTAGTCGAAGCGGTCCCAGTGCTCGCGGGCGCGGAACAGATGGCCGCGGTAGGCGCGCACGACCTCGTAAGCCCCGTCGGCAAAGAGGAACGCGCGGTCGTCGGGCGAGATGCGGGCCTGGTCTTTGGGGAGGAACTCACCGTTGAGATAGACAGTCATGTTGGGGAAAATTCCAAATCCCAAGTTCCAAATCCCAAAACCGCCTCAGCGCCGTGGCGAGAACTGCGCGGTGATTTTGGCCACGAAGATGTCGGACTCGCCGAGGCTCTTGAGGACGTAGTCGCCGAAGGTCACATTGCCGCGGAAGTAGCCGATGATATAGCTGTTGCCGCCGCGATCCACGGCAATGGCATGGCCCGCGTGCGGGTCGGAGAACATCGCGCCCGCCTGCCGCGCCCAGATGACGATGCCCTCGCGGTCGAGTTCCGCCACGAAAATGTCGCCGATGCCCATGCTGAAGAGCGTGTTCCGGCCGAACTCGACCTTGCCGGCAAAGGTGCCGGTGACATGTGCGTGGCCGCTGGCGTCCACGGCGAGGCCATAGCCCGCCTCGGGCGCGCCGATTTTATTGCCGCCAAAGGTGCGGACCCAGACCAGCTTGGCGCGCTGATCATACTTGGAGACAAAGACATCCGAGCCGCCGACGCTCCTCAGGCCCTTGCCGTTGAAGACGCCGGTGTGGGTGCCCTTGCGGGAGCGGAAGGCGGCGTGCAGGCGCATTTCCGAGGCGTAAGACTCCGTGCCATTGAAGCCACCGGAGACGATCACGTTGCCTTGCGGGTCCAGCGCGATGCCGTAGCCGATGTCGGTGTTCGGGCCGCCGGCACGCTGCGCCCAGACGGTGCGCCCGGTGTTGTCGAGCTTGGCGACAAAGGCGTCCACGAAACCAACGCTGCCCAGCACGATGTTGCGCGAGAAGCGGATGCTGTCCTCAAAGCCGCCGGTGATGTAACTGTTGCCCTGGGCATCGACGCAGATCGCGCTGGCCACGTCATCCCCGGGTCCGCCGATCTGGCGCACCCAGTCCAGCTCACCGTTCGTGTCGTAGCGGGCGACGAAGATGTCGTTGAAACCGGAGTTCTTGAGGGTCAGGTCACCAAAGTCGATGTCGCCATTGAAGAAGCCGCAGACATACACATAGCCGTCCGCACCGATGGTGATGCCGTTGCCGCTGCCACCGCCTCCGGAGCCGCCGCCCGCCTGCCGCACCCACAGCACCTTGCCGTTGGGGTCAAACTTCGCCACGAAAATCTCCGAGTCGGAGTTGCGCTTCACGGACTCGCCGCCGAAATCTACCGTGGGGGACTGAAACGAGCCGGTCAGGTAGCAGTTGCCTTCGGAGTCAATCGCCACCGAGCGCGCATAATCATCCGCGCTGCCGCCGGCCTGGCGCACCCAGACGAGCTTGCCCACACGGTCATACTTGGCGAGGAAGATGTCGGCCTCGCCCTTGCCGGCGAGCGCGTAATCCTCGAACCGGGCCTGACCGCGGAAATAGCCGCAGACATAGGTGCTGCCCTCGCTGTCCACCGCAATGCCGGTGCCGTAGTCGTGACCGGTGCCACCGGCCCGCGCGGCCCAGCGGAAGGCGGGCATCTCGGCGACAGCCGAGGTCATCAAGGACACGCCCGTGAGCAGCGCCAGGCCCCAGTGCCGGACGGCCCTGGCCGCACTCTGTGCGAGGGGCCGCGAGGCGATGAGGGCAGAGGGGTTCGATTCAGCGGGGGAAGGTCCGATGTGGCGCACGTGGCTTGGAGTGGTTGTCACTTTGCAGCCAGCCACAAACACGGTGGCTGAATAACGGGGCTTTATGGGGGCAACTACCCCCGGTTTCAAGCGCAAAGTCCGTAGCTGGCGCGCCTTCCGCTCCGGTTCAGGCAGGAAACGAAGGCGTCTTGGGCGTCCGGGGGGTGCCCGCCGGGGCCACTGGGACGGCGGCGGCGACTTGGGCCGCTGGAGCCACCGGCAGGGCCGCCACCTTGCCGGTGAAGGCCAGGCTGAGCTTGTTGAAGAAGTCCGGCGGCATCCGCTTGGGCTTCTCATCCGTCCCCGTGCAGATGTGGCGGGTGAGTCCGCTCAGGATGATCTGGTTGCGCGAGTTGGACACGCCGTAGGCGAAGGAGATCTTCAGCAGGTCCAGATCCGTGACAACGACCTCGACGTCCAGCTCGTCGTCGTAGCGGGCGGTGGCCTCGTGGTGGAGATGGGACTCCACGACCGGGAAGAACAGCTCCATGGCGATCAACGACGAGAGTGGCACGCCCGCTGCGCGGAAGAACTCGCCGCGGGCGGCTTCCAGGATCTCGAGATAACGTGCGTGATAGACGTGGTTGCCCACGGTGCAGTCCGAGTAAGTCACGCGATGGCGAAAACGAAACGGTGAAGCCATGCGCGAAGCGTAGCGGGCCGCCTGCCGTTTGCCAATCAAGGAGTCCTGGCCGAATGCCGCCCCCGGAGCACCGCTCTCCCACCCGGCGCGCTGGCAGTCAGCTCGACCACGCCGGGCCACGGAGCCGGCGCGCAAACGTGATCGTGGACCGTGGGTGGCAAGTGCGCGATTGAACCCGGCCACAGAGCGACGCTAGGCTGGCTCTTTTATGAGCAAACCTGCCTGTCCGATGTGCGAAATGGCCGATGTCCTGGAACACCCCGAGCGCTGGGAGTGCGTGACCTGCGGCCACGAGTGGGAGCGCACCCCGGAGCCCGAGTCGCCCGCCGGACCGCGCGTGGTCAAGGACGCCCACGGCAATGTGCTGGTGGATGGCGATTCGATCACCTTGATCAAGGACCTGCCGCTGAAAGGCTCCTCGCAGGTCATCAAGGGCGGGACCAAGGCCAAAGGCATCCGCCTGGTGGACGGCGATCACGAGATCTCCTGCAAGATGGACGGGATCTCCATCGGGCTGAAGGCGTGCTTTGTGAAGAAGGCCTGAGGGGCGCGCAACTACTTCAGCAACTGCTTCCACCGCGCGAGCTGCTTCGCGACTTCCTTGGTGCCGGGTGCACCGGTGAGATTGCGGCGGGCCATGGCCTTGGTGAGATTGAAGGAGTCCTTCGCATCCGCTCCGAAGGCGGGGTTCACGGACTTGAGTTCCTCCGCGGTGAGTTCGCCGAGCGGCTTGCCCAGTTTCTCCGCGAGGGCCACGGCCGCCCCGACCGCATGATGCGCGTGGCGGAAGGGCATCTCCTGCCGCACGAGATAGTCGGCGAGGTCGGTCGCGAGCAGCGCGGAATCACTGGCGGCAGCGGCGCAGACGGCGACGTTCACTTTTGTGTGACGCAGCATTGCCGCCATGAGCCGCACGCTGGCCCGCACCGTGTCGGCGGTGTCGAAGAGGCGTTCCTTGTCCTCCTGCAGGTCGCGGTTGTAGGTCATCGGCAGGCCCTTGAGCAGCGTGAGGAGCGCCACGAGGTTGCCGATCACGCGGCCCGATTTGCCACGCACCAACTCGGCCACGTCGGGGTTTTTCTTCTGCGGCATCAACGAAGAGCCGGTGGTGTAGGCGTCCGCGATCTTGATGAAGTTGAACTCGCTCGTGGCCCAGAGCACCACGTCCTCCGCCAGCCGGCTCAGGTGAACCGCCATCAATGCCGCCGCCGCGCAGAATTCCACGACAAAGTCGCGGTCACTCACCGCATCCATCGAGTTTTGTGAAACCGCCGGGCGGCCTTTGAGATCGCGGAAGCCGAGCCGTTGCGCGACGAACTCCCGGTCCAAAGCCAGCGTGGAGCCGGCGATGGCACCGCTGCCGAGCGGACAGACGTTGAGACGGCCGAAACATCCCGACAGCCGGGACTGGTCGCGCTGGAGCATCTCGACGTAGGCGAGCAGGTGATGTGCGAAGAAGACGGGCTGCGCGCGCTGGAGATGCGTGTAGCCGGGAATGATCACCTTCGCGTTCCGCGTGGCGAGGGCGAGCAGCGACCGCTGCAGCCGCGGAATTTCCTCACAGACCAAGGCGATGATTTCCTTCCTCAGCCAGAGGCGTATGTCGAGCGCGACCTGGTCATTGCGCGAGCGGCCCGTGTGGAGCTTCGCGCCAGCCGGGACGCGCTTGGTCAGTTCCGCCTCGATGTTCATGTGGACATCCTCGAGTTCCGGCTTCCAGGTGAACTGGCCGTCCTCGATTTCGGCATGAATCTGCTCCAGCCCTTTCGCGATGGCCTTGAACTCGGCCTTGGTCAGCACACCGATCTTGGCGAGCATTTCGGCATGGGCCAGCGAGCCTGTGATGTCGTGGTGCCACAGCCGCCAGTCAAAGGAGATGGATTCGGTGAACCGTGCGACGTCTTCGCCCGGGCCGCTGGCGAAGCGACCGCTGCGAGAGGTGGGAGACTGCTTGCTCATAAAACGGGGCGAACATTGTTGGCCGACAAGGGGAAAGTCACGCGGGAAAGGCCGCCTCAAGACCGGTAGGGCGAGACTCCGTCGAGCCCCATTTCGAGCGAAGCGAGGCGAGTGAAACGAGTTTATCCCCAAGCACGCAGCGACTAATACCGATTCCTAATGACTATCTGTGGAATCGCCGATGGGCCCGCGACGCACATCTTCTCCCTCTCCCTTCCTCGGAGGAGGGGAGAGGGTTGGGGTGAGGGGTGACCTCCGGCAGCACGCTACCGACTTGCATTGGGAATTGGCATCAACTGGCGCTCCACGGTCTGCTTCATTGGCTGAGAAGCTCGCTTCGCTCGTGCTGCGGCGCGGCAAACGGGGTTCGACGGAGTCTCACCCTACCGAGTTCTACGGCTTCACCACCAGCTTGCCGAGGACCTGGCGGCTGCGGAGCTGCTCGAAGGCGTTGCTCACGCCGGGGAGCGGGATGAGCTGGTGGATCACCGGCTTCAAGCGCCCGTCCGCCGCCCACTCCAGCGTCGTGTTCAAATCGCCGCGGTTGCGCCCGTAGCTGCCGATGAGCCGGTGCTGCTTCACGAAGAACGGCCAGAGCTGGATCGGCACCTCGCGGCCGCCGGTCGCGCCGCACGTCACCACCGTGCCCCCGCGCGCGAGACAGTGGAACACCGACTGCAGCACCACGCCGCCGATGTGCTCGACGACCAGGTCCACGCCGCGCTTGTCGGTGATCTTCCGCACCTCGGAGGGCCAGTCGGCCTTCGCGGAATCCACGGCAAAGTCCGCGCCAAGCTTGAGGGCCAGCTCGCGTTTGGCCGGGGAGGAGGCCGTGGCGATGACCCGCCCGCCAAGCTGCTTCGCAATCTGGATCGCCGCCGACCCGACGCCGCTGGACGCGCCGATGGTCAGCACCCAGTCGCCCGGGCGCACCTCCGCGCGGTCCGTGAGCATGTGCATGGCCGTGCTGCCCGCGAGCGTGAGCGCGGCGGCGGACTCGAAGCTCACCGTCTCGGGCAGGGCCACGATGCAGCGCGCCGGCACCTTGACCTTCTCCGCGAACCCGCCGTCGCACTGGATGCCCAGCAGCTTGCCGTTCAGGCAGATCGAGTCCTCGCCGCGCAGGCAGAACTCGCAGGT
>CAZOCL010000351.1:0-6896 GCA_964578245.1 uncultured Klebsiella sp. | reverse complement strand
GGAATGGCAGCGAGGCGCGCAGAACGATTGGAATTTGGGCTTTGGGATTTCTTTGGAGCTTGGGACTTGGAGCTTGGAATTTCCCTGCCGCCTCCGTGTTCCACCGAAAACAGCGGGAAACCACTTCCGTTCATCAGGACATTTGACTGACAAGGACATGCGCATCCAGGCGCCGGCTGTCGGACTCCGGTTGCGATCTACGCATCACGGCCCCCCTTCGTATCGGCCTTGCTACCTAGGCGGAGTATTCCTGCGCCTTTGGCGTCTAACGGTCCATGAAGCACGCCCGCGCCTTCACCAAACTGGCAGCCCTCGCCCTGCTGGCCGGCCTTTTCGCGGCGGCCCCGGCCCGCGCTGAAGACAAGACCAGCTACGTCACAGCCAGGGAAATCACCGCGATGGCCCCCTGCACCGTGACGTTCGCGAAGCGGCTGTCCGAATTCTCCGGCCGCTTCACGAACGCGACTGGCCGGGCGTTTGTCCTCGGGGATATCCGCGGTGAACAGTGGGTATGGCATTTCGTAGTCGCGCTGAAAGAGGGTCAGACCTACAAACTTCCCGAAACCTTCCTGAACTACCAGGCCGCTCCCCACTACGTCACCGCCCAGGAAATCGCCGCCATGCCTCCTTGCGCCGCCGCGCTCGCGGCGAGAAGCCCCTGTTCCTCCCACTTCACGACGGCGGATGGAAAGTGGTTTGGCATTGGCGATCCCGGCAGCGGCGAGCAAATCAGCCACTTCATCTGGTCGCAGAAGCTCGGCGAAACCAACCGGTTCCCGGCCGCGTTCCTGGACTATCAGGCCGCCCCGCATTACGTCACGGCCAAGGAAATCACCGCGATGGCTCCCTGCACCGCCACGTTCATGCATGGGTGGGAAGGCTCCGGCTATTTCAAAACCGTGGGTGGCAAGGGGTTCTTCATCGGCGACGGCCCGAAGGAAGTCACCCGTTTCCTCCACACGCTGGAGGAGGATCAATCCTATGCGTTTCCTGAGGTGTTTCTGAAATATCAGACGGCCCAGCCGACGACCAAACCATGAGTCGCCCCTGCGCGTGAACGTCTCTCCAACGCCGCCTGACCATACACTACAATGAACTGCGGCATCGCCCTCCCTGTGAACGTAAGGCCATATGAGTCCACCGACCTGGCCAGCGTCATTGAGACTTACACCACTTCGATTCGCGGCCTGGCAGCGGCCTATTACACACCCGAGCAGATCGCCGCGTGGGCACCCGTTCCACCCGATACCGCAAGGTGGCAGGAGCGTCTGGCACGCCTTCACACCCTCATTGCCGAGGCTGACGGCCTGGTCGCGGGCTTCGCTTCCTACACCCACGATGGCTACCTTGACTTCCTGTTCACCCAGCCCGCGTTTGCCCGTCGCGGGGTTGCCAGCCGGCTCTACCAGCACGTTGAGTCTAGGTTGCGTGCCGTGGGCGCGCCAAGCGTCACCACGCACGCCAGTCTTGCGGCCCGACCGTTCTTCGACCGCCATGGCTTCCAACTCGACGCCGAAGAGTGCGTCGAGTGCCGCGGCGCATATCTCCGCCGGTTTGCCATGCACAAGCAGCTCGCCCAAGAACGAATCGCGTGACCCTGCGCAGCAGAGAGCCCTGCCATGAGCCAGGTCTTCCCAGAAGTGTTGTCCACTCCGCGTCTGAACCTCCGCCGGTTGCGGCATGGCGATGCAGAGTCGCTTTGCAGCTATCGTTCGCTGCCAGCGGTGGCACGGTATCAGTCTTGGGATTCCTTCGGACCGGACGATGCCGCCCGCCTATTAGCCGACCAACGCGACCGCGAGCCGGGTATTCCGGGGACTTGGTTTCAGGTGGCCATCGTCGAACGGATGACAGAGCGCATGGTGGGTGATTGCGGGCTGCACTGCCGGCTGGACGACCCGCGCCAGATGGAGTTTGGCATCACCCTTGCCCCCAGCCACCAAGGTCGCGGCTACGCCACGGAGGCCCTCGGCTGCCTGCTCCATTTTGTGTTTGCCACCCTGGGCACACATCGGGTTTCGGCGATCACAGACGCCGAGAATCACGCCGCCGCATCGTTGTTCCGGCGGCTGGGCTTCCGACAGGAGGCTCACCATGTCGAGCATCGGTGGTATAAAGGCTATTGGGACAGCGAGTTTGTGTTCGCCCTGTTGAGGAGGGAGTGGGAGTTGCGCTCCTCGGGCCCTTCCTGAGCCTGCGCAATGTTTTCCCTTTCCAACTCCATTCCCGAGGGGAACCCTCCAACACCTTACCTATGTTCGACCATATCGGCATTTTCGTCTCTGATCCGCAACGGAGCATTCCCTTCTACGAGCGCTGCCTCGCGCCGCTGGGGATCACCATCGTTGAGCGTCAGCCTGAGTTTGGATCGGCCATCTTCTCCGGTGCCACGGAGTTTCCGTTCCTTTGGGTTGGACCCGCCACGGGCGACTACCATGGCACGCCGTTGTCGCCCACCCTGCACCGCCCTTTTCACCTGGCATTTCGCACGCCGAGCCGGGAGGCGGTGGACGAGTTTCATGCCCTCGGTTTGCTGCACGGTGGCCGCGACAATGGCGCGCCTGAAGACTGCGGGGGCGGATACTACGCTGCCTATGTGCTCGACCCCGACGGCAACAACATCGAAGCTGGCGTGAGAACATGACCTCGATGCCTGACCCGTCGCCGGAGCCAACGATGCTGGCCTCTTCCAGCGACCGGCGCTCGTTTCTGGTGAAGGGAGCAGCGCTGGCCGGAATGGGACTCTCCGCTGGCCTTGGCCTGGGTGCCACCGCGCCGACAGCCGACGAAGCCGATCTGATCATCTGGGATTCCACCCCGGCCGGCTTGACGGCGGCCATCGCAGCCGCGCGCGCCGGCCTCAGCGTGATCATCGTCACAGAAGACCAGCACCTCGGCGGCCTCCAGACCAGCGGGCTGGGCTACACCAACGCCGGGCAGATCCCCACGATGGGTGGCATCACCCGTGAGTTTCACGAGCGCGTGCTGAAATACTACGCGGGAAAATACGGCCACAAGTCAGACCAGGTCCGGGCCTGCCTCAATGGCTTTCGATTTGAGCCCCACGTCGCGGAGGCGATCTGGGAGGCCTGGCTGCGCGAGACCGGCGTCCAGTGCGCCCGGCAGGAAGTGATTCAAAGCGTGGACAAGGCGGGGGTGCGAATCACCACGTTGCGCACCGTGAACGGACGCGGTTTCCGGGGCAAGGTCTTCCTGGATGCCAGCTATGAGGGCGACCTGCTCGCGCTCACCCGTTGCACGTTCCATCTCGGGCGGGAATCCCGCGCCCAATATGGTGAAACCCTGGCCGGAGCCACCTACCCGCCGGAAAAAGCCGGCGAGGGCGACCGAAAACTTCAGCCCTTCGACTTTCGCTGCTGCCTCACCGACGCGGCGGCAAACCGCGTGCCCTTCACCGAGCCGCCGGGTTACCACCCCTCGCACTATGCCTGGCTGCTGGCCAAAATGCTGAAGGCCCGGGCCAAGCATCTGCAAAGCGCCCTGCCCCTCAACCGCATGCCTAATGCCAAGACTGACTCGCGCACGGCGGAGTGGCCAGGGCATTCGTGGGATTACATCGAGGCCGGACGCGCACTGCGGGCGGAAATCGAGCGCGCCCACCGCCAGCACAGCGCCGGCTACCTCTGGTTCCTGCTGACCGATCCCGCCGTGCCCCAGCCCGTGCGCGAGGAAGCGGCCTTGTGGGGCCTGGCGAAGGATGAGTTTACCGACAATGGCAACTGGCCCTGGCACATCTACGTCCGCGAGGGCCGCCGCCTCGTCGGCGAATTCGTCATGACCCAGCGCGACTGCGTGACGGAGCGCTTCAAGCTTGATGGAGTCGGGGTGTGCAGTTGGTATATGGACGTGCATCCCGTCGAGCTGTTCCCGGACGGCCCGGGGTTTCACACGGACGGTGAAATTAATCAGGCGGTGCAGCCCTTCGAGATCCCCTGGCGCAGCCTGCTGCCCAAGCGCGCGGAGGCGGAAAACCTGCTCGTGCCGGTCGCCAATTCTTCGTCCCACGTGGCCTTCTCCTCCATCCGCGTGGAACCCGTATGGATGATTCTCGGCCAGGCCTGCGGCCTCGGCGCCGCCCTCAGCCTCGGGGAACGCACCCCGCTGCACCAACTGCCGGTGGACAAGCTACGCACCCTGCTGGTGAAACAAGGCCAGATCGTAGACGCCCGTCCGTTCAATGATTTCTGGCCGAAACCGCCGCCGGGGCAGCCAGTGCCGCCGAAATGAGGCGGGACGTTTCCAACGCCAGTGGCCAGCCGCCACCACTCGCTGCCGGGGAGCATGGTCGTAGCGTCCACATCACCTTGGACAGCCGATCCCCAATGTCGAACAAAGGCGTCACAACGCGGCAACGCGGGGCAGCAGCTTAGCCATTGAGTTGATTCGCGGGAAGGCATAAGTCTTTGGAACATGACCGCGGAAACCATCACCATCGCGCGCGCGGACCTGGCCGATGCCGCCAGCCGCACCCTCATCGCCGCCTTGAACGCCGAACTCAGCGGCGTCTATGTGGAGCCCGGCGCGACGCACTTCCGCCTCGATCCGGAGGAGGTATCCGGCGGGCGAGGAGTCTTCCTGATCGTCTATCACGAGGGGACTCCCGTCGGATGCGGTGCCTGCCGGCGGATTGACGCCGAGACCGCGGAGCTCAAGCGGATGTATGTGGCTCCGGACCTGCGTGGGAAGGGGCTGGGACGTCGTCTCGTTACCGCACTCGAAGCGGAGGCACGGACGCTCGGCATTCGCCGGCTCGTCCTCGAAACCGGCATCCATCAGGCCGCCGCGCTGGCGCTCTATCGTGCCACTGGTTTCAACCTCATCCCTTTGTTCGGAGAATACTGTCTCTCGCCGGAAGCAAGCGTCTGCCTGGGCAAGGATCTCGGGTAACTTTTGAACCGAAAATCAGTCCGGGAAACCACGGACCGGCACTCCGCCCGAGTTCACGATCCGTGATGTTACAAGCATCTCAATCGAAGGCTGCGTTTGGCAAAAACGTCGGATGAGCACATTGAATCCGAAACGTTCGTCTATGCAGACCGACAAACCGCGCTGGTGCGAAGGCTTTACTTTGATCGAATTGCTGGTGGTTATCGCCATCATTGCGATCCTGGCCGGGATGCTCCTGCCCGCCATGGCCAAGGCGAAGGAAAAGGCGGCCGGCACGCGATGCATGGCCAACTCCCGCCAGATCGCGTTTGCCTACAAGTTTTACACCGATGATTCGGACGGCAAGTGTGTGGAACTCGCCCGCGCCAACTACAGCGTGCCCAATCCCGTGGCACCCAACGGGGGCACTTACGTCTGGTGGCCGGATCTGCTCCTGTCACAGCTAGGCGGGAACCGGGAAATCTTCCGCTGCCCGGGTGTCAAGACCGGCAGCGGTCTGGGCATCGGCATGAATCATCCCGATCTCGGCTTCTGGATCCCAACCGGCAACAATTCTCTGAAAGAGCACAAGATCGCCAACCCGGAGAACACTATTGTCCTAGCGGATGCCGCCTCCATGACACAGGCCTCCACGCCGAGCCCGACGCTGAACGTGGACGATTGGAAACCAGTGGATCCCTTCTCCGGAACCATCCTGTGGCGCTCCCCCTGGAACGAACCATGGTATAGCGGCTACGGTTCCTCCGGTGGCACCTTCGCAGAGCGCGTTTTCAACCGGCATTCAAAGCTTTCCAGTGCCATTTTCATCAGTGGCCGCGCTGAGTTCATGCCAGCGAGCAAGTTTGGCTTCCAGCATCCCACGACCGGCGCAACGATTCTAGCGGGCGACCCGATCGCTCTTTGGGACACCCAGTGAACTGAAGTCACTGGTCCTTCAGCACGACCCGGATGGTTTGCCGATCAATCGCGAACTTCTTACCCGAAGGCGGGGTGGGCAGTTTGGCGATGGTTCCGGCCTTCACGAACTCCTGAACGTCCTCAGGGAAGGTGTTTTTGGACATCACCCAGGCCTGGAGTAATTGAGTGAGCACCTGCAGTTGGGCTTGGACGTCTCCGCTGCTAAGCCTCTGCTCCATTTCATTCATCGCTTGCGCAACGGCGGGGCTGGGAGGCGGCAGCTTCCCCCCGGGAGCATCCTTCTTCCGACAGGCGGTGCCCAGGACGAGAGCAATGATGGAAAGGATGAGAATGGCGCGCTTCATGTGTCAGCCCATTGACTACCTGCCGCGCCGAAGGCAATCCAGCAGGAATTGCCGAACCCGATTGCTTGCATTTAGAATAATTCTAAATCTTGACGTTTCGGGGGTGCTGGCTAGATTTCAACCATGAATGCGGTTGCGAGTAAATCCCCGTCGGATACCAACCTGAACGAACGCTTGGCCCACAGCGGGCTACGCCTGACGCCCCAACGGCAGCAGGTCCACGAGGTGCTCCGCGAGAAGATGGATCACCCGACCGCCGACCAGGTCTTCATGCGGGCCAAGTCCAAGATGCCGGAGATCTCGATGGCCACGGTTTACAACTGCCTCGACGCCTTGGTGCAGTGCGGCATGGTCCGGCAGGTCACGCTGGACCGCGGCGCGACGCGCTACTGCCCGAACATGCAGGACCACTCGCATTTCTACTGCGACGAATGCGGCAGCGTTTACGACATCCTCCAGACCATTTCGCCCGAGGAGGCCCATATCAAACTGCCGCGCGGCTTCCGGTTGAAGCTGATTGAAACCAACCTCCACGGCCTCTGTCCCGATTGCGTGGCCAAGCAGAAATAACCAACCATCCCATTTCCCATGAGCGAATCCCTCAACACCATCGAAGAGTTCGTCGCATCCGACTACAAATACGGCTTCGTCACGAACATCGAGTCGGACACCGTTCCGCCGGGCTTGAGCGAGGCGACCATCCGCTTCATTTCGGCCAAGAAGAAC
>CAZOCL010000350.1:5591-6928 GCA_964578245.1 uncultured Klebsiella sp. | reverse complement strand
CCAAGTATCGCCGCAACTGCCGCGACCAGATCAAGAAGCTCGCGGCGGCGGGCTGCGTCGTGGAGCGGCTCACCGACCTCAAGTCCGCGACCAGGCGATTGCACGAACTGTATCTCGCCGTGCAATCCCGTGCGGCCGTGAAGCTCGTCACGTTGCCGGACAGCTTCCTGCCCGCGCTTGCCGAGGCTGCGGGCGACGACTTTCGCTGCACGGTCATCCGGCGCGGCGAGGAATTGCTGGGCTTTGTCACGACACTCCGCGATGGCGACACAGCCATCGGCTATTACATCGGCTTCGACCGCGCGGCGGCAGAGGAAGGCGTGCCGCTCTACCTGCGGCTGCTGCACGCGACGGTCGCTGATGCCATCGAATGGGGCTGTCGACGGCTTTCGCTCGGGCGCACCGCCCTCGAACCCAAGGCCAGCATCGGTGCCCGGCCCGAGCCGATGAGCGTCTGGCTGCGCCACCGCGTGCCCGCGATGAACTGGCTGCTGCGCGGCATGCTCGACAGCGTCCCGCACGCCGAAGCGCCAGAGCGCAGTCCCTTCAAGGCCGCGCCGGGCAAGTGACTTCGCTCAGCGCAGAATCACCGCATCCGCGACATCCAGATCCAGCGTCAGCACCGTCTGGCCGCCCTGCTTGCTCGCTGTGACTTTTCCGCCGCTGGCCAGTTCGATCTTCTTCTGTGGCAGTGCCGTCTGGAGCGTGATTTTCAGGCCCTTGATCGGCGTAGGCGTCCAGTTTACCAGCACGAGGGTCGCGGCGGTCTTCGACTCGAGGAGGTTCGCCTCCACGAGCGGTTCAGAGCAGACCACAGGGCGCTCGGCCTTCTCCACCGGCAGGCCGAGGAGCTGGCTCGCGCCCGCGTGGAACTTCGTCGGGATGAAGTGCGCGAGCGAGTCCGAGGCGCTGGTGCGATCACCCGGGCGCTTGGGCATCGCGGGCTGGAAGTAGCTCAGCGCGGGGAGAAAACCGCAGTAGATCACGCGGCCCGTGCCGTGCGTCTTTGCCACGACGGCAGGCGAACCATCCTTGAACGTCCCGAGCACCTCGCCGCCGCTGGCAGTGAACTTGCCCAGACCGCCGAAGACCGGGATGGCCCCACCCGACTTCATCGTGACCTGGTCAATCGCCTCGGCGAACGGCAAGTCCGTCTTCTCAAAGTTCACCGCGGGATTTGTCGCGATGTTCAGGGCCTGCGGCTGGATACCGAAGAGCGGGCGCAGCGTGGCGTTGGGCTGGTTGAATTCGTCGAGCAGGCCCGCCCCGGCCGTGGCGAAGAGCTGGCCGCCCTTTTGCACCCAGTCGGACAGCGTGCGGGATGCGGCCTGGCTCAC
>CAZOCL010000350.1:0-5491 GCA_964578245.1 uncultured Klebsiella sp. | reverse complement strand
GCTGGCCGCCCTTTTGCACCCAGTCGGACAGCGTGCGGGATGCGGCCTGGCTCACATTCGCGTCGGTCAGATAGAGCGCTGTGTAGCCCGCGAGCGTGCCGCGTAACGCGTCTTCCTCGTCCACGATGTCGATCGGGGTTTGCTGGTGCCGCACCGCAATTGCCAGCGAGCGTTTGTTCGGGCCAAAGGGTGATTTGTGATTCTGCCACACATCCCCGGCCTGCGAATACCATAGCGCGGCCTTGCCCCAGCGCGGGCGGCCGTCCTGCACCACGTCCTCGAAGGTCGTCAGTTCGTTAAAGGCACGGCGCACCTCGACGAACATGTCCGGGCTGTTGACGTAGTTCTCCGTGTAGGCCGCCTGCACGGGCCGGAACTCGAAGAGGTTCACCACTGTCATGCCGTGGCCGAGCGCCCCGTAGAAGAGCCGCCGCCAGCTCTCGGGCCGGTTGCCGGGATCGTGCGGCATCACGTAGAAATGGCTTTCACGGCGCGGCGCATAGCGGTTCGCAGCCCGGGCCAGGTCGAGCAGCAGGTTGTTCATCTGCTGTGAGCCGACCGGCACCTGGAAGATGTAGTCCTCGCTCCACGGCATGGTCATGCCACCGGCCCGGAACAACGAGATCCACTGGTGCGTGTCGCCGAGATACAGCGGGCCGTGGTGCGGGGAGAAGTTCGCGCCCGCGTCCGCGTTGGGCAGCGCACGCTTGATGATGTCCGTGCGCTCCTTCAATTGCTGGATGCCGAAGTGATACGCGTAGAGCTGAGCGAAGTAGTAGAGGCGCGGGTTCGACTCGCGCAGGGCTGGGGAGGCATCGAAGGCCACCTTGGCCCAGTCACCACCGGCGGCGGGATTGATCTCGTCTGGCTTGAAGCCGCGCCCGCGCGCCCATTCACGGAACGGCTCGTCACTTTTCGCCGGCGGACGGCCCAGGCCGATTTCATCGCCGAGGCTCACCACGCGGATGTCTTCCAGCTTCTGGCCGTCCTGCTTCATCTTCTCAAAATGCTCGGCGAGCTTCGGCGTCACCACGCCCCGCACGTCAATGTAGGTGGTGGAACCACGGGGTCCGGCCTTGGCGTTCTTGGGCCGCACATTCAACGAGAACAACCGCAGAAACTCCTCGCGTGCGGCGGTGTATTTCGCGTCGCCGGGCCGCTCGTCAAAGGTGTAGCCGTAGATCAGCGTGCGCTCCGGCGGCTTGCCGCGCACGGGGCTCTTCTTGAGATACGCGAGCATCTCATAGAGCAGCGTGTCCGTGGTGCGGACCCGGCGCGTGTAGCGCGTGTTGGCGTCGTAGGCGATTTCCAGCGCGTTGGTGTGGCTCTCGAATTTCGCCACCGACTCCAGCTTGCCCGCCGCATTCTTCACACCGAACTCCAGGCGGTAATGCACCGGCGCGCCCTTGGTCTTCGACGCGGCGTTGAAGCGCCATTGACCGTCGTTGAGCGAGTCCAGCAGGCTGCCGACTTCCTCCCACTCCGTGACCGCACCGGCCTCGGCGGTGAGCGTCTTCGGCTTCCACGCGCGCTGGTGAATCCAATACGGCGAGTGCTCGACGCCCGCCGGCACCGTGAGCGTGGCCGGCGCGGTGGAGAGGTTGTGAAACTTGAGGAAGACGTCGCCCGCCTGCGTGAGCAAACCATCGAGCGGCAGATAATTCTCCTTCGCAATGCGCGCTTTCACACCCGCCTCGTCCTGGGTGAGCACGAGCACATCCACATGGCGTCGCGCGGCTGGTTCGGGTTGGTTCTCGGCGACCAGCGTGAGCTTCGCGCGGCCCGGGGCGAGTTCCACCCACGCGTCGTGGCCTTCCCACACCGTGTTTTCCACCGGACCCCAGTCCCAGCCGACTTCGGGCTTCACGCCTTGGCGGAAGGCCCAGATTTTCGGGTTTTCCCGCGCTCCGTAAACCCGGTCGAGCTTCACCTGCCCGCCCTGCTCGACCCGCAGCCGGAACCGCGTCTCAAAACGGAACGTGGCCTCGTAACGCGCCAGTGCGAGATACTTTCCGGCCGCCGTCACTTCGATCTCCACCGTCGCTTCGGTGCGGGCGCACTGCTCGGACGCGCCGAGACAGCCCTTGCGGCTGAGGAAGGCATTGGCGAGTGAGGCGGCGTAATAATTCTCGCCCCAGTTCATGGTGCGCCAGCCGGTCGCGCCGCCGGACTTCACGGCGAACTCCTCCGCCTCGATCTGGAAGCTGCCATCCGCCTGCGCGGCCACCGGCTGCGCCCCGCGATAGACCGGTGCCAGCGCGGCCTCGTTGCTGGCTGCCGCCGCGTGCACCGGACCCGCCAGCGTGGTCAGCAAGACAGCAGCAGCGGCGGGAACAAACCGGCGGAAACGGGAGGGGGTGGTCGGTGTCATGATTCCTTCACCAGACGTGACCGGGCCGGGCTTGTTCAACCGGCATCCGCACCCTCAGCGTTGAAACTCCGGCACCGCCTCGGCCACAAACTCCTTCACGCGGGCGAAGGTCTTCTCCTCATCGCCCGGCAGGCACTGCGCGAAGCAGGCCACGTAGGCCCAGCGTTGCAGCGTGCCGGTGTGCAACAATTCCCTGGCCATCGCGGTGAGCCGTTCGGAACGATGGGCGGTGATCGCCCCATCGGCCACGAACCAATACACGTAGATCGCGCGCACCGGCACCCGCTGGCCGTTGTTGAGCGTGATGACCTTGCTCGCGGTGAGCTTGAGCGCGGGCAGTTCGCGCGGCTGCGGTTTGGCCACGGGCAAGCGCACCTCCTCGGTCTTCTCGATGAGCCAGCCCTGGCCGGTCAGGCAGTATTGCGGCTGGTGGATGCTGGTGCGGTCACGGCCCATGAGCACGACCTGCAGCAGGAGCGGCGAGCCATCCGCAGCCGTGTAGAGGCGCTTGCCGAAGGACGTGTCAGGGGGCAGGCCGGTCAATTCTTCCTCCACCGCCGGCACCTCTTTTGAGGGCATGCCAGCGACCTGTTCTGGCAAAGGAATCCGCCAGCGTTGCGAGCCTTCCTGCGGCTCCGCGATCACCCCGGCCCGGCCCAGTGTCTGGCGGGCCTGAAGTTTGTAAATCACGCCGCCCGCAGCCGCCATCAGGAACAAGGCCGCGACGAGCGGAGCGCCGATCAACGCCCCGGCAGGGTGAGACGCTGTCGAACCTGCCCCGGTAGGGTGAGACTCCGTCGAACCCCATTTGCCGACGGAGTCGGCGCGAGCGGAGTGAGCATCTTGGTTGGCCGCAGAAGAGGAGATGCTCGCTCCGCTCGCCTCGCTCCGCTCGGAATGGGGCTCGACAGAGTCTCGCCCTACCGGGCTGGATTTTTCCCGCAGCAGCCACCCCGCGAGGAGCATCAGCCCGATGGCCACGCCGAAGGTGACATAGCCGAGATTCGTCTCCGCCGCCGCACCCGTCTTGTGCCCGAACGCCTCGGCCAGGATGATCACCGTGGTGATGCGCGCCACATTGCCCGCTACGGCCAGCGGCGCGGCCAGCGCGATCATCAGCGCTCGTTTCCATGGCGTGCGAAACGTCACGTAGCCATAGATCGTGGTCACGGCCAGCAACGACGCGAGGCTGCGGATGCCGCTGCACGCCGGGGCCACGTCGTAGTTGAAGGACCCCGTCGAATTGAAGATGCGCGTGCCATCGCGCACCACGTCCATGCCCAGCAGGGAATGACCGATGCCAACGGAAATCTTGGTCACGAGCAGGCGCAGTTGGAAGAGCACTCCCTCGCCCAACGCCTCCAGTGGCACGCAGAAGCCCAGCAGCAGAAACGGAAACAACGTCTTCCGCAGCCAGCCCGGTCCCCATACCAGCCCCACGAGACACCAGACCCCGCCCGCAAGCGCCACCATGGAGACGCGCGGCTGCTGCACGGTGAACCCGATGACATGGATGGCGAGCGCCACAGCCAGCCCGCCCAGCGCGGGCAGCCAGCGCCGCGTCGGGGTGGCCATCAGTTCCTTGTGCCGCAGCCAGAGCAGCACCAGCACCACCACGGGCACGAGCTTGCCGTGTTCCGCCTCCAGCGCCGGCGCGCTCCACGCCCCCCACATCCACGCGAAGAGCGAGGGCTGCTGCGTGAAGTTGAACGAGCAGTGGCCGAGGAAGTGAAAGAGCACCGCCCACGCGCCGAGCAGCGTGAAGAACAGCGGCTTCTCCGGCAGCCACGCCCAGAAGGCGCGGAACTCCACGAGGAATTCCTCCGCCAGCGTGGGCGCGGGTCTGGGTTCGTCGGCCATCGGCGTGACCTTAACCGAGGACGGCCAAAAGCCCAAGCCCGTCCAACTCCAGCGAAGTCCGTAGCCCGCGCGTGCGTCAAGACAGGTCATGCGCCAACGCTGCACCCTCACTGCCCTCGTCCTATCCTCCCTCCTCACCGCGTCACTCAGCGCTGCCGACCGCTACGCCGGCCTGGAGACGGCGAAGTATCTCGGCGCGCTCCAGACCGAAACCACGCTGCCCGGCACGAAGAATTTTACCGAAGGCCCGGCGGTGGATGCCGATGGCAATGTTTACTTCACGAACACCGGCGAGATTCTCAAATGGGAGCCGAAGGCCAGGCAGTTGTCCACGTTCCGCAAGCCCAGCAACGGAGCCAACGGCCAGGCCTTCGACCAGCAGGGCCGGCTGCTGATGTGCGAAGCAGCGGACGGCACCAATGGCCGCGTCACCCGCACCGACCTCAAGACCGGCGACCAGGCCGTGCTGTGCGACAAGTTCAACGGCTTCCCCCTCGGCGCGCCGAATGATCTCTGCGTGGATGGCATCGGACGCATCTACTTCACCTCGCGCCTCGCCAACACCAACGCGGCCACGGGCAACGTGAACGCCGTCTATCGCATTGATCCGGACGGCAAGACCGCCCGCATCCTCGCTGCGCCGGACATCGACATGCCGAACGGCCTCGCGATCACGCCGGACAGCCACACGTTTTACCTGATTGAGTCGGACGGACGCCTGAACCGCGCCCGCAACATCCGCGCCTACGATCTCAAGCCCGACGGCACGCTCACCAATCACCGCATGCTCTACACCTTCTATCCCGGTCGTGGTGGCGACGGCATGCGCCTGGACGAGGCGGGGAATCTCTACATCGCCGCCGGCCTGCACAAAACCCGGGGCTCCAGCGAGACGCTCGACACCCGGCCTGGCATCCACGTCCTCTCGCCCCAGGGCAAGCTGGTCGCGTTTGTGGAGACGCCGGAGGACACCATCACGAACTGTGCGTTTGGGGGCCCGGATGGACGGACGCTCTACGTCACCTGTGGGCGGTTCCTCCTGAGCCTGCCGACGAAGCTGGCGGGCAGTTCGTTGTATAAGGTGGTGCGTTAGCGGGTTGCGTTCCTGTGCCATACTTCTGGCCGAAGCCGTGGGGCCTCGTTAAACTGCGCGCATGACGAATGACGATGCCCTGCGCTTGTTCCGCCAGACCGGCGCGCTGCTGGAAGGCCACTTCATCCTCCGCAGCGGCCTGCACAGCCGCCAGTTCTTCCAATGCG
>CAZOCL010000349.1:0-6942 GCA_964578245.1 uncultured Klebsiella sp. | reverse complement strand
TGCAACGCGGGCGGCGTGGTGGTGAGCTACTTCGAGTGGGTGCAGGACCTGCAGAGCTTCTTCTGGAGCGAGTCGGAGATCACCGACAAGCTCTTCCGCCTGCTGGAGAATGCCTTCACTCAGACCCTGGCGCTGAGCCGGAAGCACAAGATTTCCATGCGCATGGCCGCGCTCTCGCTGGGTGTGGCGCGGGTGCGCGAAGCGAAGAAGCTGCGCGGGCTGTTCCCGTGAGACTCGTTTGAAGACTGAATCTCAACGGTTGGCCTCGTGCGTTCTCCCTCTCAATCTCTGGGCCGTTGTCGCAGTGCTGTTGTCCGGCTGCGCGCACCAACGACAGGCTTGGAACGAGCGCACCATTTTGCCAAAGGGCGAGAGCGTCGCTTCACTAAATGCTCGCGCTAACAACCTAACAATTAGCGAAGAGGAAAGGGTCAGGGCGATTTTCATTTTGTTGGGCAGGCATGTGCGTCCCGGTGCTTCCGGAGCCGACGTGCGTCGAGTTCTTACCGACGCACGATGGCTCCAGCATGTGGAGCTTTACAAAATTGAGGGGCTGGCCGGCTGGATTCCCGTTCGCCTGAAATCCGAGGAGAGTGTGTTTTGCATGCGCTTGTGCGCGCTGCCCCCCGAAGGAAAGTTAAGGAAAGGCAGCATCTATTTCCGTCTCTCGGGCGACCATTGGAGTGGACATGCTTTGGCGTTTCTGCGCGGTGACCCGAAAATGAAGGACGTCCGCTTGACAGCATATGCTTTGTGTTTTCCTCCCTCACCGAGGGCGTTCTGGAACGAAGGACGATATGAGACGTTCACCGCTACTGGTATGACCGTCATCGAGGCGAGGTAAGCCCAGTGGCCGTGTGTTGCTACTTCCCCTCGCCCGGCGGCGCGGGCGGCTCCGGCGGCTTCGGATTGGTCGCGGCCAGCTCCTCCGGCAGCACCACCACCGCGATGCGGCGGTTCTTCGCCCGGCCCTCGGTCGTGGAATTATCCGCGACGGGATGAAACTCCCCGTAGCCGAGCGCGCCGAGCTGCCGGGGATTCACACCGGCCTGCTCGTGGAGGAAGCGCACCGCCGCCGTGGCGCGCGCGGTGGAGAGTTCCCAGTTGCTCGGGAAGCGGCCGCGCGCGGCGGCGCGGATGGGCACGTTGTCGGTGTGGCCGATGACATGGATGGCGCGATTGGTGTGGGTGGCGAGCACGGCAGCGAGCCGGCGCAGGACTTCCTGGCCCTCGGTTTTTACCGCCGCCTCGCCGGAGTCAAACATGAGGTGGTCGAGGATGTTGACGGTGAGCTTGCCTTGAAGCTGCGAGATGGTGATGTCCTTGGACTGGAGCGCGGCGCGCATCTCCTCCTCCAGCGTGTTCTTGGTCTTGGAGGCGGACACCATTTCCTTTTCCGCCGTGGCGAGCTTTTCGCGCAGCTCGGTAATGTCGGCCTTGGTCTCGTCGAGATCCGTCTTGAGGGCAGCGGCCTGGGCGGCGTTCTGCTCCGCGGCGTGACGGGCCGCTTCCAGCGCGGCCTGGGCGGTGGCCAGATCCGCGCCGCGCTGCCATACGGTCCAGCCCAGCGCGCCCACGATGAGCAGCGCCGAGAGGATCGAAGGAATGATCCAGGTGCTCTTCGGCATGGACCGAAGCTACTGGACG
Source organism: uncultured Klebsiella sp. (assembly GCA_964578245.1). Lineage (GTDB taxonomy): Bacteria > Verrucomicrobiota > Verrucomicrobiia > Limisphaerales > SXTU01 > SXTU01. Next base: position 5,295 of record CAZOCL010000349.1, on the reverse strand, counting down.
CCTCGGACGGGGCAAGCGGGAACTGGCACGCGGCCACGGTGACAGGTCATCCCGGGATACGCCGGTCTGGCGCGGAGACCAGCCGCAACGGCTGCACCTGTCTGGAGGCGTTGAGGAAATCCTGCCCCGCTCGGCATTCTACTGTTGCTCCGGCTGATCCCGCGCCGGGCGGGACACAACCGCGTTTGTGCGGCTACTCGGTGGTGTGTTGCTTGAGCCAGTCAATGTCCGTGCCGACGCCGCTGACGCTGCTGTCCAGACGCAGCACGTTTGGGATCGCCGAGCCGGTCGAGAGCCTGATTGTCTGCCACTTGTGGAGTTCAGCGCGCCCGTCGGCCCATCCCATGGCGGTGGTGCCACTGTGAATGGCCGCCGGCGAGTTGTCCGATCCCCAGCCATTCGGAACCGACATGTCGATGGCGAAGTAACCGTCATCAATGTTGTTCGGATCCTCGTGCAGGAAGACATACTTTTCAGTGGGATTGGAAATATCAGTCACCCGCAGATAGACCTTCGGAACGGGAGTAAAGGCTGGATTGGTAATCATGCGCGCGCTGCCGTTCATCCAGTTGTTCATGGAGACGCTGCGGCAAAAGACGTCCACCGTGCCGGGATACCTGAACTTGTCAGAGGGGCATTTGAACAGCGCCGCGTTCAGGGCGTAGCGCCCAAGCTGCGCGTCCATAAAGAAAGCCGTGTTGGTTTCGTCACCCGCCGCATAGACGCCCCCGCCCGGTCGCATCCACCCCGCACACCAGGTGGAGTTCGTCGTGGTGATCAGCCCGCCGTTCCCGCCGCGACAAATCCGATCGTCGAAGTCCCCGGCATACAGGGTCCAAGCCAGTTGCAACTGCTTGTTGTTGGCGAGGCACTTGGTGGCCATCGCCTTGTCCTTCGCCTTGGCCAGCGCGGGCAGGAGCATCCCGGCGAGGATGGCGATAATCGCAATCACCACGAGGAGTTCGATGAGGGTAAAGCCAAACTGGCGACTGAGTGAGGGGTGGAGGTTCATCTAGCTGGCTGTCAAAAACGGCCGGGGGGTTATTGCTGTTCCGAAGCCCGGCTCTTGAGCCAGGTGACATCGGTGGTGTTATTCGAGGGCCTTACCACTGGCCCGCTGAGATAGGCGGCGGTGGCAGTCTGCACCTGATTCCACCGATGCAGTTCGACATGGCCGTCAGCGAAGCCAATTGCACTGGACTGGCTGTGCATGGCCGAGGGGGCGTTGTTGAAACTGGTGAACTGGTCCAGATCGAGCCGGAAGTCGCCGTTGTCGATGGAAATGGCATCCTCGTCCACCCAGACGAACAGGTCGCTAGGATGCTGCAACTGATCAGCGCGGGTATAAAACTGATACTGAGGCAGGGGCGGGGCCCCGTTGCGCGGCGTGTTGTTCATCCAGGTGCTCATGGCCACGCTGCGGACGTAAGGCTGGCCGGAGGGCGTGTAAATCGTCTTGTCCGCCGTGCACTTGAAGACCCTGGCGGCGTTGGCATAGCGGCCCAGCAGGGCATCCATGAAGAACTGCGGGTTGGTCTCGCTGCCATCAGAGGGGGCGGCGCGCATGTTGCCGACGCACCATGACTGGTTGGTGCCGGGATTGAGATTTCCCGGGGCTCCGCAAGGCACCAGCCGGTTGTTGTTGTCCTCGTAGTAGAGCATCCAGGCCAGTTGGAGCTGCTTCATGTTGCTGAGGCACTGCGTGGCCTGGGCCTTTTGCTTGGCCTTGGACAAGGCGGGCAGGAGCATGCCGGCGAGAATCGCGATGATGGCGATGACGACCAGGAGTTCAATGAGGGTGAAGCCGGCTTTGCGGACCGCGGTGTTCATGGCCAATTGATGGAAGCAGAGGTTGGAAGGAGGGGAATCATTCAGATCGGGGATTCACAAGCGTCATTCAAACGCGTGTGATTTAAGCCACTGGGCATCCGTCGGGTTCGCCGTCGCCTGCACGATGGGCACGCCGTTGTTGACGGTCAGGATATTCCATTTGTGTGACTCGGCATGGCCGTCCGCGAAGCTCATGCTCGTGGCGCCTCCATGCAGCGCGGCGGGTGAGTTCTCGATCACGGTCCAAGGCTGAGCGATGTTGTCCAGCCGGTATTGGCCGTCGTCAATCGTGTTAGGATCTTCGTGGATGAAGACGAACAGGTCGCTGGGCCGGCCCATGCTGGCCAGGCGGACATACCAGGTCTTGCCGCCCAGAATGACAGGGGTGGCAGCCAGGCCGGGGTCGTTCATCCAGATGTTCATGGTCACGCTGCGGACATACGGCTGGGGATAGGCGCCAATTTTGAATTTGTCCGACGGACATTTGAAGATGGCCGGGGTGCCGGCATAGCGGCCCAGCAGCGCATCCATGAAGAACTGAGAGTTGTTCTCGCAACCGGGGGAAAGCCCATAGTTGCCGCCCGCCTGCATCCAGCCGGTGCACCAGGTCAAATTGGTCTGGGTCAAGGCCAGCTGGGAGTGATCATTGAGGACCATCCGGTCATCCTGATCACCGCTGTAGAGCGCCCAGGCGAGTTGAAGCTGTTTTACGTTGCTGAGGCATTTCACGCCCGCCGCCTTGTCCTTGGCTTTCGCCAGGGCCGGCAGGAGCATCCCGGCGAGGATGGCGATGATCGCGATGACAACGAGCAATTCGATCAGGGTGAAACCAGCGGAACGCCGTTTGCCTGATGAAGTAAACTGCAGGGTGAGAAGCATAGAAGAAGACGAGAGCCGAGGCTCATGGTGGGCACTGAGCCAGATTGGATTGCGGCGTGAACAACTATTCTGAGGCCCGGCTCTTGAGCCAGTCGATGTCTACTTGGTTGTTGGCCACGATGGGGACCCCGTTCCAAGTGCTCAATTGATTCCATTTGTGCGCCTCCACGTGTCCGTCGGCGAAACTAATGGTGGTGGAGCCGGAATGGAGGGCGGCGGGCGCGTTCTCAAAGACATTATAGGCAGCCGCCCAGGTGGGGAAGGCTCCGCCCGCCGTCCCGAGATCGAGGCGGTAGATGCAGTCCTCGATGGTTTGAGGAGATTCGTGGATGAAGACGAACAAGTCGGATGGCTTCCCCATTTCGGTATGCCGGGTGAACAGCTTGTAACCGGGCGAATTAAGCGCCAACTGAGAGCGGTTCATGAAGATGTTCATGGTCACGCTCCGGATGTAGGGCACCGTCCTGCCACTGCCCGGATAGGGGGTCTTGTCCGAAGGGCACTGGTAGACGCCCGGGTTCACAGCGTAACGGCCCAGCAGGGCGGTCATGAAGAAGGCGGGGTCGATGTCGCAATTCGGGCAGGCTGCCTGATGGGCCCCGCCGGGTTGCTGCATCCAGCCAGCGGCCCACGTTCGGTTCACGTCGGCAAGCCCGCCTCCGAGATTATCGTTGAGCACGATCCGGTCGTCATGATCACCCGAGTAAAGCGCCCACGCGAGCTGGAGTTGCTTGTTGTTGGACAGGCATTTGGTGCCCATGGCCTTGCCCTTGGCCTTGCTCAGGGCTGGCAGGAGCATTCCGGCCAGGATGGCGATGATGGCGATGACCACGAGCAGTTCAATGAGGGTAAAACCGGCTTGGGCGCTTGGGCGCTTGGGCGGGCAGGGCAAATAAGCTGCTTTCATGGAAAACGCATCGGCTCACAGCGAAGCTAAACATTCCGACCAGTTTTGCAAATTGATTTGCGCCACGCCATTGGGGACGGCGGCTCCCGGGACCAGAGTGCGTGGCGGCAGGAAACCACGAATGAACACGCACAGACACGAATTGGGACCGCAGAGGCGGAACGGGGCCCAGTCTACGAAACGAAGCCAATCAGGGGGAGTGGTGTTCGGAGGGATACTAAAGCTGGGAAGCGGGGATCGAGGGGTTTTGCGAAACGAAGCCAGTTTGAAACAACGATTGGACACCCATGGGCACCAAGGCAAGAGGGTGACTGGCACCGCAAGATCGGGACGGTCGCAGAGGTGCAATTTTACGAAACGAAGCCATTTGGGATTGGTGAACCAGGCTGGCTCGTGCGGCTCTGGTGCTCCATGGCCAGACAGAAATCAGGGTTATGACTGTGCCACTCGGAGTGCCAAGCAAGCTGCAACTGTGCCGCCTTGGCACACAGGAGTTAATCGTCGGCGCTTCATCGAGGGCATGAAAAGGTTCGCTTTTCACTGCTTTTGCTTAGTGATTTCGTCGGAAACGGCTGAATCGACCGGGTTGGCACCCGCGCTGCTTGGGAAGAACCTGACTTTAACAACTTCACACTATGGCAAAAGTTCTGGGCATTGATTTGGGCACGACGAATTCCTGCATGGCGGTCATGGAGGGTGGCGAACCGCTAGTGTTGGAGAATTCCGAGGGCAAGCGCACTACGCCGTCGGTTGTGGCGTTCACCAAGTCGGGCGAGCGCGTCGTGGGCGAGGCCGCCAAGCGGCAGGCCGTGACCAACCCGCGCAACACAGTTTACTCGATCAAGCGCTTCATGGGCCGCAAGTTTTCCGAAGTGCAGGAGGAGATCAAGCGCGTCCCCTACAAGGTGGTCAAGGCCGCCAATGGCGACGCCGCCGTGGAGGTCGAAGTGGATGGCAAGCCCCAGCAGTTCAGCCCGCCCGAGGTTTCCGCGATGATCCTGGCCAAGCTCAAGGCCGACGCCGAGACGCGCCTCGGCGAGACGATCACCCAGGCGGTCATCACGGTGCCCGCCTATTTCAATGACTCCCAACGCCAAGCCACCAAGGACGCCGGCAAGATCGCCGGCCTTGAAGTGCTGCGCATCATCAACGAGCCGACCGCGGCGGCGCTCGCCTATGGCCTCGAGAAGAACGACGGCAAGACGATCGCGGTCTATGACCTCGGCGGCGGCACGTTCGACGTGTCGGTGCTCGAGATCGGCGACGGCGTGTTCGAAGTGAAGGCGACCAACGGCGACACCTTCCTGGGCGGCGAGGATTTCGACGCCAAGCTGGTGCAGTTCCTGGCCGAGGACTTCAAGAAGGCCGAGGGCATCGACCTCACCAAGGACAAGCTCGCGCTGCAGCGCCTGAAGGAAGCCGCCGAAAAGGCCAAGATCGAGCTTTCCTCGGCGCAGACCACCGAAGTGAACCTGCCCTTCATCACTGCCGACGCCAATGGGCCGAAGCATCTGGTGAAGACGCTCAACCGCGCCGAGTTGGAGCGCCTCGTCGAGGATCTGATCCAGCGCACGCTCGAGCCGTGCCGCAAGGCGCTGGCCGATGCGGGCGTCAAGGCTGCGCAGATCGACGAGGTCGTGCTCGTCGGCGGCATGACGCGCATGCCCAAGGTGCGCCAG
>CAZOCL010000348.1:0-6955 GCA_964578245.1 uncultured Klebsiella sp. | reverse complement strand
TCTCATTTCCCCATCCGGCTTGGCTGTTGCATTCTCTCCGCCGGGCGGGACGCCCGGCTCTACGGCAGGCGAGGACGCCTGCTGCCACCGTCTCAGCGTGCGCAACTTTCTCCGTGCCCCGGTGTTCCCTTCTGCGACCTCCCATGAACGAACCGCCCGAACCGCGCCCGCAGCAGGCAGCCAACGGCCTCCGCCTCCTGGTCCTCATCCCGGTGCTCATCGCAGTCGGCGGCGTGCTTATGCTCGCCACCAAGCTCTCCTTCCGCTTCAACCAGATCGAGGAGCCGCCTGCGCAGGACTACCCGCCAAACCCCAACCCCAGAGCGGGAGCTTCCGGCCAGCCCATTCTGCCCGCCGCCGCCCGGCCCAAAGACCGCCGCCCAGCGCCCTTCAAAACCGATGTAATCTCTCCTTCGCCAGCTCCCGCCGCCCCGAAGGCCACGGCCGCCACCACCGAACCACTGGCTGAAATTCCGCCCGTCCTTGCCCGCACCGTGGTTCCGCCCTCACCACAAACCTTCAGCGGCACCGTGCGCGCCACGCAGGATTTGCCAGCCAACGGTATCGTGGGCCGGGTCATCTTGAAAGGCACCCCGCCGCCGGAGCAGCAAATCCCGGTGGACCCGACCTGTGGCAAGTTGAATGCCCGGGTAATGACCCGCTTTTACGCCGTCGGCACGAACGCCGGGCTCGCAAATGTGTTTGTGGTGATCAAGGAACTGCCGCCGGGCCGATGGATATTGCCAGAGACTCCGGTCGAAATCCGTCAGCGGGGGTGCGAGTATCTGCCCTACATCAACGCGGCGATGGCAGGACAGGTCATTCGCGTCTTCAATGACGATCCCACCTTGCACAACGTCCATCCTACCCCGACCGCCGATGGAAACCAGGAGAGCAACCGCGCGCAGTTGCCAGGAGGTGCACCTCTGGACTTTCGGTTTAAGGAGCCGGAGTCCTTCCTTCGCTTCAAATGCGACGTGCATCCGTGGATGTTCGCCTACGTGAGCGTGGTGGCCCATCCGTTCTTTGCCGTCAGTGCGGCGGATGGTTCATTCGCCCTCCCTGAGCCGCCTCCAGGACGATACAAGGTGCAGTTCAACCACCGCAAGGCTGGGACGCAGGAGGTAGAGGTAAACGTGAGTGCTGGGAAACGGTTGGTGGTAAACGTTGCTTACAACGCAGACCGTCCGGGCAAGGGTGATGTGAGCGTGACGGAGGAGTAGAGAGCGTCAGCGTGGATTGCCAATCAGGGCTGAAAGCCCGTGCGGTGACAGCCCCGGGCAACCAGGCCAGCGAAGTCCGCACGCCCCTTCAGGGCGGTGACGAAATGGGACCGTGAACCCGGGCCTCCGCCTCGCGTTGCTCGGCTCCAGCCCGGGCTCTCACCGGACGGGCTTTCAGCCCTGGAGCCGATGACATTCGTTGAGGGGTGGTATGATACCAATTCCCAATGACAATCGGTGGAATAGCCGATGAGGAGCGCGACGCAGGTCCGGCTCCCTCTCCCTTCCTCGAAGGAGGGGAGAGGGTTGGGGTGAGGGGTGGCGTCCGGTGGCACTCTACCGACTTGGTCTCATTTCCCCATCCGGCTTGGCTGTTGCATTCTCTCCGCCGGGCGGGACGCCCAGCTCTACGGCAGGCGAGGACGCCTGCCGCCACAGTAGTTGCCCTGAAGCCCTTCCATTTTCGCGTCTATTCGCGTGTTTCGCGGGCATCGCTTCGGATTCCACCCTCAGCTCAGCGCCGCGATGATATGCCGCAGTTCCTCCTCCACCTCCGCCGCATCCGACACCGTCTCTGCGATCTCCGCGCGGATGACCTCGCGGTAGCGCTGGCGCAGGCGATGCACCGCCACCTTCACCGCCCCTTCGCTCATCCCCAGCTTCACTGCCTGTTCAGCATAGGGCTGCGATTCACGCGGCCCGGCGAGACTCGCCTTGAGCGTCTCGAACTGCGCGAGCTTGCCCGCCGCCTCGTGCTCGGCGCGCAGCCGCTCCACGGCGCGGTCCAGCAGCAGCATGGCCCAGCGGCGTTCGTAGAGACGGTCAGCGGTCATGGTGTCCACTGGCTCCAGGGCATAGCGGGACTCGGCATCCCCGGCGTCGAGCGAGACGACGTGGTGCCCGCCGCCGCGCTTCTGCGCGCGGAGCTTGTCCCACTCGTCGTGGAGGAAGTTCTTCAAGGTCGCCAGCAGGAACGAGCGGAAGCGCCCGCGCTCGCGGTCCGCCGCACCAAGCGCGTTCCGCTCCAGCAGCCGGGCGAAGAACTCCTGCGTGAGATCCTGCGCGTCGTGCGGGGCGTGCCCCTGCCGGCGCACGAAGGCGTAGAGCGGATACCAGTAGGTCTGGCAGAGCTGCTCCAGCGCGGCCCGGGCGTGCGAGGAATCAGCGGTCTGACCCGCCGCCACCACCTGGCTCCAGCGCGTCGTGACGAACTGCCCGGCACCGAAGGATGAGCGATTCGGGCGGTCCGTGGATTTCAGCGTGGATGGCACGCCGCGTTTTAACATGGCGTTTCAAGTTGGCAATCACCGCGCTTTCCGGTAGTCACCGGCTCCCAAACATGGCTGACGAAAAAACGAAGCACAATTACGACGAGAGCAAGGTCAAGACCCTCTCCTCCATCGAGCACATCCGCCTGCGCACGGGCATGTATATCGGGCGCATCGGCAGCGGCGCGCACTACGACGATGGCTGCTACATCCTGCTCAAGGAGGTCATTGATAACGCGATTGACGAGTTCATCATGGGCTTCGGCAAGCAGGTCGAGATCAAGGTCGAGGGCAACCACGTCCGCGTGCGCGACTTCGGCCGCGGCATCCCGCTGGGCAAGGTCGTGGACTGCGTCTCGCAGATCAACACCGGCGCGAAATACAACAACGAGGTCTTCCAGTTCAGCGTGGGCCTCAACGGCGTCGGCACCAAGGCCGTCAACGCGCTCTCCAAGGACTTCACCGTCCGCAGCCATCGCGACGGCGAGTTCGCCGAGGCGACCTTCAAGCAGGGCAGGCTCAAGAAGGAGAACAAGGGCAAGACCACCGAGCCGAACGGCACGCTGGTTGAGTTCGAGCCGGACCCGACGATCTTCAAGGAGAGCGAGTTCAAGCCCGAGTTCATCGAGAAGCGTCTCCGCCACTACAGCTACCTGAACTCCGGGCTGCGGCTCATCTACAACGGCAACGAGTTCGTCTCGCGCCACGGCCTGCTGGACCTCGTAATGGAGGACCTCGCCGCCGACAACGCGGAGCCGATCTACCCGCCGCTGCACTACACGAGCAAGACGCTGGAGTTCTGCTTCACGCACACGAACAGCCGCTACGGTGAGTCCTTCTACTCGTTCGTGAACGGCCAATACACCAGCGACGGCGGCACGCACCTGAGCGCCTTCCGCGAGGGCCTGCTCAAGGCGGTGAACGAACACTCCAAGAAGGGCTACGAAGGCGACGACGTGCGCGAGTGCATGGTCGGCGCGGTGGCCATCCGCCTGCAGGACCCGCTCTTCGAGTCGCAGACCAAGAACAAGCTGGGCAACACCGAGATCCGCACGGAACTGGTGAACAAGGTGCGCGAGGAGCTGCTGCACTTCTTCAACCGCAACAAGGCCGTCGCCGAGCAGATCATGGCGAAGGTCGAGGACACCAAGCAGCTTCGCAAGGAGCTGCAGGACGTGAAGAAGCTTGCCCGCGAGCGCGCCAAGGCCGTCACGCTGCGCATCCCGCAGCTCAAGGACTGCAAAGTCCACTTCGACCGGAAGAAGGACAAAGGCCGCGGCTCGATGGTCTTCATCTGCGAGGGCCAGTCCGCCGCCGGCTCCATCACGAGCTGCCGCGACGTGAACACGCAGGCGGTCTTCACCCTCAAGGGCAAGCCGCTTAACGTGTGGGACCTCAAGCGCGACATCGTTTACAAGAACGACGAGCTTTACAACCTGATGAGCGCGCTGGACATCGAGGACAACCTCGACGGCCTGCGCTACGAGAAGGTGATCCTCGCGACCGACGCCGACGTGGACGGCATGCACATCCGCAACCTGATGATCACCTACTTCATGAAGTTCTTCGAGCAGGTGGTCCACGACGGCCATCTCTACGTGCTGGAGACGCCGCTCTTCCGCGTGCGCAACAAGCACGAGACGATCTACTGCTACACCGAGGCCGAGCGCGACGCGGCGTCGGCCAAGCTGGGCAAGAACTGCGAGATCACCCGCTTCAAGGGCCTGGGTGAAATCTCGCCGAACGAATTCAAGCAGTTCATCGGCAAGGGCATGAAGATGAGCCGCGTGGAACACGCCTCCAAGACCGACGCCGCCGACATCCTGACCTTCTACATGGGCAAGAACACGCCCGAGCGGAAGGACTACATCATGGGGAACCTGGTGGTGACGGTGGAGGAGTAAGCAGTTCCTTCTCCTTGCGGTAGGCCAGCATGGCTTGGTGGCGCGAATAGAATCGATTGAACGCGTCTATCACCGCCTGCTGCTCAACTTTGAACGCATCCAGCGGCAGGATGCGCTTGTCGGCTATTTCGCGCTGGAAATCGATCCGGATCTGCGGGTGCCCCAGTGCGCTCTCCTCCCCGGTGCATTTCGTCATTTCACTGAAGTAGATCGCGTCCTCCCATTCGGAGTAGAGCAGTTTTTCGTGGTCAATGGTGAGGTTGCCCTGCCGCTTCGCTTCCAACGTCACGGCGGGAAAATACTTCAATACGATCGCGCGTTCGGCATCGTTTTCCGGCCGGTAGCGATAGGCCAGCACCTGCTCGTGAAACTCGCGGAACTTCGCCTCGTAGGCCGCCCATTGCTGCTGCTCCAGTTCCTCGGCGCGTGCAATGTTCCGGAACCAGCGCGCATCAGCCGCTCCTTGCAGGACCGCGAGCGACGATTCGCCGGACAGTTGGACGCCGACGGCCGTGAGGCGTTGGTCCAGCGGCGGGTGCGAGTCAAACGGGTGGGCCGTCTCCACCTGGTTCAGCTTTCCTTCCGCCACCAGGGTGCTGGCAAATTTGGGAAAGCCAAGGGAGATCTGCTGGGGGATGTTCACCGTCTCCAGCACCTGCTCCTTGTCCAGCAACTCCCGCTCCACTTTGCCGCGGTATTCCGAGTAGGCCGCAACCTTCACCAGCGCCTGGGCGATGTCCGCCGCGGAGGTGCATTCCGCCGCGATGCGGTCAGCCCGGAACTCGCGCTCGCGTCGCCGATGGCCGAGCGACAATTGGAACAGCCCCCGGAAGCAGAGCATGAAGTAGAAGACGGGCAGGGAAAGTCCGCCCTCCCGCAGCGCCTGAAGGTAAACCTCATAGCGATTTAGCAAGGGGCCGATCTTCTTCGAGAACAGCGTGTCTTCCCCGCTGAAATGCGCCATCTCGTGTGCCATCACGGCGTCGGCCTGCGTGCCCTGCAGCACCTTCAGCAGCGAAAGACTCACATACAGGGTGCGGCCTTCGTAAACTTTTCCCTCATGCGTCACGGCGTGCTCGGTCACAAAGAAATTATTGTCTATCCCGGCGATGATCCGGTCCGGCGGCGGGGTGCCGACCTGCCGGCAGATGCGGTCCAGGTCCGCCCACAACGGCGAATCTGCCGTGCGCTCGATCAAGGCACCTCCCACCACGAACTCATCATGAATCTTCCGGAAAATGGCGGCGATCACGGCGAAGCACGCTACCACCGCCAGCACCGCGGCCACGGCGACCAGCTTGATCGAATACATGTGGAACCAGAAGGCCGTGACCCAGAACGACAGCGCCACCGCCAGCGCCGCCTGGATCAGCACCTGCAGCGTGGAGAAGATCCGGAGCAGGTGCCAGCCGACGGACAGGCTGTAGTATTGGGCGGACTGCGAGCGCAACGACCACCACACGCTGACCCCGCCGAGGAGGAACACGCCCAGGCCCGACAGGATGCTGAACGCCGAGAGCCGGATCATCCAGCGAAAGAGCGCATAATCAAACTTCAAGCCCGAGGGCATCGCGGACCGCAGCTTTTCCCCGTCGGGACCGCTGGCCGCGAGCTGTTCCGACACCGGGTGCTCACGGAAATAGGCGCGTGCCTTGGCGCGCTGGTCCGCCGGTGGCCCCGTTTCGCCATCAATCTGCTTTTCGATGGAGGTCAGGGCCTGCTGATCGAAGTCCGCCTGCACGTGGCGGAAGAACCACCACGAGAAGACTGGTATGAGAAAGACCAGCAGTGCCGGCAGGACGAAGGTCTTGATGAAACCGAGCTTCGATAACTCGGGCTGGGGAGCTTTCATGTCCGGGGTGAGAGGTGTAGGTGTTGCAGAGTGCGAGCGTTCCTGTGAAACCAGACGACATTGCCGCTTCCCTGTCTCTTGGGCAGTTGGAAGATACGGGAGAATTCGGGGATCCTTCCAACTGGGCAAGAGTTTTTTCTTGCGGACGCGGGCAATCGGGCTTTATCCCGCGCGCCCCGGTTGGTTCATGCCGTCACTCGGCCCGCAGTCGACCGCCCAGACTACTTGCTCCAGACCACCGCACCCTTGCGGCCAAACTCAACGGTAGTCACGCCGGCCGGGATCTTCAGTCGCAGGTCGAGATGTCCCGGGGCTTCGCCCTTGGCACTGGCCCGAACCTCCACACGGAGTGCGTCACCGTGTCGTTGAACCTGCGGTTCGCCCGAGCTGAGCCGGGTGTCCTTAAACCATGCGGTGATCAGGAGTTCAGTGCCTGAGGCGGTTGGGTGGGCAACCGCGACGATTTCCTTGATGGACTCAATCTGGATGACGCGCCGCTGCGGGGACAGGCAGGCAGCCAGCATCAAAGTGACAGGCAGAATCAACCCGGAGGCGGAACCTGTTCACGCACATCCTTGGTTTCCTTCGTTCAGCGGGCTTACTTCCCCGCTTCCTTCTTCGCCACGGCCCACTCGAAGGTCAGCTTCACGTCGTCGCCGGTCTTGATCAGGCCGATGGCGGCGGTGGGCGCGGGCGGGGTGATCTTGA
>CAZOCL010000347.1:0-6981 GCA_964578245.1 uncultured Klebsiella sp. | reverse complement strand
CGTCGAAAACCTTCTCCAGATTGCGCGTCTGCGCGGGTGAGAGCTCGTCGTCGAAAATGATGGTGTCCACCTTCAGCTCGCGGCAGGTATCGGCGAACTCCTGGGCCTTGCCCGTGCCGATGAAGGTGGCGGGATTGATGTTCTCCAGCTTCTGGATGCCTTCGCCGATGATGTTCGAGCCCGCGGTGCGCGCGAGTTCCGTCAGTTCGGTCATGGAATCCGTGGTGGCCCATGCCGTGCCGGACTTCAATTCGACACCGACCAAGAAGACGCGTTCGGCCCGGTGATTGGGGTTGGCGATGAGTGCTTTCAAATCAAGACGTGGCGCAGCGTAGCACGGGGTGGAACGGGGCGGAAGGGCGGCGTTCGGGCGAGGTTCGGAGTCCCGGCTTCAGCCGGCGGAACCTCGCTTGCACCCGGACGCTTCGCGCGCAGCGTCTGCAGGCTTCGTTCGCCCCGCCGCCTGAAGGCGGGACTCCATACCAGCAATGGCCGTCACGGTTTTGCAGGCGCGGGCAGGTTCAACTCCACCCCGACATCCAGCCGGACTGAGGTTCCGGCAGCGTCCAGGGTGGGCGTGAGATTGATCAGCGGGCCGGTCTGGGTGCCGTCTGGGCGCGCCTCACGGATGGACATCTGGGCCTGCTGCCCGCTGGTGGTGGCCACGCGCGGAGCGGAGAGCACGTCCACGCCGGGAAGCTTTTCCGCCGCCGCGAGGATGGCCTTGAGCTGGTCCGCGGTGAAGTGCGTCTGCAACTGGCTGTTGGCCTGGTCGGTGCGCAGGGCCTGAAGGCCGAGTTGCTCCATCACGACATCGGGAATCTCCAGCAGCCGTGTGGCAACGGTGACCACCCCGGGCGAACCGGCGTCGGCATCGGGCGTGATGAACCCGACGATGCGCTTCCCCGCCGTGGGCGAATCCCAGCCGCCGATGGCCAGGGCCTGGCCCAGGCCGACGTTGGCGGAGAGCGTGGTGGTGAGGGTCTGGATGGTTGGGGCTGGAGCCTGCGCTGTTGGGGTGGCGATGGCGGGTGCCAGCCGAGGTGATGTGGCGGCGGCCTTGGTTGCGGTAGTCTGAAGCTCCTTGCGCAGACGCGTGACTTCCCCACGCAAGCGGGCAAGCTCGAGCAATTCCTCGTTGTTCAGTGCGGGCTTGGTGGCGGCACGGGAGCGGCTGGCGTCCTCGAGTTCCCGGAGTCGCTCCGCAGTCTGCTCGCTTTCACGCAGGGCGTTCAGGGCCTGAATCTCAGCGAGTTTCAATCGCCCGAGACTAATGACAAGCGCGACCACAAGCGCAAGATTCGCCGTCAGAGAGGCGTAGAGAAGAAGTCGTTCGCGTCGCATAGGTGGTAGTCGTGCCGAGGATCGTAGCAGGCGAAGGCAGCTTGGAAAGCTGGGAGTTCCCGGCTGTGAAAGGCGCGCGGCATTTATGCCGCTTCAGCATTCGAACGCAAAAGCAGTTTCGAATCCCAAAGCACGCAGCACGTTGAAGCGGCATGAATGCCGCGCGCCCTTCGATTCACTTCCTATCCGGCACCAGTTCCGCAATCCGGCTGGCAGCCACTTCGGCCAGCAGCCGGTTGCCCGCCGCGTTCATGTGGCCGGAAGGGTCCACGTAGAGGGATTCACAGTTCGCCAGGTTGGTGCGGGCGAAGGCCTGGCACACGTCGAGCACCTGTTTGTCCGTGGCGAGAGCGTCGGCCAGCGGGGCATGCACCCACAAGCCGGTCCGGCGGAAGTGCTGCAGGTCCCGGCAGGTGGGCAGGATCAGCACCAGCGGCGTGCGACCCCGGGCGCGGCAGAGCGCCTCAAACTCTCGCGCGATGGCGAGCGTGACGGGCAGCGCCTGGGAAGGATGGTCTGCCCGCAAAAAGTCCGCATGCCAGGGTTCCCGACGGAGCCGTGGGCCGAGGGAGAAGTGCCGCACGCTGGCCACCAGGCTGAACGCAAACGGGAAACCCGCTTCTCCCACCCCGCGCCCGGCCTCGGGCAGGAAGAATTCGTTGGTCAAATGCCGGCCGGGCTGAGCCAGGAGGCTCTGCAAGGCCGGTCCATCCAGCACCGGCAGCGGGACCAACTGCAATTGACCTTCCGGCGCAAGGATGAAGCGGGGCTTCAGGCCCACGTTTGCCCAGAGATACATGAGGTTGCGCAACTGGTTCACGTTGCGCATCACGTTCTCGGTGACAATGCCCAGCACAACGATCCGGGCCGGGTCATTCGTGTTGAGCTGGAAGCGCAGGAACGCCTGGTCGGTGCCGTAGCCACCGATGCCGAAGTTGTCCACCCGCGCATCCAGCTTGGCGGCCAGTTGATTGCCCCAGGCCTCGTCGTCGCTGACCTCGGAGCCGAAGGTGAAGGAATCGCCGTAGAGCGAGACGAGCGGCGGCTGGTTGGTGGGGCGGTCCGATTCAGGCGACCGTCGGATCGTGAACTCCGGGTTTTGCGGCCAGCCCAGAACGGGATGGTGGGACGCGACATATTTGGCGGCCTCCAAGGCTGACGGCGGGCGATAAAAGATGCCTTTCGCTGTCAACACGCGACAGCCGACCCAGGCCAGGAGTTCCACCACTCCCGCCACCACGAGGCATAGGGCCAGCCAGAACCACCGGCGTCTGGAGGGGTGGACGGGTGATTTCATGGACGCAACTTCAGATACCAAGTTCCCGCGGCCAAAGAAACATCCGGCTCACCCAATCGCCTGAACGGCAACTCCTACTGTCCCTCTGCATCCATCTTGGCCAGCTTCTCAGCCGCAGCCTCCCACTCGGCGGTAAACGTCTCCAACTGATGCTGCACGCCCATGAGTTCGCGGTTCAAGTGCATCGCGGCCCCGGCCTTCGCATAGGTCTCGGGCTTCTCCATTTCGAGAGTCAGGTCGGCCTGGCGCGCCTCGCAGTCGGCGATGTCTTTCTCCAGCCGGTGAACGTGCTGCTGCAGGGCCTTGCGTTCATTTGAGCGCGACTGGCGCTGGGCCGCCTCGGTGCGCTTTTGATCCTTGCGGTCCACGCCGGGGACAGGTGCGCTGCGCACCGGCTCGCGTGACTTGGGCCGGCTGTCCGTGAGACCAGCGGTCAGGGCCACGCGGGCGGAAGTGGCCTTGGTCCGGTCGAGGTAATACTGGTAGTCCCCCGCGTAGGGGGTGACAACGCCGGCGTTGACGTGGAGCACCTTGTTCGCCAGCGCGCGGATGAAATACACGTCGTGGCTGATGAAGATGAGCGTGCCGGTATATTCCTTCAACGCCTTGACCAGCGCGTCAATGCTCGCCATGTCGAGGTGCGTGGTCGGCTCGTCCATCAGCAGGAGGTTCGGCGGATTGAGCAGCAGCTTCACCAGCGCGAGGCGGCTCTTCTCGCCACCGCTCAGGACGTTGACCTTCTTGAACACATCATCACCGCGAAAGAGGAAGCTGCCGAGCACAGTGCGGATATACTGCTCCGTCACGCGCTGCGGCGTGTCGGAAGCCTCGTCCAGCACGGTGCGGGACATGTCCAGCGTCTCGGTGCGATACTGTGAGAAGTAGCCGGATTGGACGTTGTGGCCGAGCACGCGCTCGCCGGCCTGCGGCTGGAGCACGTCGGCCAGGAGCTTGAGCAAGGTGGATTTGCCCGCGCCGTTGGGCCCGACGAGCACAGTGCGCTCGTCGCGCTCGGCCTGAAAGTCCAGGTTCCGATAGACCGGGGCCGGGCCGTAGCTGAAGTCCACGCCTTTGAGCGAGACGACTTTCAGGCCGCTGCGCTGCGGCTGCGGGAAGCTGAAGCCGACCGTGGCATCGTCGGACACGGGCGCCTCAATTTTCTCCATGCGCTCGATCTGCTTGAGCTTGGACTGCGCCTGCGCGGCCTTGCTGGCCTTGGCGCGGAAGCGGTCGGCGAACTCCTGGAGATGCGCGATTTCCTTCTGCTGGTTCTTATAGGCGGCGAGGTGCTGGACGTCCTTCGCGGCGCGCTGGGCGAGGTAGTCCTCGTAGTTGCCGCGGTAGCGTGTGAGCCGGCCGTGACGGATGTCCAGGATGCTGCCGCAGAGCTGGTTCAGGAACTCGCGATCGTGGGAGATCATGAGGATCGCGCCGGGATAGCCCTTCAAATAATCCTGGAACCACAGCAACGCCTCGAGGTCGAGGTGGTTCGTCGGCTCGTCGAGCATGAGCAAATCAGGCTCCTGCGTGAGCAGTCGCGCCAGGTGGGCGCGCATCACCCAGCCGCCGGACATTTCCCGCGCGGGCCGGTCAAAGTCGGAATCGCGGAAGCTCAGACCTTTGAGAATTTTCTTCGCACGAGCCTCGACCTGGTAGCCGTCCAGTTCGTTGAAGCGGTCATGCACGTCGTCGTGCGGGTCTATGTCGTCGGGATGCGTAGTGTCCCATGCCTTGAGCTTGCGGCTGACCTCGATGAAGTCCGGCGTGATGGCCGTGGCCAGCTCGACCACGGTTTCGTCACCGGCCGGGGCGCTCTCCTGCGGCAGAAAGCCCAGCGTGATGCCGCGCTCGAAATTCACCTGCCCATCGTCCGGCGTGTCGGTCTGGAGAATCAGGGAGAAGAGCGTGGACTTGCCCGCGCCATTCGGCCCGACCAGCCCGATACGGTCGCCGCGGTTCACCTGCAACGACACATCGCTGAAGAGCGTGCGGCCGCCGAAGGATTTCGAGATTTCAGATAATGTCAGCATCCAGAGCGGCGGATGTTGCGGATACAGGGCACGGGGCGCAAGGGGGAGTATTCAGGAATCAGTCAGTGACGCTGGCGCTGGCAAGGCATGCGCAACGGCGAGTGATCAGTAACCAGTAATCAGTATTCTGTGTTCAGCGGGATAAATCTCGGTGTGCGACTGAACACTGAACACTGGTTACTGGCCCACTAGAAAACCTCCGGCACGCCTTCTTCCATGATGCGCAGGTGCTGCATGAACTTCTCGCGGCGGGCGATGTCCCGGAGCCAGCGTGGGGGCTCGTCCATTTCCTCGAAGGAGAGTTTGAACGTGCCGTAGTGCATGGGGATGAACCACTTCGCCTTCACCTCGCGGAAGACCTTCACCGCCTCGTCGGGTCCCATGTGCACCTTGCGGAAGCTTTCGGGGTAATAGGCCCCGATGGGCAGCAGGGCGATCTCCGGGGCAAGCCGTTCACCGATCTCCTTGAACCCGTCGAAATAGGCGCTGTCGCCCGCGTGATAGACGGTGCGGCCCTGATGCTCCAGCACGAAGCCGCCGTAACCGCGATGGTGGTCGTGCAGCGTGCGCGCGCCCCAGTGCTTGCTGGGCGTGAGCGTCACCTTCCAGTCGCCGTGGCTGAAGCTCTCCCACCATTTCAGCTCGACGATGCGGCTGAAGCCCAGGCCCTTGGCCAGCGGGCCCATGCCCCAGGGCATCACGCCGATCTTGGGATGCGGGAGCTTGCGGATGGAGGGCTTGTGAAAGTGGTCAAAGTGCGCGTGCGTCAGGAGCACGAGGTCAATCGGCGGCAGGTCGTCAATCTTCAGGCCCGAGCGACGCAGCCGCTTCAACAGGAACAGCCAGTTGGCGAAGTTCGGATCAATGAGCGCGTTCAGGTCGTTGAACTGGACGAGGAACGATGCGTGGCCGATCCAGGTGAGCGCGAGTTGCCCGCGCTCCAGCTTGGGAAATTTCGGTGGCTTGTGCTCCCCCAGGCGGCGCGTGATCAGTGCCTTCCATACCATTTCCCGGAAAAAGGTGCGCGGGTTGAACGCCTTCGTAGGCGTGAGTTCTTTGAACGACTTCGGCACCTTGCGGCGACCGGAGGCGGCGTGCCCGTGACCCGTGGCTGGTTCCATACGCGTTGCCCCTGCTGACAAGGACAACTAACTCCACCTTTTGCCAAACCGAAAGCTCAATTTTACGCTTTGCACACCCTGCCTGGCCGCCGTTTCATCGGCCCATGACCTTGTCTGACCAGCTCGACACCTTTCTCCGCAAACAACCGGTGCTGGGCCGCAACGTCTATCTGGCCAAGACCGCCGTGGTGCTGGGCGACGTGACCCTCGGGGACAACGCGAGCGTCTGGTATGGCGCGGTCCTGCGCGGCGACATCAACCGCATCGTGGTCGGCGCGAACTCGAACATCCAGGACAACGCCGTGGTGCATCTCGCGGACAACTTCCCCTGCCTCATCGGCGAATGGGTCACCGTGGGCCATTCGGCCATCGTCCACGCCTGCACCGTCGGCGACGAATGCCTCATCGGCATGGGCGCAACCATCCTGGACGGCGCGGAGATTGGGGCGCAAAGCATCGTGGGCGCGAACGCGCTGGTAACGGGTGGGACGAAGGTGCCGCCCGGCTCGCTCGTGCTCGGCTCACCCGCCAAAGTGGTGCGCGCACTCACGCCGGAGGAACGGGCGGGCCTGAAATGGTGGGCGGAGAAGTATGTGGCCAACGGAGGGTATTGCCTGAAGCACAATTTGAACGTGGGCGCACCGCTATCCACGCAGTGAGCGCAGCCATAGGAGCGCGGCATTTATGCCGCTTCACCGTGCGGCGCATTTTGGGGTAGCTCACGCCGAGTGGCATTCGGACGCTGAATCGACGTAAACGTCGCGCGCCTAGCACCTGCCGCCCAACCTCCATGGGCAGAGGTTCAACTGATGGCACCACGTTGCCGGAGCATCGCTTCCATCGCCTTGTCCATGAGGAGGTCAGCGAGCGGCTGAGTGGCGGCGTCCAAGACGGTATGGGCGGCTTTCAGGCGGTTGAGGTCACCGGTCTTGGTGGCGGTCTGCTCGGTGGCGAGCGCGGCGGTCAATTCGCGGACGGCTGCTTCAACCTGTTCGCGGTAAGCCGGCTCCAGTTCATTCGCGCACTCCGCCAGACCGGCAATGGCGGCGCTGAGCACTTCCTGCGCCTTGAGCTTCGCCTCGATCCACCGGCGCGCGGCCAGATCCTCAAAGGCGTGTTCGACGGACTCCTCTACCATGCGTTGCACCTCCGTGTCCGCCACGTCCACGGCGGACTTCATCTCCACGAT
>CAZOCL010000346.1:0-6989 GCA_964578245.1 uncultured Klebsiella sp. | reverse complement strand
AGCAGCATGACCGTGATGGCGTCTTCCATGCGCTGCGGGAACTGCGGGCTGGCCACCAGCTTGTCGATGAGCTGGGCGCGCTTCTGGGGATTCTTGTCCGCCAGGAAGGCGCGGGCCTCGGTGACCGTGGGGATGGTGCCGGTGAAGTCCAGGGACGCGCGACGCAGGAACTCCGCGTCCGAGGCAATGGGGGCCGGGGTGCCTCCGGCCTTCAGGGCGATATGCCGGTCAATCTCCGTGGAAAGTGACGCAGCGGCACAGCCCAGCGGAAGCAGCAACAGGGCGGCCAGACGGGCCAGATGTGGATGGCGAGTGAACACAGTGTGCGAATGCTAATTTGCCAGACGCCAATCCGACGCTGGCGCGGCAGGGCGTATTGAACCCGAACTCCGAAATTGAAACCAAGAGAACTGTGGGGGACACGGGGAGGGCTCTCAAAGATTCGGGAAAGACGAAGATTGGGGACGAACGCCAGCAGCCGGAGTGGTTCCCGCAGATTCAGGCCGACCACTGATGAGAAGGCTTCTGCGGGAAGCCGCTGGCGGAAGGTTCATAGAATCATGGGGCACAAAATCATGGAGGACGGCTGGGCGGCGACCGGATGGTGTGCGGCCATGCGCTGCCGACTTTACTCCGTAGCGCGCCCCTCACCCTAACCTTCTCCCCCGATGGGGGAGAGGGGATTGGTCATGGGCGATTCGTTCGCGGTTCGACTTGCCGGGCACACAGGCGGGGGACAGAGGGAGGGCTCCCAAAGATTCGGGAAAGACAAAGATTGGGGACGAACACCAGCAGCCGGAGTGGTTCCCGCAGTTTCAGGCCGACCACAGATGAGAAGGCTTTTACGGTCGGGAAGGCAGGCGGGGAGGTTCACAGAATCATGGAGGAAGGATGGGCGGCGGCTGGTCAGCGGGCGGGCGGGCGCAGCCTGCTTTACTCCGTAAAGCCCCTCACCATGAACCGAAGTTTTGGCAGGAAAATTCGGGGCAGGAAAATTGGATGGAAAATCTTCCTCCCCGTAATTTTCCTGCCCAAAATCCACTCGTCCAAACAGGGACGAGAACGCTGAAGGTTCCAGCAGATTCAGAGCGACCGCAGATGAATTCCCAAAGATTTGGGGCGGACAAAGATGGGGCGGGAGTGCGGCATTGATTTCGGCGGGTCGCTGATTACGCTTGGCTCCGTGAAACACGCCGCCTGCCTGCTCCCCCTGCTCTTCTCACTGGTCACCACCGGGACGGCTGCCGCGCAGAGTGACTGGGACGAGCCGTTTCCGCCGCACCGGATCGCTGACAATCTCTACTACGTCGGCTCCAAAGGCCTCGCCACCTACCTCATCACCACCAGCAAGGGCCATATCCTGATCAATTCCAGCTTTGAGCGCACAGTGCCTATCATCCGGGGCAACGTGGAGAAGCTTGGCTTCAAGTTCACCGACGTCAAAATCCTGCTGGCGAGCCACGCCCACTCAGACCATGTCGCGGGGCACGGGCTCATCAAGGAGCTGACCGGCGCACGGGTGGAGGTAATGGAGGGGGATGACAAGGTCATCGCGAGCGGGGGCAAGGGCCAATATCTTTACAGCGAGGGCTGGAAGCCGTGTGTGGTGGACCGGGTGCTCAAAGACGGAGACACCGTGGCCCTCGGTGAGGCCACGCTGACAGCCCGCCGGACACCGGGTCACACACGCGGCTGCACGACATGGACCATGAAGGCGAAGGACGGCGACAAGACGTTGAACGTAGTCGTCATCGGCAGCCCCAACGTGAACCCGGGCTATCAACTGATCACCAACCGGGACTACCCGGAGATCGCGGAGGATTACGCCAAAACGTTCCGGCTGCTGAAGTCATTTCCCTGCGACATCTTCCTCGGTGCCCATGGCAACTACTACGGCATGGAGGCGAAGCACGCCCGGCTGCTAAAGGACCCGAAGACGAATCCGTTCGTTGATCCCGAGGGCTACAAGGCTTACGTGGAGAACCGCTACCAGGCGTTTCAGCAGACTTCGCAGAAGCAGAAGAAGTAAAGTGGTCGTCGGGCCGCGAACCCGACAAATGGGATTCAACCGCCACGCCAGGGGTGCCAGTTTCGTTTAGGCTGCTGCCGTCACAGAATCCCGGGACCGGCAAATCTCTTACCAATATGGCGGGAGACTTCGAAATCCAGAAAGGCGTCCGATTCGGAGCTTGGCTGCATGACCAGGTCTCCGAAGAGGTTCATCTCGAAACCGAGGCCTGGGCCTTGGACCGCGTTCATCGTGTTGCCGACAAACTGCAGCAGGGGCGTGCTGAACCGCAGCGGCTACAAGTGCTTGTCCCTTGGTTCTCCGAACCAACCGCGTTCACCGCGCCTGGCAGCCACATTTACTTCGGCCGGCAGTTGTTTGAACGGTGTGCGACGGATGAACAGGCCGCGTTTGTGATCGCCCACGAGATTGCCCACCATGATCTAGGCCATGTGAACTTGTTCTCGGGGGCGGGAGACATGCTCATCAAACTGCCAGGCGCACGGTTCTTCGCGCTCGCGTTTCATGTGCTGGAGGCCCGGCTATATGGTCCTGAGCGTGAGTGCGACGCAGATCGTTGCGGCCTGGACTTGTGCGTAGCGGCAGGCTTCGACGGACGCCGCTGCCTGAAGCTCTTCGACATACTCGAGCAAATCGCCCTTTATGCGGGTGACGAGGACATGGTGTATGGGCCAGACGTGGAGTCCGACCACGAACTTGCACCGGACGCGGACTGGAAGACCAAAGCGAAGATCTGGCTGTGGCAGAAGCGAAAGGGTTACCTCCCAATTCGTGACCGGAGGGAAGTGCTGCTGGCCTACTTGAGGGCTCGGGAGCACTCGCTGAAGCGCTGGCGTGCCTCGCGCCAGAAAACCGCGCGGGTCACTTGAATTCAGATCGAGCCCGGTGCATGACGGTAGCAGACGAGGCCATCGTTCCTCCGCTCCCTTTGCCAGCGCTGTTGGACCGGCTGAAGCTGTGGCGAAGCACACTCGTCAGTAACCTAAAGCACTCTGCCCGCTCAACCATCGCATCCACCCATGACCTCGCAACTCACTCCCCAAATCTGCCCCGAATGCTCCGAAACCGTGCCGCCCAGCAGCGGCGTTGCCCGACGCGAGTTCATCCGCGCAGTGGGCATGATGGGAGGCGCAGCGTTGCTTTCCTCCAAGACCAGCGCGGCCGCGATCGAAAAAGCGCCCGTGGCAAAGCCTGCCGAATCCCTGGTGCGGGAACTGTTCACCACCCTGACCGCCGAGCAGAAGAAGGCCATGGTGCTGCCCTGGGATCACGGCACCGAAAAGGGCGGCACGCCGACACGGCTCAAGACCCACAACGCCGCCCCGCTCGGCAAGAAGCTGGGCGAGCAGTTCACCAAAGCACAACAGGAGCTGATCAAGACGACTTTCAAGGCGATCCTCTCCGGTGAGGAAGCCTATGAGCGCATCAGCCGCAATGGGAAATGGGACACCTCCGGTTCGTTCGAGGGCAACGGCATCGCCATTTTCGGCGACCCCTCGGGGAAGGAGCCCTTCTCCTGGGTCTTCGCCGGACATCACCTGACCCTGCGCTGCGATGGCAACTCGCAGCCGAACGCCGCGTTTGGCGGGCCGATGTATTACGGCCACTCCGCCAACGGCCATAGCGAGACGAACGTTTACAACTACCAGACCAGGCAGGTGATGAGCGTGTTTGACATGCTCAATGCGCAGCAGCAGAAGCAGGCGGTGGTGGTCGGTGATCCCGGCGACGGTGCCGCGGCGCTCAAGCCCCGGCTCGTGGCCCAGCCTCCGGTCGGCGTCGGCTACACGGAACTGGATGCCTCGCAACGGGAACTCGTGACGGGCGTGATGCGGACGCTGATCAGCCCATTCCGCAAGGAGGACGGCGACGAGGTGATGCAGCTCATCAAGACCAACGGTGGCATGGAGAAACTGCGCCTCGCCTTCTACAAGGAGAACGCCGAAAAGGGCAATGACCGCTGGGACTACTGGCGGCTCGAAGGCCCCGGCTTCGTCTGGAACTATCGCGTGCTGCCGCATGTGCATTGCTTCGTGAACGTCGTCGGCCAGGCGTAGCGTTCCCGGCAAGCGGGCGATGCTCCTCCGATTTCATGCGCTCCTCGGCGGCCTGCTGCTGTGGGGTCTGGCCATGGATCTCCCTGCTGCGGATGCTCCCACGAGCGCGGCTCCCGATTTCCAACGGGACGTGCTGCCCATCTTCGAGGCGAAGTGCCTCCGCTGCCACGGTGCCAAACGCCGTGACGGGAAGCTCGATATGCGGACCCTGGAGGCGATGCTCGCCGGCGGCGTGTCTGGTCCCGCGTTCAAGCCCGGCAATGCGCAGAAGAGCCTGCTGATCGAACTGCTCCACTACAACGAGATGCCGCCGAAGAAGGAACCGCCGCGCGTCACCAAAGAGGAGCTGGAACTGCTGCGGAGATGGATCAATGCGATGCCGGTTCGGCTTTGAATCGGCAGAGGAATTTGCCGCAAAAGGGCGCAGAGGACGCAAAGCACGCACGAAGCCTGAGTTGGAGTTATACGCTCGCTCCATCCCTGCCCTGCTCAAGTCTCTGCGGCCTGAAGGCCGCGCTCCTCGGCGTCAGCACCTTACCGCTCGATGACGCGGTAGATGCGGCGGGAGACGGACGCGCTGGTCAGGTCCTCGTAGAGGAAGCGGCCCTGGCTGGTCGTGATGCCGCCGACGTTGGTAACCCAGACCGTGCTCGACCCGCTTGGGTTCAGCGTGTGATGGACCTCGAACCGGCCGGGTGCGGAGGACAGCGTCCCATCGGGGTCGCTGAAAGAAAACTGCACCCGGCCATCCGGCAGACGCTGCGGAGACTGCACCAACTGCGGCACCTGAACCCACACATCGGCGTTGCTGGAGGTGACGCTGCCGAAGTCGTTGGTGATCGTCACGGCGTAGAGGCCGCTGTTCGTGCGGCTGAGCGGACCCGGCGCAAAGGTGGCATTGGTCGCATTCGGGATGGGATTCCCGTTGAACAGCCACTGGTATCTGAACAAGGGAGTCAGACCTTCGGCGGTCACTCCGAGGGTGAAGGCAGTGTTGGTAACCGAAACTCCGTTCGGGCTGCTCGGGTGCGCCACAATCAGCGGGGGAGGAGGAGGCTGCCGCACGCTCAGCCTGACCCCGCCGGCAGTGTAGTTGGTTTTGAAACCGCCAATCGCAATCTGGTATCCCTGCCCGGCCACGGCGTTGAACAGGACCCGGCTGGGGCCGGAGCCGGCTTCACCCAGAAAGTCGTGGTTTTCGACCACCGATACGAGGCCGTTCACAGTGTTGCCGGTATATACCGCCAGCAGCGTGTCGAACGAACTGCCGAAGGTATGCATCTCCACCGGTCCGTTGGCGGGAGCCGTCCACTGCCACCACACCACCCGACGCCCATCCGCGGCATCAACGCGGTTTGGCTCCTCCCGGGCGCCAAGGATCGAGCCACGCACGGCGTTGGAGGTTCCGGTCAGCAAAACGCGGTCGGCAAAAACGTCATTGAAGGGCACGGCGAGCGACGTGAGTTGTGCTCCGGCACTCGTGACGAGGCCGAAGGCGTTGCTGACCGTCACCTGGTAGGTGCCGGCGTTCAGGGTGCTCACATTGGTCACCGTCAGCGTGGCGTTGGTCGCCCCGGCCACATTCGTGCCGTTGCACAACCACTGGTAGAACAGGGGGGACGCACCGATGGCGCCGACTTGGAAGGTTGCATTGGCACCGCCGCCACCGCCGCCCAGAAAGCGGGTCTGGTCCGCCGGCGGCTCGAGGATTTGCGGCGCGGCGGGCGTCATCAGCCAGGGCGACACCGTGAGGGTGATGAACCCTACGCGGTTGCCGTAACCATCCACCGCGAGGCGGTAAACCGTCCCCGCGACCGCGTTGAAGGTCACGCTGCTCTGCACGTGCCCGACATCAATGTCATCATTTTCGGCGACGAGAGTGAGGGAGGTTAGGCTGGCTCCGGTATAAACGCTCAAGGTGGTGTCAAACTCGCTGTTCGTGGTGGCGATCGTCACCGGGCCGTCAGCCGGTGCGATCCACGTCCACCAGAGCGAGTGCCCCTGCTGGAGCCCTGTGTGCGCCGGTTCCCCGGTTTCCCGCATCGCCCCGACGTTGGCGCTTTGCACGGTCAAGAACGGGGCGTTGATCGGCGACGCATTTTCAAACGCATCATTCGCATGCAGCGGCTGGGGGGGATACTGGAAGAGGCTCAACACGACGCGGCCAGCCGAGGCACCCACCCCATTGTTGTAGCCGTCCACGGCGAACTGATATTCCACGCCCTGCACCGCAACAAACGTAACAATGCTCCTGCCCTCGCCGTAACTGGGGGTGGCATTGGCCACCTCCGTCAGACTGTCTGCCGCAGTGCCCAGGTAAACTCCCAGCAGCGTGTCGAACGTGCTGCCAAAGGTGTTCAGCGTGACGGGGCCTGAGGCGGGGGCCACCCACGACCACCAAACCGAGCGACCGCCCCGATTCCCGGAGTGAAAAGGCTCGCCGGCTTCTTTCGACGCATTCGTGCTTACCCCCACCACCGTCCTGCTTTGTCCCGTGATGGGATAACGGTTCACGAACAAGTCGTTGCCACCCGGCACGGACGCGCTCGCCTGGATCAGAGTGAGTTGAACCGTGCCTGCGGCGACCGTTCCGTCGCCGGACCGGTAGCCATCCACCACGATCTGATACGTCTGGCCCGCGACGCCGGGGAAAACCACCACGCTGCCCGCAGAAGGGTTGAAGGGGTCGGTGTCATCGTTCTCCCCGACCAGCACGAGCGAGCCCAGCGCGGTGCCGGTATAGACGGCGAGCGCCGTGTCGAACGTGCTGTTGCGGGTGGTGACGAGGACCGGGCCGTCGAGGTGTGCGGTCCAGGTCCACCAGACCGAACGGCCGCCGGCGTTGCCGCCGTGGTTGGGTTCGCCCAGTTCCTTGGTGGCCCCGAGGTTGGAGCCGGTGACCT
>CAZOCL010000345.1:0-7001 GCA_964578245.1 uncultured Klebsiella sp. | reverse complement strand
TCAACGACCGCATTGATGTGACCACGAAGGCGTTCAACGGCCTGACCGTCGCCTGTGCCCGCTGCCATGACCACATGTTCGATCCGATTCCCACCAAGGATTACTATGCCCTGCATGGCATTTTCGCGAGCACCGAGGTGCCGCGTGAACTGCCGGTGATGACCGGCACCCAGGACAAGACGAAGTATCAGGACTATGTCCGCGAACGTGCCACGATAGAGAAGGAACAGAGCGACCTGGCCGCGCAGATGAAGGCCAAGGGCCCGAAGAACAATAAGAAGGAGTTGCAAAAGGAAAGCCTGCAGCTCAAGGGGAAGCTCGATCGTCTCGATCTGACGCATCCCGGGGCTCCGATTCGCGCCATGGCCGTGGAGGATGTCGAGAAGCCCAAAGACTCTCCCGTCTTCATCCGCGGCGAGGCGGACAACAAGGGCGATCTGGTGCCGCGCCGCTACCTGGAAATCTTCCGTTCACCGGCCGCGAAACCCTTCGTCTATGGCAGTGGCCGGCTCGAACTCGCCTACTCCATTGCTAACAAGAGCAACCCGCTCACCTCGCGGGTGATGGTGAACCGCGTCTGGCAGCACCACTTCGGCGAAGGCTTCGTGCTGAGTCCGGACGACTTCGGCACCATGAGCACGCCGCCCAGCCACCCCGAACTGCTGGACTACCTGAGCACCTACTTCATGGACAATGGCTGGTCCGTGAAGAAGCTGCACAAGCTCATCCTGCTCTCGAACACCTACCAGCAGGCCAGCACAGACAATCCGCGCTATGCTCAGACCGATCCCTTCAACCGGTTGCTCTGGCGGCAGAACGTCCGGCGGCTGGAGTTCGAGCCGCTGCGCGACTCCATCCTGGCGATGTCCGGGGCGCTGGATCGCACGGTCGGTGGACGCCCGGTGAACCTGGGCGAATCCGGTGGTGGCGGTGGCGGCAAGGACAAGGGCAAAATGGGCGCAAGCCTGAAGCCGCAGGGCACCTACAGCAACCGTCGCACCGTCTATGGCTATGTGGATCGCGCGCATGTCGCCGAGGTGATGAACCACTTTGACTTCGCGGCTCCTGAGATGCCCAACGGCAAGCGCTACACCACGACCGTGCCACAACAGGCCCTTTTCCTTATGAACAACCCGCTGGTCGTCGAGCAGGCCCGGCGGATCGTGGAGCGTCCCGAGTTCAAGAAGATGGAGGACGACGAACGGCGTGTGGAATACCTCTACAACATGCTCTATCAGCGCCTGCCCACGCAGCAGGAGATCCAGCTAGGCCTGGCGTTCTTCGAGGAAGGCCCCGAGCCCGGCAAGACTTCGGCTCTCCCGACGCCTGCGCCCGTCGCCCAGGCCGCGCCGGTGAAGGTGGCCGCCGCCAAGGGCAAGTTCGCGGTGCCACAGGCCGCTGCGCCGAAGTTTACGCCCCGTCCGCTCACAGCCTGGGCTGAATACGCCCATGCGCTCATCCTGGCCAATGAGTTCACGTTCGTGAACTGACCGCCCGTGGAGGGGACACTCTTGTCCCCTTTGTCCTGGGCCACTGCGGACCGTTTCAGAGCGGACAGGAGTGTCCGCCTCACGATGGTCGCCCTCCACATTTCGCTCGCCACCGTGTGCGGCTTGATTGAATCATCCGCCCGACCCGATTCTCATGAGCGACAGCGGCTATCTCAAATGTTCCTGCTCCTACTGCCAGGGTCACATTGAGTTTCCCGCGCACGCGGCGGGGATTACCGTCACCTGTCCGCACTGCGGGGTGGAGACCAGGCTGCTGGCCGACGGCGCTCCGGTGGCGGTTGCTGCTCCTCCGCCACCGCCACCGCCGCCTTCCAAGCCCACTGCGAAACCTCCTCCTCCTCCGCCACCTCCGGCTCCGGCGGCTCAGTTTCAACCGGCTGCTCCGGTCGCCACGCAGATCACGCCGGTGTCAGCGGAGTCGGGTGGCGCGAAGCTGAAGAAGGTTCTCCGCATGGTCTGGAGTATTCTGGCCGGGATCGTGGTGCTGGGGCTCATTGGGCTCAAGGTCTGGAACAAGTATCGGAAGGTCGAGCACGCGGTGGAAGTCGTGAAGGGCGAACCTAAGCCGGAGCCGTCCGGTTCGAGTTCCGAGACACCGAAGCCGAAGGTCGCCATGCCGCCGCCGGTTGCGGTGCCGACCTCCGTCGTCATCGCGAAGGGCACGCCACCGCCATTGAAGGCAGGGGAAGATCTCCAGATCCTGAACTTCGAAGTGCACAAGGCCAAGGACGGGAACCTGCAATACGTCATGGGGGTCGTGACGAACCACTCACCCAAGCAATACTTCAATGTGAAGCTCGAATTCGAGGTGGCACGTAAGGATGGCAAAGCTGCCGAGCTGGCCACCGACTCCATCCGGAACCTCTCGGCCAATTCGAGCATGTCGTTCAAGGCGAGCATCATCGGGACCGCCCCCGTCACTGGTGCCACAGTGGCCAAGCTGGCGGGGGAAAAGGAGTGAGGTCATGCACCATGCCCGGTTCATGCGTTCGTATATCAGTCTGCTGTTTGGCTTGGGATTTGCGGTTGCTTCCCTGGTTCATGGCCTCGCCGCTGACACCGAGTATCGGGTGGTCCGCATTGAGCCTGCCTCCCAGTCCGTCCGCGTTCGCCTGCCGCTCACGGATGTGACTGGGAAGGTCCGCGTAAAGGAGCGCACGCCGGATGGTTACGGCGAGCCGCTCGCGCCCACGAAGACCAGCCTCGGCGCGAAGCATTACCTCGAATGGCAGATCGGCTACGACACTCGCGACGCCGACGCGCCCACCGTGGTGAAGGAAATCCAGTTCACCCGCAAGGGCGAGGCGAAGTTCGGTGCGGAGCTGAGCAAGATCCTCGTGGAAGCCCTTCGCCTCGGCGTCATTTCGACCAACGACGTCCTGCGTGAACGTGACCGGCTGGCGAAGCTCGCCGAGGCCACGCTCGAAGAGCGGGAGGGCATCACCACGGAGAAGACGCCCCTCGACACCAAGGGCGGCGCCCTTCCCGATGGCTTCACGCGCTGGACGCAGAAGGTGCCGCAGTTCCTGCGCGAGACGGAGCACGGCTGGATTCAAATCCAGCTCAAGCCCCGCCAGCGCGCCGTCGGCAATCAGGCGATGATCTACGTATGCCTCCCGATGACGCGAGTGATGGACACCGCTGGCCAGCCACGCGTCGCTGGTCCGGCGAAGACCAAGGAAACGGTCTTCTATGATTTCAACCGTGCCAACGCGGGCTTCCTCCTCGACATCGTGCGGGCCTTTGCCATCGCCTCACGGCAGCACAACGAGGACATCGGGCAGATTCTCGGAAAGATTTTGGAGCCTGGTCCGGCGCGAAAGTAGTGAACGGCACGGCGCTTCCGTGCCATCATGCCTCCGGTTCAGCGCATGACTCCCCACCGCCAACTCGGCCTGCCCAGCGCCACCGCCCTGGTGATCGCCACCATGATCGGCACCGGTGTGTTCACCACGAGCGGCTTCCTGATGGCTGATCTCAAATCCCCCTGGGCCGTGCTTGCGGTCTGGGTGGTCGGTGGTGTCATCGCGATGCTTGGCGCGTTGAGCTATGGGGCGCTCTCGCGAAGGCTTCCGCACTCAGGCGGGGAATACCTCTTCCTCTCGCACACCCTGCATCCGTCGGCGGGATACGTGGCGGGCTGGATTTCGTTTCTGGTCGGTTTTGCTGCGCCGCTTGCGACGTCGGCGGTTGCGTTTGGAGAATACACGCGCGTCTGGTGGCCGCTGCTCAATCCCAAACTGACCGGCACCGTGCTCATCCTGATCTTCACGGCGGTCCATGCCGCGCACGTGGGCCGGGGCGCGTTCGTGCAAAATCTCGGCGTAGCGCTGAACGTGGCGATCATCATCGCACTCCTTTTGCTGGCGGTGCCCCGGGTTGAAGTGGTGGCTCCCTTCCAGTTCGGCCCTGCGTCTGCGGCGACGTTTGGCGTGTCATTGATGTGGGTTTCCTACAGCTACGCTGGGTGGAATGCCGCTGCCTACATTGGAGGCGAGGTGCGTGATCCGGACCGAAACCTGCCCCGCTCCCTGCTGCTCGGGACCGTCCTGGTCACGGTGTTGTATCTGGGGCTGAACGCGGTGTTCGTCCTCGGCGTGCCGCCGGAGGTGATCAGTGGCAAGCTGGACGTAGGCCGGATTGCCGCGCAGACCCTCGGGGGCGCAGCGTGGGGGAATGCCGTGGGCGGATTGATTGCCTTCGCTCTGGCGATGTCGGTGTCCTCCTTTGTCATGGCCGGTCCGCGCGTCTGTGCGCAGATGGCCACGGACGGATATTTACCCCACTGGCTGGCCCTTCACTCCGGGCCACCGCGCGCGGCCATCGTGGCGCAGACGATTCTGGCGCTGCTCATGTTGTGGAGCGCGACATTTCAGGCGCTGCTGACCTACATCGGCTTCACGCTGGGGCTGACGAGTGCGGCGGCGGTCGTGGGACTGGTGCGGCTGCGCACCCGCGAGGGCAGGGCGCTGCCCGTGCCGGGCTGGCCCTGGGTGCCGTGGGTGTTCATCCTCGCGGTGCTGTTCACCACCGTGATGACCATTATCCAGCGTCCACTGGAAAGTCTCGCCGGCCTGGGCACCGTCGCGGTGGGTTTTGCCGCCTGGTGGTGTCAGCGCGGAAAGCAAACGACGACACCCTGACGGCCTGCCTGTCAGGCAGGCAGAAGCGACAAGGCAAGCTGCTGCGCATGGACTTCCACGAGTCCGCTCACGCCGAGGCCGATCAACCGCAGCGGACGACTCACCAGCTTCTCCCG
Organism: uncultured Klebsiella sp.; assembly: GCA_964578245.1. Taxonomy (GTDB): domain Bacteria; phylum Verrucomicrobiota; class Verrucomicrobiia; order Limisphaerales; family SXTU01; genus SXTU01. The sequence continues at coordinate 2,231 of CAZOCL010000345.1, read as the reverse complement.
CGCGAGCAGCCAGCAGCCCAGCCGGTAAATCTCCTTGGCTTCCGTCAGCGGTTCTTCCACGGAAATCTGCCGCGTCAGCGTGGTGAAATCGCCATAGCGCACTTTGACCTGCACGGTGAACGCAGCCAGCCGGTAGCGCACCAGCTTCCCGGCAATGTCCTCCGCCTGTTCTTTCAAGCAGGTGCGGAGGGTCCGTCGATCATCAGTATCGCGAAGGAAGGTGTTCTCGCTGCTGATGCTTTTCACTTCGTCACCGAGGTCCAGCGGACGGTCGTCCTCGCCGACAGCAAACCGCTTCAACTCCGGCCCCCACGAACCTACCACTGCGCGCAAATCCCCCGGGTAGCTCTGCAAATCCCCGACTGTTTTGATGCCAGCCCGGGCAAGGTTCTCCTCCGTTACTTTCCCCACCCCATGCAAGGACCGCACCGGCAGGGGACGGAGGAACGCCACCTTCTCCGACTCGCGGATCACCGTGAGTCCGTCCGGCTTCTGGAAATCGCTGGCGAGCTTCGCGAGGAGTTTGTTCGGAGCGATGCCGATGGTCGCAGTGATGTGCCGACGAGAGCGGATGGCTTCTTTGAGCTGTCGCGCCAGGGGCAAGGCCAGCTCCAGGCTGCGGTCCGCCGAGCCGCCTTGCGCCTGGGCGGACGCGTCCACATAGGCCTCATCCACGGACACCTGCTGGATGAACTCGCCCGCAAACTCACGCACGATGGCCATGATCGCATGGGATTCTGCCCGGTAAGCCTCCATGCGCGGTCGGACGAACACGCCACGCGGACACAGCCGGCCGGCCGTGACGCTGGGCATGGCCGAGCGCACCCCGAACTTGCGCGCCTCGTAACTGGCCGCGGCCACCACGCCCCGCTGTGTCGGTGGCGCGCCCACAATGACGGGTTTTCCCCGCAGTGCCGGATTGTCGCGTTGCTCCACAGACGCGTAGAACGCATCCATGTCGAGGTGAAGAATTACGCGAAACATCAGCCGGGACAGCCAAGCCAAGTTCACAAGAATTGACAAGCCTCCCGCAAACCACGCGAAGCGAAGTGCCCAGGATGCGCGCATGTTCCACCCATGAAAACCACCCTTCTACTCGCGTTCAGTATCACGGCGTTGTTCCTCGCCGGTTGCGCCACCACCTCCTCGCATGCCATGGGCTGCGGCAAGTGCGGCTGCAAGATGATGCAGGCCGCCGCTGCAGACGCCCACAAATGTGCCATGTGCAGCCATGGTGATGCCGACCACAACAAACCGGTGGACGGCAAGGCCGCTCCGAGCGAGCACAAGCATTAACCGTGACCACGCCGCGTCCCGTGAGCCACTGATCGTGCCAACGAGTCCCGCCATCGGTCTCCGCCAGGAGTGCCTGCTTGCGGCGCAGCCCTTGCTGCCGCAGGGACAGCTCCTGATCGCCCTGATCTCGGTGGTTCTGGTCATCGCCTGCGTGCTGCTGCACTACGAGGTATTGCGGTTGCTCTCCAACGTCATGGCCAGGCTGCGGTCACTCCATCGGGTCCGGGTGCTCGTGCTTATCCTCGGCCTGCTCGCCACCCATGTCGTCGAGGTGTGGGTTTATGCGGTGGCCTACGGGCTGGTGAATGGCCATGGCGCGCTGGGCAGCCTGGTCTGTTCGACGGCGGCCACCGCACTCGGCTGGCTGGATTTTGTCTATTTCTCTTTCGTGACTTATACGACCGTCGGATACGGAGATTTCGTGCCGATTGGCCCGATCCGCTTCATCGCTGCCACCGAAGCGTTGAATGGCTGGGTGCTGCTCGGCTGGTCGGCTTCTTTCACGTTCCTAGAAATGCAACGCTTCTGGCGGGATTCGAGCCGGTAATGCAAATAGCCGGCCGCGTGGAACGCGACCGGCTCTTAGCAAATCCTTTCGCCCGCCGAGCAATGCTTGGGCTCCGCTGATTACGCCTTCGCGATCAACTGCCGCAGCACATACGGCAAGATGCCGCCGTGCTGGTAGTAGTCGATCTCGATGGGCGTATCGATCCGGCAGCGGACGTTCACGTTTTCCACGGTGCCGTCTTTGCGCGTGATCTTGAGCGTTAGGTCCTGCTGCGGCTTGATGTTCGCGTCGAGGCCCACGATGTCATAGGTCTCGGTGCCGTCGAGCTTCAGCGTCTGCGCGGTGGTGCCTTCCTTGAACTGCAACGGGAGCGCGCCCATGCCGACGAGGTTGGCGCGGTGGATGCGCTCGAAGCTTTGCGCCACCA
>CAZOCL010000344.1:0-7046 GCA_964578245.1 uncultured Klebsiella sp. | reverse complement strand
GTCTGTAGGCGACGTGCCGGAGGGCGTCAAGCCCCGTTTCGGACCACCGCGCAAAGTTGGTTTGCTTCGCACGAATCCGCAGACGGGCCAAGGCGTTTTCGGCGACGCGGGGGACTGTCTAACGGCTCGCGAGGAAAGCGTCCAGCGGAAAGAATGGGCTTGGGGGAGGCTGGAGGGGGTGGGTGAGGGCTCCGGAGCGCGGGTCTGGGGCCCGCAACGGCGTTGATCGGTCGTTCATGTTCGTTCCTGCGGATGCGCCGGGCCTTCGGAAAATGCTGCGGGTCACAGACCCACGCTCCGGGGCGGCTCGTTGGCGGACGCTCTGCGCAGTGCCCCGGTCTCGACCCGCCGGGCAAGCGAGGACGTTTGCGGCACGGCCGGAGGCCGGCGCTACGCAGCGTCGGCGTCCCCGCCGGTTCAGCTTCGGAGGCAGTGTCGACAGTCCATCAACATCCGGGTTTCCTCCGCGCCGCCGCACGGCTAGACTGGCCACATGATTTCCGGGCTGGGCCGATGGTTTCGTTGCGTTGCGTTGCTGGGCATGCTGTGCAGCCGGGCGCTGGCAGCGGTGGCGCCGGAGATACTTGACCTGGCCATGCAGGCGCCGGTGGTGAACGTCGCGCCGGGGGCGGAGTATTCGGATGCGCAGCGGGATTATGCGATGACCATTGGCATCGAGCGCACGCAGAAGGGGCGGCTGTGGGCGGCGTGGGTCGGGGGCGGGGACAGTGACAAGGGCTACTTCGTCGCGGCGTCGAGCGATGACGAGGGGCGCACTTGGTCGCCGCCACGCTTCGTGATTGATCCGCCGGATGTGCCGAATGGGCTGCGCCGTCGCATTCTGGTCGGCAATTTCTGGTGCGACCCGACGGGGAAGCTATGGCTGTTCTTCGACCAGAGCATGGGCTACTTCGACGGGCGCGCGGGGGCGTGGGCCATCACCTGCGACAACCCTGACGCCGCGAACCCGGTCTGGTCCGCCCCGCGCCGGCTCTGGCATGGGGCGACGCTGAACAAGCCCACGGTGCTTAAGAACGGCGACTGGCTCATGCCCATCGCGCTCTGGACGCGCGACCGCATCGGGCCGAAGGAGTTGCGCGAGGGGTTCCGCGAACTGGACGAGTTGCGCATGGCCAACTGGTTCGTCTCCACGGACAAGGGCGCGACCTGGACGCGGCGCGGTGGGGTGGTGGTGCCGCAGAGCGATTTCGACGAGCACATGACGGTGGAGCTGAAGGATGGCCGGCTCTGGATGCTGGCCCGGACGAAGTATGGCATCGCGGAGACGTTCTCGCCGGACGGCGGGCGGACTTGGACGGAGCCGAAGGCCTCGGTCATCCAGAACCCCAGTGCGCGCTTCTTCCTGCGCCGGCTGGCCTCGGGCCGTATCCTGCTGGTGAAGAACGGCCCGCTCGACCAGCGCACGGGCCGCACGCAGATGTCGGCCTTTCTCTCGGAGGACGAGGGCAAATCGTGGCTGGGCGGCCTGGTCTTCGAGGAGCGGAATGGCGTTTCCTACCCGGACGGCTTTCAGGCTCCCGATGGCCGCATCTTCATCTCCTACGACCGCGAGCGGGCGAAGGAACGCGAGATTCTCATGGCGGTCTTCACCGAGGCGGACGTGCTGGCGGGCAAGGCCGTCTCGCCCGAGGCACGGCTCAAGGTGCTCATCAGCAAGGCGCTGGGTCCGCTCAAAACCGTTAGCAGCCAGGCTCCGACCAATTCCGATACCAAAGTGAGCCTCCTCACGTCGGCTGCTACCGCGCAACGAGTAAAAGTCTTCTTCGACACGGACATGATGACGGATTGCGACGACGCGGGGGCGATGGCCGTGCTGCATGCGCTCGCGGACCTGGGCGAGTGCGAAATCCTTGCCACTGTGGCCAGCGTCGGCGACCCGAAGTCCATTGCGACGGTGGATGCGATCAACCGGTATTATGGCCGGCCCGGGCTGCCGCTGGGCATGGTCAAGACTGGTGGGGTGCAGCAGAAATCGCTCTTCACCGCGCGCGTGGCGGCGGAGTTTCCGCATGGCGTGAAGGCGGGCGAAGAGGTGCCAGAGGCCACGCAGGTTTATCGCGCGGTTTTGGAGCAGCAGCCGGATCAGTCGGTGGTCATCGTGACAGTCGGTTACCTGACGAACCTCAAGCACCTGCTGCAACTGCCCGCCAGCGAGGGGCACCTGAGCGGGCCGGACCTCATCCGGCGCAAGGTGAAGACGTGGGTCTGCATGGGCGGCAACTTCATCGGCCTGCCGCCCAAGGACGACTTGAAGCTGGGCAATGTGAACTTCCAGCGTGACGCGGCCTCGGCGCTCGCGGTCATTCAGCAGTGGCCCGGCCCGGTCGTCTTCGCCGGGCGCGAGGTGTGCTCGGTGCCGAGCGGGCTGACCATCGGCGCGAATCTGGCGAAGACGCCCACGAACAATCCCGTCCGCCGTGCCTATGAGCATTACTTCGGCGGCACGGCGAAGAGCCGGCATGTGGCCGATCTCGCCACGGTGCTCTACGCGGTGCGCGGGCTGCGGGATTACTGGAACCTCTCCGAGCCGGGCCGCATGGACCTGCAGGCGGGCATGACCTTCGAGTGGAAGTTTGGCGCCGAGGGCAACCAGCGCTACCTGCTCAAACGTCAGCGGGATGGCCAGCCGAATGACCGGTATGTGGAGGCCGCGCTGGATGAGCTGCTAGTGCAGGCACCGCGGGCGGCGAAACCGTAAGAACGGCAGTTCGAGGTCTAAGGTCGGATTTGGGACTCAATGCTCCGGGGCACACCAGGATGGGCGCAACCTGCTGGACAGGCCCGAACTCATCCATAAACTCCCACCATGATCATCCCCACCACTGCCTTGTCCGGTCGCAATGCGTGGTCCAATACCGGTTAGGCGTATGTCGCGCGTTCTGAAAACCCTCGCTATAGTTCTTCCACCGCTGGGAGCAGTGGTCGGCGTCGGTGCAGGCTTGCCAATTTGGCGGTCGCACGCGTCCGTTCCACCCGATTTCGTCGCCGCCTGGCTCTGGGTGCTTGGCGGTTTCGTGGCGTTCGCTGGCGGTGTCATTCGGTTGCAGCACTCGCGGTGGATCGCGCTGGCCTGCATTTTTGCGGGTTTCCTCCTGCTCTTGAGCGCGGGCATGTATTTACCGGAGGCGCGCAGCGTTTATGATCGGTGGCACAGCAGCTAGAGAATGGACACGCTTTCATAGCATCCACCGGTTACGTCGTATCCATCCACAAGCCAGCCATGCCAGCCCCTTTCCAATCCCTGGTCACGGCGATCCTCGATGATAATCTTGCCACGGTGAAGGCGCTGCTCGATCGCGATCCCGCGCTGGCCAGGGACGGCGTGGCAGAGGAGGATCGCTACGTCCCGGGCATAGTCCACTACATCTACGCCGGGGATGCCGCCTTGCATGTGGCGGCGGCGGGGTATCGCGTGGAGATTGCCCGGCTGCTGCTGGCGGCGGGGGCGGAGGCGGCCCCGGCCGGAAACCGTCGCGGCAGCCAGCCGCTGCATTACGCCGCCGATGGCCATCCGGACAGCCCGGCCTGGAACCCCCGCAGCCAGGTGGCGATGATCCGCCTGCTGCTCCAGGCGGGGGCCGAGGTGAATGCGCCGGACAAGAACGGGGCCACGCCGCTCCACCGCGCGGTGCGCAACCGGTGCGCCGCCGCCGTGAAGTGCCTGCTGGAGGCGGGGGCCGATCCGACGATCCGTAACAAACCCGGCTCCACTCCGTTTCACCTCGCGGTGCAAAACACGGGGCGCGGCGGCTCAGGCGCGGAACCGGCGCGGACCGCCCAGCGTGAAATCCTGAAGGCGTTTTTGCAGCGCGGCATCAGCCCGGCCATCAAGGATGCGAGGGGCAAGTCCGTCCTGGAATGGGCCCGGAGTGATGAGATCCGCAAACTCCTTGCCGACCATGCAGCTTAACTGCACGGAGAGTTCGCTTCGTAGCCGGCATTCGCACCATGCGAGCTGATAACACTGTGCTGTTGCCCGGATGGAGACGCGCATACGAGGCGTTGTGGTCGCTCTTGCCGATGACGCGCGAGCACATCACGCCCGCGCGCGGATGCATCACTCCGTCCGGGATTCTCCACTACGCAGAGTTGCCCGCTGGCTCAGTCCAGAGCGGGGTTGTCCCGCAATGGGAGCAGCACGACTCGGGCGCTCCGATCTACTCCAAAATGGATTTGTTCGACCGGTGCTTTGCAAGCGTGTCGGTCCCAGCCGGCGAGGTCATTCTCATCACTGACGACTGTTTTCCGCTCACCGGGCGCGAGCCGTTCCTATGTCGCGGAGAGAGTCTGCGAGAGTTCATCATTGCCTGTCCGCACTTCGTCTTTGATGGCGACGTTATTTGCCTCTGGCCCGGGGCTCGGCGCATTTCGGTGTTTGATCACGAGGGCTCATTTGCTCACCTTGATTGCCTGGAGCACGCCGCGCCGTGCCACAATGTGCGGACGCTATGACCGAATTCCCTCAAGCATTTGCGCGCCGCCTGCTCAGCGCCGATGACCTTGACGCCGTCCGGCCGCTTTGGGAGCAGCTTCGCGCGCATCACGCGCGTCTGCCCTGGCCCTTTGCCGGCGAGATGCATCGGTTTGATTTTGCGGCCCGGAAGCAGGAACTGCTGGCCAAGGCGGCCGGCGGAAAGCTGCGGATTGAACTAGTCAGCACCGCCCCGGCTGGCGTGGACATTGCCTACTGCATCAGCACCGTCTCCGCGCACGGCGGCGGCGAGGTGGATTCGCTGTTCGTCGAGGAAGGCTTTCGCGGGCGTGGCATCGGCAGCGCGCTGGTGCGTCAGGCGCTGGCCTGGCTGGAGAGCGCCGGGGCCACCACGACGGTCGTGTCGGTGGCCTGCGCGAACCAGGAGGCGCTCGCGCTCTATCAGCGTTTTGGGTTTCATCCCCGCACCGTGTTGTTGCAGCAGCTTCCTGACCACGCCACCTGAGCCAGCGGGCCCCCGCGCATGAACCCCATCCTCATCGCCCCGTTTGTGGACGCGGACCATCGCGGCCAGGTGATCGCACTCTGGGAGGCGGTGTTCGGTTACGAGGCGGCGCACAACCGCCCGGGCCTCGTGATTGACCAGAAGCTCGCGGTGGCCGACCAGCTCTTCTTCGTCGCGGTCGCCGGCCCCGTGGTCGTTGGCACCATCATGGCCGGCTACGACGGGCATCGCGGCTGGATCTACTTGGTGGCGGTGGCTCCCGACCACCGCCGGCAAGGGCTCGGCGCCCGCCTCGTCACCCACGCCGAGCAGGCCCTGGCGGCGCGCGGTTGTGTGAAGATCAACCTCCAGATCCTGGCCGGGAACGAGCGCGTCACGGCCTTTTACGCCGCGCTGGGCTACGCCGTGGAGCCGCGCGTGAGCATGGGCAAACGCGTGGCGCAGAACATCCCAGAGGCCTGAACTCGCGGGGTTGCAAAACCACCCGCACACCCCGGCTGGCTGGATTCGCCAGTTGCTGGAGCAGGCGCGAAGCGTCTGGAGTGCGCCGAGTCGCCCAAATTCAAAGTGAGACCCCTCACGTCGTCTCCTACGGAACCCAAAGCATCACGGCGAGTGGCTCTCCACCGTCTGGCCGCGATGGAAGACGACACCCTCGCCCGTCCAGCTCGCCAGCAACGTGCCGTTGCTGCCGGTGGCGAGGTAGTGGTAGGTCAGCCCGTTCGTGGCGAGGCCGGTGATCGGCGGACCATCCCGCGAGACCTCGCGCGACAACAGCAAGTCCGCCACCGTGCCCTCAAAACCATCCACCGTGACCTTGTCGCCCACGCGCATCGCCCCCGCGACCAGCGGCGTCGGCGGACGCGTGACGGCCAGCGGCTTCAGGAGCTGCCAGTTCGTCCCCCGGCTCTGCACGCGCACGGTCAGCACGTTCGTCCGCCCGGTGTCGTCCACCACCAGATAATGATGCGCGTTCCACTGCGCGTTGACCTTGGAAAAGCCCGTCACGCGATGGGTGATGACCTGGTAGGTGAGCCCGTCCAGCACGACGTTCGTCCCGACCAGGAGCGGCGGGGGCGGCGCGGGCTGCGGCTGCACGACGGGCGGCGACGAGGCGGGTGAGGAGGCGGATGGGTGCGAAACCGGAGGGTGGTTGACCGTGTAGCGCGGTCCGGTATTGCAGGAACGGAGCAGGAAGAATCCGCACACGAGGGTGAACAAGAGTGTGACCACCAGACCGGCGTATGACCCGCCACCGGAACTTCCGACACCCCCCGGGCTGCCGCTGCTCACCCGGCTGCCGCCCGTGGCCCGGCGGAAGGAACTCTCCGGCAGCCGCAGCGCCTGCGCCACCAGCCCGGGGTGCAGTTGCATCCCGCGAAAGTATTCCACCTCGTCCCCGGTCCAGCTCACCACCCACATCTTCCCGCCCGCCTCCGCGTTGAAATATCTCGCCACGTCCCCGACCGCCACCCAGTCCGGTGCCCGGCCCTCGATGAAATAGACGCGCGACTCGTCCACCACCGTGACCTCGGCGGACACGCCATCGAGGCTCACGCGGTCGCCGACCCGCTGGGCGGCCGCCTGCGTGGCGGTCAGCGAATGCGCGGGGGTGAACTCGGTAAAGAGCCGCCACTGTTGCGCGCCATAGACGTCCTCGCACACGAGCATCGCGATGCGGTCCGAGCCATCACTGAGATAGAATTCGTTCCAGTAGTAGGTCGCGCCCTGGTCCTCCATGCCCATCACGATCCGCGCGATGACGGAGTAATTCTTCCCGCCGAAGCTGCCAGTCATGCCGACCCGGACGGGCGTGGGATTGGCGGTGCTCATGGGAGGGACGTGGCGCGTGGTGCGTGGGGCGTGAGGGGAGCAGAAGTTCGGGCGCATTCAAGCGTGTTCACGCTCCACGCTCCACGCTCCACGACTCCCGCCTGCTCCCAATCGCACCTGCGTCTCAAATGTATTCGCCAGCTCATCTCGTTCAGTTGAAAAAGTGCGGCACGAAGCGGCTCAGATTGCCCGTGATGCACCGCGTGTCCTCGCGGATGCCCAGGCCCGCCGCCGCGTGGTCCACCACCCACACGC
>CAZOCL010000343.1:0-7075 GCA_964578245.1 uncultured Klebsiella sp. | reverse complement strand
TCCATGCCTGCCGACTCAGAATCCTTCGGCGTCTTTTTTCCATGAGGCAACGGGGGAGGCATGGAACCTGACCGCAAAGCATGGGCGGGAGTCGGACTGATTCTCAGCCCTATGAATCCCGCTCCGGCGGACATCGCTCGGTGCCTATCAAAGCAGCCCCGCGGTTTCCGGAAAGCCCAACATGATGTTGAAACTCTGCACGGCCTGGCCGCTCGCGCCTTTCACGATGTTGTCTTCCGCGCTCATCACGAGGAGCCGGCCGGTGCGTGGGTCGAGCCGCCACGCGAGTTCCAGCACGTTGGTGCCGACCACGTTCTTGGTGTCAGGCAGCGCCTTGCCTTCCAGCACGCGGACGAACGGTTCGTCCTGGTAGGCCGCCTGGTAGCACGCGGTGATCTGCGCGCCTAGCGCGGCCGCTTCTCCGGCCGTGGCAAAGTGCCTGGCCGGCGCGAGGTAAAGGGTCGTGAGGATGCCGCGGTTCACCGGGATCAAGTGCGGCGTGAACTGGATCGTCACGTCCGTGCCCGCCGCGAGCGCGAGCTGCTCCTCGATCTCGGAGAGGTGCCGGTGCTTCGGCACGCCGTAGGGGCGCACGCTCTCGTTGCACTCGACGAACAGGTAGTCCAGCTCCGCCTTGCGCCCCGCCCCGCTCACGCCGCTCATCGAGTCGGCGATGATGCCCTGTGGTTTGATCAGGCCGGCACGCAGCAATGGAATCGTGGGCAGCAGGATGCTCGTAGGATAGCAGCCCGGCGAGGCGACGAGCGTCGCGCCCTGGATGGCCGTGCGGTGAACCTCCGGCAGGCCATAGACGGACTTGGCCAGCAGCTCGGGCGCGGGATGGTCGTGGGCGTAGAACTCCTTGTAGATCGCAGCGCTCTTGAGCCGGAAGTCCGCGCTCAAGTCAATGACCCGCGCGCCGCCGTTCAACAGCGGCACCGCGAACTCCGCCGCCACGCCATGCGGCAGCGCCAGAAAGACCACTTCCGCCTGCGTGGCCAGCAGCTCGGCATTTGGCTCCACAAAACGCAGCGCCCGGGCCCGCGGATGACTGGCGAATTTCGGAAACACCTGGGCCACCGACTGCCCGGCCTGCTGGCGCGAGGTGACGGCGACCAGCTCCGCGTGCGGGTGGTTCAGCAGCAACCGCACGAGTTCTTCTCCGGAGTAACCGGACGCTCCGACAATGGCGACTTTCGTCATGACGCGGGATTTGTCCGTGTTGAACGGGCGGTTGTCAACCGGGAGCCGCACTGGAAACCGCTGAGCCGGTCGCCGACACGGGTTTCCGCGCAAAAATATAGGCGCGACGGCTTGGATGCTCCACTTCGGGATAGGGATCGCGCTCGATGACCTCGATGGCCTCCCACCCCGCCGTCTGGAGGTGGCCCTGCATCTCCTCAGCTCGGAAGAAATTGAAATCAATGTTCACCGGGTGTCCCCACCATTCCTCGAGCTGCACCGTGTCGTCACCAATGTGAAACGCGAGGAGGAGGAGGCCGCCCGGCTGGACCGTGCGCCGCAGTTCACGCAACGCCGCGACCACATCCACGCGCGGCACGTGAATGATGGAGTAGAACGCGGCCAGGCCCGCCCAGGTGCCGTCTGCTACCGGCAGCTTCAGCATGCTGGCCTGATGAAACTCGATGCCCGGATTGAGCCGTCGGGCGTGCCCGACCATCTCCGCCGACAGGTCCACGCCGCAGACGCGTGCGCCCCGTTCGTGGAGGTAGCGCGCGACCTGGCCCGGCCCGCAACCTATGTCGCAGGCCGTCCCCAAATCGCGCACCGAGTCGGCGAACCGGTCGAGCAGCCGTCGGTCCAACGGCTTGTGCTGCAGCTCGTCAAAAATGCGACGCACATATTCCTCGGCCACCCGGTCGTAGCTCGACTGAACTTCCGTGATGCTGGCGTCGCTCAATTGCAGGGCTGGTCCGGGCGGTGGGAGATCTGCCTACTCGAATTGCTTGCGGAAGCGGGCGAACTCCTCGCGCAGCGTGGCCACTTCGGCCTTGAGCGCGGCCACCTCGGCCTCGAGCGTTTCCACGCGCGTCGGCGTCGTGACTGCGGCGGGCCGGCTTTCCGCCGGGGCGGCCTCCTCCTGCACCGGCTCGCCGGAGAGCAGTTGCACGTAACGCTTTTCCTTCTGGCCGGGCCGGGCCGGGACGACGCGCACGAGCGGCTCCGACAAGAGCGTGAGGCCCTGCAACGTCTCCTCGACCTCCACCAGCGACGCGAAGGGATGCAGCCGCTCGGCGCGGATGCGGAGTTCGCCCGGCGTCTGCGGGCCGCGCAACAGCAGCACGCAAATCAGCGCCACCTCGCGCGGGTTCAGGTCATAGACATCCAGCAGGTTATGCCGGAATTTCTGCACGCGCGAGCCAGCCCCCCAGAGCTGCGTCACGAGCTGCTTGCCGCGCAAGTCATCCAGGCCGAGCGCCACGACCTTCTCCTCATAGTAGGTCACCGGGTCACGGTTGGTGGACTGGTTGCAGGCGATCATCACGCCGTTGAGCGAGAGCGGATACTGATCCGGCGTGGTGCGCTCCTTCTCGATGAGGCAGCCCAGGATGCGGGTTTCTTCCGGCGAAAGCGTCAAAGCCATGGGCGAACCCTAACCGCGCTCAGGCAGGCTCACAAACAGATACCCGCCGGTCGTTGACGGCGAAAGCCGAGCGGGCGAATATGCCCACGCCTCCCGGGCACGTGGCGGAATGGCAGACGCGCTGGACTTAGGATCCAGTGGAGCAATCCGTGCAGGTTCAAGTCCTGTCGTGCCCACCAGTCAGTTCTCGATTCCGCGGCACACCCTGTAAACTACGCGTCGCGCAGCCAAGTGAACTTGATTGCCAGCGTCCCCGTGACCGTCAATATCCGCGCTGACACACATGAAAACTCCGTTCTGCCTCGCCGCCCTCACTCTCGCCGCCACCAGCCTGCCCGCTGCCGACTGGGCGCAGTGGCGCGGTCCCGACCGGGACGGCCACGTCAGCGCCACCATCGCCGCCCTGCCCAAGGAGCCGAAGACCCTCTGGAGCATTGCCATCGGCAATGGCCAGGCCTCGCCAATCATTGCGGGTGGCAAGCTCATTTACGTGGACGAGCAGAAGGACCAGGAAGTCGCTCACGCCGTGGATCTCAAGACCGGCAAGGAGCTTTGGCACACGGCGGTCGGCGAATCCGAGGCGTTCGAAAACATCTACGGCACCGGCCCGCGCTGCACGCCGCTGGTGGACGGCGACCGCGTCTATACGCAGAGCTGCCGCGGAGAGTTCCGCTGCTTGAACCTGGCCGATGGCAAGGTCCTCTGGCAGACCAGCTTTGACAAGGACTGGGGCGCGCCCTTCCTGGGCAACAAGAACAAGAGCAAGGAAGCCAACGAGACCGCTTCCCGTCGCCATGGCAACAACGGCTCGCCGGTCATTGATGGCGACCGCATCTTTGTCCCCGTCGGCAGCCCGACCAAGGGCACACTCGTCGCCTTTGACAAGAAGTCCGGCAAGGTTCTCTGGGCGGCGGGCCACGAGAACACCGCGTATTCCTCGCTCATGGTCGGCACCCTCGCGGGCGTCCGGCAGGTCGTGCACCTCACCGGCGATTCGCTCATGGGGGTGGACGCGGCCAGCGGCAAGATCCTGTGGCAGACGCCCGTGAAGACCGGGGCCAAACGCCATGTGCTCACGCCCATCCTCGCGGAGAATTCGGTGACCATCTCCTCCTCCTCCGTGGGCCTGACCCGGTATTCTGTCATCAAAGACAGCGGCGGGCTCAAGGTCGAGCCGGCCTGGAAGAACGACCAGGTCAAGATCACCCTCGCCACCCCGGTGCTGGTGAACGGCTACCTCTATGGCCTGGGCACCGGTGGCAGCAATACCGAGTTCATCTGCGTGGATTTCAAGACCGGCGAAGTGAAGTGGAGCCACCCCGGCTACAAGGACTACGCCGCCGTCATCGCCGCGGGCGACAAGCTGCTGGTGCAGGACATGAACGGCACCATGGCGCTGCTCAAGGCCAGCCCGGAGAAGTTCGAGGAGCTGGGCCGCATCCAGGTCTGCGGCACCACTTGGAGCCACCCGGCGATGGCCGACGGCAAGCTTTACCAGCGCGACAAGAAGCAGCTCTTCGCGTTGGAAATCGCAAAGTAGGCCGCGTTACTCCCAGCCTTCCCAGGAGTGGTAGGCCCACCAGTCGTATTGCGCCGGGTCGCCGCGATACCACCACGCCGAGCCGTCGGCATGCACGACGTTGATGCCCTTGTTGTGCGGCATGGTGGGCTGGTTGTGGTAAGGCATTTCCCACAGCATGGTCGCCTGCGATGCGTCCACGACGTTGATGGTGTGGCGACCGCTTACCGGGTTGCTGAAGACGTAGCCGGGACCAGGCCGGCTATAGATGTGCGTCCAGACATACGTGGTCTGGTTGTTCACCATGATCGCCGGCGTCATCGTAGGATCCTTGGTCTTGAGCGCGGCCGGACACATCCAGATGCCCTTCTTGAGGGCGGAGACCGTCGTTTGGATTTCCCGGTTAGTCCCAATGTAGGGCTGCATCAGTTCCGGCAGCCAGTTGGTTGCGCCCACGGACTGATAGCTCAGGCCCCAATAGCGGCCCCAGTTGACCGGCAGGGGATACTTCTCCCCGTAATCGCCGCTGTAGAGGATGATCGCCGTGCCGATCTGCTTGTTGCTGTTCAGGCAGTAAACATCGTCGGCCTTTGACTTGGCCCTGGCCAGCGCCGGCAGGAGCAGGCCCGCCAGAATGGCGATGATGGCGATGACCACGAGCAGTTCAATCAGGGTGAAGGCAGCCGGTTCACGCGCCGAGCGAGCGAGTTGACGGGTCATGGTCGGACTCTAGGCAGCCCGTCCCGTTGCGCAAGGGCGAACTCGCGCCGCTCACTTCACCCTGGGGGACACCAGCCGGACTTCGCCGCGGGCCGCGTCCAGTTCATAGCGCGAACCCGGTGGCGCTCCGGGGACGAAGGGCATGAAGCCTTCCTTGGCGAGGTCGTCGAGCTTCGCGGGCGCTTTCTTGTGTTTGGCGATATAGGCCTTCAACGCATTGTTGATCAGCGGCAGGTTTTGATCCGTCATGCTGATTCCGGTGCTCGGCGCTGCGGCAGGGGCTGTCGAAAGGACGAGCTCAACGTCGCCAGGCGGGGCGGCTGGTGGCGCTGCCGGCGGCGAACGCCGCTTGCAACCCAGGGGCAACATCAGGATGGCGAGCAGCACCACGATGGTTTTCATAGGGCAGATGGCCGACCATAGCGCGCCCGGGAATTGTCGCAAGGGTGTGATCGGCTGAAGTGTCCCGGCCGGTTCCGCGTCATTTGCACACCACCATGACACCCATGCCAGCTTCCTGGTCTCGTCGAAACTTTCTTGCGGGAAGCGGCGCGGGCCTGCTGTTCACCGGAGTGGAACTGGCGCGCGGAGCCACCGCCGGAGAGGACAGCGTCGAGTCCCTCCAGCCCGCCGGGGAATTCATCCACGAGTGCTCGCTGGCCGGCGAGCGGCGACAGGATGACGTGGTGCCGCGCCATGCCAACTGCCTCCAGGCGAGCCGCACCCGGTGGCTCGTGATTTACTCCACGCACGGGTGGCGTGGCGTGGACGACGAGCGGAGCATCGTGTGGCAATTGCGGCGGGACGCTCCAGACGGCCCCGTGGTGCGCGAAGGGTTCCTCGCCCGGGCGCAGGCGGACTGGCGGCCCGAAGGCGTGCCGGTGGCCGGCGAGGGCAAGGTGTGGTTCAAACAGCACGGGCACATGGTCGCCTTCGGCGTGCCCAAGGGCGCGGTCATCGCGGGCCGTCCGGCGGCCAATGCGAATGTCTTCGTCGCCAAGTGGCGCGTGCTCGCCCGGGCGCTGGATTTGAAGCGCGATTATCTGGAGAAGACCCACGCCACTGCGACGCAGGGCGTCGAGTGGGTGCAGTTCCGCCTCAACGAACGTGAGGATGACCTGGAAATCCTCCAGCCGGTGCAGCGGATGCGCCAGCAAGGATTCGCCACGGGGGACAAGTTTTGCAGCGCGGAGAACGCCGCCTCGATGAACCAGAGCTTCTGCCCGCCCGTGCCGGCGAACGCGGACTTCACCGAGTGGGCGGACTGCAATCACTTCGACCAGGGCCGGCTCGCGGTGTTGAAGCATCGTTTCGATCCTCCCAGCGGACGCTATGCGTGGGTGGCGAGCGGGCCGTGGCTCACCGCCCCACGCGTGGCGCTCACCGAGGCGAGCCTCGTGCGCCTGGCTGATGGCTGGCTGGTAGCGGCGCGCGCGAACGGGCTGGTGGCCTGGGCGCGCAGTGCGGACCCCTTCGCCGGCTGGGAGCCGGTGGCATTCTCGCGCGAACCTTCCGTGAGCGCGCCGCTCACGGCCTTCCGGTGCGCGGACGGCGTGGTGCGCCTTTTCACCGGCGACCGCGCGGTATCGCCGCAACGCTACGACCGCGACCCGCTCTACTGCTGGGATGTGAAGACCACGGGCGAGATCAGCACCACCAACCGCCGTATCATCTTCGACAGCGAGGCGGTGAAGCTGCCCATGCGCCGGGCTGTGCGGCCCAAGATTGATTTCTGTGAACTGTTCCCGCTCCACGGACGCACGCAACTGGTCGTGCACGGCGTCAGCACCCGCGCCTACAACCATCCCTACGAAGGCCAGGCCGGCATCCCGGCGCTGACGGCGGAGGAGAAGGCCGGCAGCGGCCTGCACTATGCGCGGCTGACGTATCGTCATGCGCCGGAGCCGGTGTGGAAGTTCGCGTGATGTTGAACCTGAACGCTGGTTGAGGCTGCCAAGCGCACATCACACAGAATTGTTTCGTCGGCTGCCGCCCGCCAAACCCGCGAAGGGAAAATAGTCCGGGCCTCCCCGCCTACTTCGTCCGCAAAAACGCCGCGACATCCGCCAGCGCCTGTGCGTCCAGGCCCATCTGCTCGGCGCTCAGCATGAGCGAACGGGTGAGGGGCTTCTTCTCCTTGATGCGGTTCTTCGGGACGGTCTGCGTGATCGCGCCCGTGGACATGATGATGACCGGGTCACCGTCGGCGAGGATGAGGCCGTGGATGACGG
>CAZOCL010000342.1:0-7095 GCA_964578245.1 uncultured Klebsiella sp. | reverse complement strand
CGATCTTCACGCCGAGGTCCTTCGCCACGGGGGCGGCTTTCTTGATCTCCTCCACGCAGCGCTTGAAGCAGTCGTCGTAGCTGACCTTGTCATTCACCACGCCGGGCACGAGGAGGATGCTGGTGGCACCGTAGGCCTTCGCGTCATTGAGGGAGAGCACGAGACCGTCGTAGCCGACCTTGCGGGTGGCTTCATCGGGCGCGGAGAGGGGCTTGGCCCAATGGGTGTGGCAGCACACGCTGGCGGCCTTGAGGCCGGTTTCCTTGAGCGCGGCGATGACGTCCTCACGGTTCATGCCACCGTTGGGCTCGACGCCCGCGAAGCCGGCGGCCTTGACCTGCTGCATCTTCTCCAGCACGGAGCCCTTCACGCCAACGGTGCCCCACATGATGGCTTTCTGAATGCCGCGCTGCTTGTCCGCGGCCAGAAGCGCCGGCGTGACGGCCGCCGCCGTGAGGGCGGTTCCGACGTGGCGCAGGAAAAGACGACGATGCTGGACTGTGTTCATGGCGTTTTCGACTCGCGTCCGGGCGGGTGCATTCAGGGGGCTGGTGAACGGTGCGATCTCATAACTCTGTGGTGCCCTGAGAAGAAACTACGAACTTCATTTTGACCACGGAGACGTGATGAACAGAGAGGTTTCCCTTCGCTGTCTTGCTCTGTGTCCACCGCGACTCGGTGGTCGGGAATTGAGTTGCGGCTGCGCCACGTCAGCGATGATTGCAGCAAGGACAGAACCGGTGCACAATTCCCCCATGCACAAGAGACCTGAGTCAGGGCCCGGCCTGACGCGCCGTGCCTTTCTGCCGGCCTTGGGGGCGGTGGTGGGTGGCTGCGTTTGGCAGCCGATCCCAATTGCGGCGGCGACAAAACCCGATGCCAAGCCGCGCCTGACCTTCGTGCAGATCAATGACCTGCATGTTCAAGAGCCGGGCACGGACATCAAGGGCTACAAGAGCGCCAATGAGAAAGCCCAGTGGGTGGTGCAGGAGATCAACCGGCAGCCGCCCGACTTCGTCCTCGGCATTGGCGACATGATCCACGGTCAGCGCCTGGAACAGTTGCCCAAGGACCTGGCCATTTTTAGGGAGATCATCAAGCCGCTGCAGGTGCCCTTCTATCCCGCAATGGGAAACCACGAAGTCGTGCAGCGGGAAGGCGACCCGGTGTATGAGAAGGCTTATCGCGACGTGTTTGGCGAGCAGCGGGTGAGCTACACGTTCGAGGCGGGCGGGGTGCGCTTCATCCTGCTCAACAACAGCGGGGCGACCGGGGCCAGCCCGGAAATCATCGGGAAACGGAACGCCTGGCTGCGCGAGGTGCTCACGGCTCATCCCGGCCAGCCCAAGATTCTCGGCTGCCATATTCCGATTGTCCCGGTGCGAGACGAGCCGGTGCTGGCGAAGAGCTTTGGTTTCGGCTCCTACACGGCACGTGATCCCGAACTGCTGGCGCTGGTGGATGAGCACGCGGATTCGATCATCGCGGTCCTGTCCGGGCACCTGCACCTCACGGGGCAGGTTGAGCGGAAGGGCGTGCGCCACATCTCGATCTGCGGCACGGCCTCCTATCCCAGCGATTTTGCCCGCTATCAGGTTTTTGATGACCGCATCGTGATGCAGGTGAGTCAGTTGCCCGCTGCGTTGGCGGAGACCACCACTTCCCTGCACGGCCAGCCCCGGCACAAAATGGATTTCACCGACGCCATCCACGAGACTGCGGAACTTTACAAGATGGGCCGCAGCGAGGAACGCAACCTGACCCTCTGGCGGAAGAAGGTGTAGGAGTTCACAATTCGCCACTTTCCATAATGAGGTCCGCCGCGAACTCCAAAGCAGAGTGCGTGGGAGCTGTGCGAGCCTCGGGTGGAGCGCGGCGTTCACGCCGCAGAATGCCCCGGCGGGTTAAGGACGTTCGAATCACCGCTGGCCTGTCCATGTTTCTGCGGCCTGAAGGCCGCGCTCCTCGTTGTTGTCACTTCGCCGCGTTGGAGTTCAGAACGTTTCCTCAAACATGATCGCCCTCGCTCGCTGCTTGCTGGCCTTGACCGCGGTCGCTTTCCTCGCGCCAGCGGTGGGCCGGGCACAAGCTCAGCCGCTTTCATCTCCTTGGGTAGGCAAGCTGGTGGACCCCGTGCTGCTGCGGGGCATTGAAGACGTGTATTTGCAGGGGGATCTCGCCTACCTGCCGTGCCGGCAAGGCCAGCGCCTGACCATCTGCTCCGTCGCCGACCCCACGCAGCCCAAGGTGGTGTCGAGCTTCACGCACGCGGACCTGGATGAAGCCGCCGGGCTGGCGGTGGACGGCTCCACACTTTACGTCGCCTCGCTGACCAACCATCGGCTGCTGGTGCTCGATGCGAAGGACCCGTCCGCGGTCCGGCTCGTCGGCTCGGTGGTCGTTGGCGAACCCGGGACGAAGGGGCTGCTCTACAAAGTGGCTTACCGCGACGGGCACTGCTTCGTGGCCCACCAGACCGAGAAGAAGCTGTTCGTGGTGGACGTGCGTGATGCAGCCCGGCCAGTCGTGGTCAGCTCGGTGCAGGTGACACAGGAGAATGACGGTCCGTTTAGCGTGTTGCTGCGGGGCGATTACATTTTGACGGGCACACTTTTTGGCAGCCGCAATCGGCTGGCCGTCGTGGATGTGAAGGACTTGGCGAAGCCGCGCCTGGTCAACGAGGTCCTGGACCCGATGCTTTCCCAGGTCAGCGGGGCCATGCTCGGCAACCTGTATCTCTCCGTGGCCTGGGACCGCAACGCCTTCCTCGTCTTTGACCTCACCGACCCGTCCCTGCCGAAGCTCGTGGCCAGGCTGGTGGACCCGCGGCTGGGCAAGCCCAACCGCTGCATCGTCAGCGGGAACCGCGCCTACCTGCCGATGGTGGAGGGTGATGGCGTGGCCGTGCTGGACATCACCGATCCCCTCAAGCCCGCGTTCTTGACCGCTTTCAAGGACCCGGTGATGAATCGAACCTACGGGGCGGCCGTGCGTGGTGACCTGCTGTTCGTCGGTTCACGCGAGGGCAACAGCCTGGTGGTCCTGGACCGGCGGAAACTGGAAAAGTGATCTGCGGTCAACTGCGTCCGAGATCAATCACCAGCATTTACTGGGCGAATCCCCGCAGAGGGCTACCGGTTCTGCTCACGGTAACGTCCCGGCGGGGTCCCGACCTCACGGCGGAAGACCACGCTGAGATACTCGGTGTGCGCAAAACCCGTGCGCTCGGCGATCGCCTCGATGGTCAGATCGGTTTCGGTGAGGAGCTGTTTCACCCGCTGTAATTGCACCCGGAGGATCTCCTCGTGGGGAGTGCGCCCGAGCAGCTTGCGGAAGCGCGCCTCCAGCAACCGCCGCGACTGCGGCACGGCCCGCAGCACGTCCTGCACGTTGATGCCATCGCACGCGCGCTCGCGGATGAAGCGCACCGCGCGTGACACGTGCGGGTCCTCGATGGCCAGCACGTCCGTGGACTGCCGCGTGGCCACACCGAGCGGCGCGATCAGGTGCGTCTCGCCCCGGGACTTCGCGCCGCCCATCAACGAGTCGAGCAACGCAGCGGCCTCATAGCCGGTGCGGCGCGTGTTTGGGATGACGCTGGTAAGCGGCGGGTGCGCCAGTTCGCAGAGCAGTTCGTCGTTGTCCACCGCCACCACGGCGACCTCGTCCGGCACGGGCACTTCCAGCCGGCGGCAGGCATCCAGCACCTGCGTGCCGCGCAGGTCGTAGCAGGCCATCACGCCCACGGGCTTGGGCAGCTTGCGAATCCATCGGGCGATTTCCTCCGTCTCATCGCCATCGTCGGAGCAGAGTTCAGCGGGTGCGTAGGAAATGCAGGTGCCGCCTTCCGCGCGGACCGCCCGCTCGAAATGTTCCTGCCGCCAGTTCGACCAGTTGAAACGCCGGTCGCCGCAGTAGGCAAAGTTGCGGAAGCCGCGCTCGCGCAGATGCTCGAACGCCATCTGGCCGATGGCGGCGTCATCGGTTTCGAACCACGGCAGCGACGGCACGAGCCGCGCGGCGCTCATGTCCACGATGGGAAGCCGCACCTTGCGCAGCACGCGGGCGATGGCGGGATTCTCGATGCGCGCGATGATGCCATCGCCGTCCCAGCCGGCCAGCCACGCGGGCGGCTTGTCCCCGCGCGTGTGCTCGGCGAGGAAGAGGGACCACGGCCGGTGCTCGCGCTGATAGGCCACGACCCCTTGCAACAAACCGCGCGCGTAGGCGTTGGAGGTCTCGATGAGCAGCGCGACCTTGCGCGGACGCGCGGGTGGCGGAGCGGAGTCGGCGGGCATGACGGGGAGAGTTGGCCCCGCCGCGCTGGCTGTCCAGTTCAGAACTCGAACTGCGGCGCGCCAAAGCGGTTGGTCACGTCCCGGTAGCTGCGCCAGGCCGCGTGGCCGTCCACGAAGGCGACATTCGCACCGGCGGGCGCGGTCCGGTTCAGGTGCGCCGTCCGGTTGAGGTAGGCACCCATGACCTGCACGTAGTTGCCGCCGGAGGAGAGGATCGCATCCACAAACACTTCCTGGTCCACCGGCGACTTCGCCAGGTTGACCGTGTTCGAGACGGTCAGCGAGACAGGCACCTGCCGCGCCCCTTCCAGCAACGGCACATAGCCGATGACCCGGAAGCCGGCGTTGAAGTTCCAGCCGATGTCATTGTCATTGAGCGCCGTGTAAGACGGGCAGTAATACAGATCCTTCGTCGGGCCGTAGCGTGTGATGTTGGTGACGGCGTAGCGGGCGACATCCCATGGCCAGGCCCCGACGTTCGCGGTCGCCGTCCCGCCCTGCACCTCGGTGGAGATGTTGATGAGGCGGTTGTTGTAGTCGTCGGCGTAGAGCGCCAGCCCGAGGCCGAACTGTTTCAGGTTGCTCAGGCACCGGGTGCGCTTGGCGGACTCCTTCGCTTTAGAGAGCGCGGGGAGCAGCATGCCCGCGAGGATGGCGATGATCGCGATGACCACGAGCAGTTCAATCAGGGTGAAGGCACGGCGCGTGACCGTGGGGCGGAATGGGCAGGGCTTCATGTCGGTTCGGTTGTCTCGCCAGCAACGCCCGGTGGACCATCACAGGACGGGCTGACAGTTAGATAATCCCGTGCCCCCGCATCCCAAACCATGAGGTCTTGCGCCTTCTTCCTGAGCTTTTGTGAGGGGAAAAAGTTCAAGTCAAATGCGCGAAATCTCATGGTTCCAGGCATCCGGCAAACCTACGTTGAGCCGCAACAACCACCGTTCTGTTTCGTGCCATGAACACACGCTGCCCTGTCCGCACCGCTTATCGTTCCACGTCCGGCTTCACGCTCATCGAGTTGCTCGTGGTGATTGCGATCATCGCCATCCTCGCGGGCATGCTGCTCCCCGCGCTCTCGAAGGCGAAGGAGAAAGGCCAGCGCGCGGTGTGCATGAACAACAACAAGCAGATCGGTGTGTTCCTGCAGCTCTACACGGACGACTACAGCGATGCCTATGTGTCCCATCGGAACAGCCGCACCGGCGCCGGGTCCGGCACCATCACCCTGGATGACTGGTGGGGGCCGGCCATCATGGGCGCGGTGCAGCACACGAACATCTTCCTCTGTCCGATGCTCAAAGGCACACGCACCGACGCCGGGGTGACCTGGAGCTGGGCCTTCGATGTCCACCGCGCCGCCTACGGCTACAACGGGTATTTCCACGGGCCGTTCCCGAATGCCGCCGGTTCCATCACGGTCGCCGGGGTGGCGTTTCCCAACTCCACCGTCTTCCGGCGGGCCCAGGTGATCAACCCGGCGGAGAGCCTGATCGTCGGCGAAGCCATGCCCACGGCGGCGGTGCAGTATAGCACCAGCCTGTGGTGGCCCTCGGCGGGCATGATCCCGACGCCGGGCCCGTCGAACTTCGAGGGGATTGACCCCAACCGCCATCGCGGCCAGGGCATGGTGCTCTTCAATGACGGTCATGCCGAGTCGCGCAAAGACGAGGCCATCAATCCCCCCATGAATCCCAGTTCGGGCAACGCCGCCGCGATCAAGAACGCCCGCTACTGGGACCCCTTGCAACGCTCGCTGCTATAGGCGCGCGTCCCGCAGCTCGCGACCCGCCAAATTTCAGTTGTTTCCCGGCCTGCTCCCTCGCCAGAGTCAGGGCGAATCGCCACTTCATGAAGACCACGTCACTTCGCCTGCTTTTTGTTGCCTTGGCTTGCCTGGCCTCCACGTTGACCGCCCAGATCGCCGGCGTCTCCGCCAAGGACGACCTCATCATTGCTGACACTGCTGGCGCGAAGGCCGTGGTGGTCGTCTCCCCCGCCGCCGGGAAGTGGGAGAAACAGGCCGCCACTGACCTGGTAAAATACGTCGAGCAGATGACCGGCACCCGGCCCGCGCTGGCCGAAACCCTCGAGACGATCAGCGCCGCGCTCAAGGCGAACACTCCCGTCATCGTCGTTGGCGAGGAGGGGCTCAAGGTCGAGCCGTCGCTGCGCGCGCCGCTGGCGAAGGCCGCGAAGGCCAACCCCGTCCTGCGCGCGGACGCCTTCGTGGTGCGGCGCAATGGGAACCGCGTGTTCGTCGTCGGCAACCACGACGAGGCGCATTACTACGCCGCCGCGCATCTGCTGCAGTTGTGGGGCTGTCGCTGGTATTTCCCCACGGACTTCGGCGAGTGCATTCCGGAACATAAGGCCGTGAAGGTCGGCAAGCTGGACTTCGCCTACGGCTCGCCCTTCGAGATCCGGCACTACTGGCTCTCTTGGAATGCCAGCAACCTGGGCCAGGCAGAGTTCCAGCACCGCAACTTCGGCAACAACATCAACGTCCCCAGCGGTCACGCCCTCGGCAAATACACCAAGGACCTCATCCCGAAGGGAAAGACGATGTATAACGTCCCCATCGCCGAGGATGCCACCGGCGAGCATGTCGCGAAGCAGGTTTCGGCCACGTTCGGCAAAGGCCAGCATGTGATGCTGGGGCTGGAGGACGGCCTGTATGAGTCCGATTCGCCGAAGGACAAGGAGCTGAAGTCCGGCTTCGTGGACAAGTATTTCCTCACCCCTTCCATGACGGATGCGTTCATGACGTTCTACAACAACGTCGCGAAGCAGCTCG
>CAZOCL010000341.1:0-7129 GCA_964578245.1 uncultured Klebsiella sp. | reverse complement strand
GCTGCCGTTCAACATGCCCAGCCCGCCGACGTATCGGAAGATCAACCCCGCCGACGCGCCCATCATGGTCCTGGCCATGACCTCGGACACGCTCGCACCGACCGATGTGTTCGAGTTCGCCGACAGCGTCATCGGCCAGCGCCTGAGCCAGGTCGAGGGCGTCAGCCAGGTGCTCCTGAATGGCGCGGAGAAGTCCGCCATCCGCGTGCAGGTGAACCCTGCCGCGCTGGCTTCGACCGGCCTGAGCCTCGAGGATGTCCGCACCTTGCTCGGGCAGGTGAATGTGGAGACGCCGCTGGGCAGCTTTGATGGCGAGGCCACCACTTATACGATCACGAGCAACAGCCAGCTCTTCGACGCCAAGGACTATCAGTCGCTGATTCTCACCCAGCGGAAAGGCGTCCCCATCAAGCTCAGCTCGCTGGCCCGGGTGTCCGACGGCGTCGAGAACGGCCGGCTCGCCGGGTGGTCGGGCACGCGGCGCGCCGTGCTGCTGATCGTCTTCAAGCAGGCCGGGGCGAATGTCATCGAGACCGTGGACCGCATCCGCGCCGTGCTGCCGGAACTGCAGCGCTGGATTCCCCCGGGCATTGAATTCACCCAGATCAGCGACCGCACCACCACCATCCGCGCCTCGATCAAGGACGTGCAGTTCTCCCTCGCGCTGAGCATCGGGCTGGTGGTGATGGTCATCTTCCTGTTTCTGCGCCGGTTCTGGCCCACGTTCATCGCCAGCGTCACGGTGCCGCTGGCGCTCACCGGCACCTTCGCCATCATGTATCTGTGCGGCTACAGCCTCGACAACCTGTCGCTGATGGCCATCACCATCTCGGTGGGCTTCGTGGTGGATGACGCGATCGTGGTCATCGAGAACGTGTATCGCTTCATCGAGCTGGGCGACTCCCCGATGCAGGCGGCGTTCAAAGGCGCCCGGCAGATCGGTTTCACCGTCGTCTCCATGAGCCTCTCGCTCGTGGCGGTCTTCATCCCGCTGCTCTTCATGGGCGGCTTGATTGGGCGTTTGTTCCATGAGTTCGCCGTGACCTTGAGCGCGGCCATCCTTGTCTCGGGCCTCATCTCGCTCACGCTCACGCCGATGCTCTGCTCGCGCTTTCTGCGGCCCGAGTCGGCCTATCCGGAGCCCGGATGGTTTTACCGGCTGAGCGAACGCGCCTTTGGCATCGTGCTCGCCGCGTATGAGTTCGGGCTGCGCTGGGTGCTGCGCCACCCGGCCTTCATGCTGCTCGTCGCGCTGGCCACGATGGCAGTGACCGTCTGGCTCTACGGAGCCGTGCCCAAGGGCTTCTTCCCGCAGCAGGACACGGGCATCGTCATGGGCACCACGGAGGCCGCGCAGGACATCTCCTTCCCCGCGATGGCCGCCTTGCAGGACCGGGTCGCGCGCATCGTCCTGGCGGACCCGGCGGTGGCGACGCTGGGCTCGTTCATCGGCGGGGCTTCCGGCAGCTCCACCGTGAACAACGGCCGGATGTTCATCACCCTCAAGCCGCTGGAGGAGCGCAAGGTCAGCGCGGACGTGGTCATCGCGCGGCTGCGCCGGAAGCTGGCCGATGTCGGCGGCATCAATCTCTTCATGCAGGCCGTGCAGGACATCCGCGTCGGCGGCCGCATGGGCAAGGGCCAGTTCCAATACGCCATGCAGTCCGGCGACCTCGCCGAACTCAACGAATGGGCGCCCCAGGTGGAGGCGCGCTTCCGCAAAATCCCCGAGCTGAAGGACGTGACCAGCGACCTGCAGACGCGCGGCCTCCAGACCCGCATCGTGATTGACCGCGACGCCGCCGCACGGCTGGGGGTCTCGCCCTCGACCATTGACAACACGCTCTACGACGCCTTTGGCCAGCGGCAGGTGGCCACGCTCTACAAGCGCTACAACCAGCATCACGTCATTCTGGAAGTGGACCCGGAGTTCCTCAAAGACCCCTCGTCGCTCAACCGGATTTACCTGAAATCCTCGACCGGACAGCAGATCCCGCTGGCCAGCGTGGCGCAGTTCAAGGCCGTTAACAGCAGCCTGTCCGTGAGCCACCAGGGACAGTTCCCGGCGGTCACCCTCTCGTTCAACCTGGCGGCCGGCGTCCCGCTGGGCGTCGCCACTGAACTGATCGAGCAGGCCACGCGCGAGATGATGATGCCCGCGAGCGTGCAAGGCAGCTTCCAGGGCACGGCCCAGATGTTCCGCGCCTCGCTTACCAACATGCCGCTCCTGCTGCTGGCTGCGCTGCTCGCGGTGTATGTGGTGCTGGGCATGCTCTACGAGAGCCTGATCCATCCGCTCACCATCCTCTCCACGCTGCCTTCGGCCGGCGTCGGTGCGCTGCTGGCGCTGATGCTCCTCGGCTACGACCTCTCGCTGGTGTCCTTCATTGGCATCATCCTGCTGATGGGCATCGTGAAGAAGAACGCCATCATGATGATTGATTTCGCCATCGAGGAACAGCGACGCGACGGCGTGACGCCCGAGGCGGCCATCTACAAGGCCTGTGTCATCCGCTTCCGGCCCATCATGATGACGACGATGGCCGCGCTCTTCGGCACGTTGCCGCTGGCGATGGGCATGGGCACCGGCTCGGAACTGCGCCGGCCGCTGGGTGTCGCGGTTGTCGGCGGGCTGCTGCTCTCACAGTTGATCACGCTCTACACGACCCCGGTGGTGTATCTCAGCTTCGAGCGCATGAAGCGCGCCGTCGCGGGCTGGCGCTCCGGCACGAACCCGGCTCCCACGGGAGTCAAAGCGTCGCCTGCTCACGGCTAGGTGGTGCTGGGCGGGAGCGGACGGCAGCGGCACGCTGCGTCACTGCTTCTTCTTCCCAGCTCCGCCCGGCACACCTTCCTTGATCGGCCAGTCTGGTGACTCTGTCCGCGAGGAAGTGAACAATCCCTTCGCCCGCGCGACCAGGTCAGGCTGCTGCGCCGCGAGGTTCTTCGTCTCGCCGATGTCATTCGCCAGGTCATACAACTCCACCGGCGCGTCGAGCCGTGCCAGGCGGATGGCTTTCCAACGCCCGTCCATTAGCACCGCCTGATTAAACCCGCGCTCGTGGAACTCCCAGTAGAGGTGTTTGTGTGCCGCCTGCTTCTCCGGCTGGCCCAGCAAGGTCGGCAGGAAACTCAGGCCATCCGTCACTGCCGGAGCTTTCGCACCCGACACTTCGCTGGCGGTCACGAGAAAGTCCGCGAACCATCCGACGTGCGCCGAGACGCCCCCCGGTTTGATCTTCCCCGGCCACCGCGCGATGAACGGCACGCGGATGCCGCCCTCCGTCAGAGTCCGCTTCATCCCGCGCAACGGTCCCCACGGCTGGAACAGGTCCGGCGTGTGCCCGCCCTCGTTGTGCGGCCCGTTGTCACTGCTGAAAAACACCAGCGTATGCTCCTCAAGCTGGAGCTTCTTCAGCAGGTCGAGGAGCCGGCCGATGTCCCGGTCCATGCGCGAGATCATCGCCGCCTGCCCCTTGTTCGGCGCGGACCAGTCCTTGTCCGCGTAAAGGCCGTAGTCGGGGACTTCCTGCCCGTTCTTCAAGTCGCGGCCCGCCTCGTTGTTCGCGTGTGGCGTCGTGAGCGCGAGATAGAGGAAGAACGGCCGGTCCTTCTGCTGCTCGACCCACCGCAGGGCCTCCGCTGCGATCAGATCATGCGAGTATTCCACCTTCTCGCTCGCGTAGCCGATGCCGAAGCGCTTCGCGACCGGGTTTTCCGCACTGCCGGGTGGCACCTTGTTGCGCAGCGCGACCTGCTGCTCCCCGCGCATGAGAAAGTCCGGGTAGTAATTGTGCGCGTGATGCTGGTTCGCGTAGCCGTAGAAGTAGTCGAACCCCTGTCGCGTCGGCAGCCCCACCGACGCCTCGCCTTCGTCGCCGAGGCCCCACTTGCCGGTGAGCGCCGTCGCGTAACCCGCGTCTTTGAGCAGCCGCGCCACCGTCACGTCCCCGGGGCGCAGTGACTGGGCCAGCGGGTTCACGTTGCCAGCGTTGCCGCGCACCCGCGTGTGCCCCGTGTGCAGGCCGGTCATCAGCACGCTGCGGCTCGGCGCGCAGACCGTGCAGCCCGCGTAGAATTGGGTGAAGCGCATCCCCTCCGCCGCCATGCGATCCAGATTCGGCGTCTGAATCAGCTTCTGCCCGTAGCACCCCAGTTCCCCGTAGCCTAGGTCGTCCGCGAGGATGAAGATGATATTCGGCTTCCGCTCGGCCGCGACCAGGCAGGTCGCGACCAGCAGCCAGACGGCGCAAAGACGGGTGAGCAGCATGATGCCCGGATGGAAGCGCACACCAACCCGGGGCGCGAGCGAATTTCCGCCCATGTCTTGGACTGCGGCGGCAGAGCGCAGCGGCGACGCCGCCTTCCCGTCCCGCGGAGCGGTTGTGCGACGAACACTCCTGTCCGCGGTGCCTGTCGCCGGGTCGCGCTGAAAGGGGACAAGAGTGTCCCCTTCACGGCAGCCAGCTCACTTCTTCTCCGGCAGCGGCGCCATCTCCACGAGCTGGCTCTGCGCGGGCGTCAGCGTTGCTTTGTGCCGCTCGACCGCCTGCGCGATCTGGCTGAGCACCGCCGGGTGGTTGGTGGAGATGTTGAAGACCTCACTCGGGTCCACGCGCAGGTTGAAGAGCTCCGGCGTGGCGTGAACCTCCTCCTTCGCCTGGCCGTAGGCGGCCTGCGTCATGTAGTGCGCCTTGAAGTCGCCCACGCGTGCGGCCATGAGCCGCGTGCCGCGATAGAAGAAGTAGGCGTCGCGCTGCACCGTGCCCGTGCCGAAAAGCAGCGGGCGGATGTCGAGGCCGTCAATGGGCCGGTCCGACGGCACTTCCGCCCCCGCGAGCTTCAGGCCGGTGGTGAAGAGGTCCATCGTGCAGGCCAGCGTGCGCTGCGTCTGCGCGGGCTTGATCTTCCCCGGCCACCACGCGATGCCCGGCACGCGCATGCCGCCTTCCCACGTCGAGCCCTTCCCGTCGCGCAGCAGGCCCGCCGAGCCGCCCTGCTGGTTCATGATGAGCCACGGGCCGTTGTCGCTCGTGAAGAAGACCAGCGTGTTCTCGGCCAGCTTCTCCTGTCGCAAGGTGTCGAGCACCTTGCCCACGGCGGCGTCGAGTTCCTCCACCACGTCACCATAGATGCCGCGCGGACTCTTGCCGGCGAAGTCCTTCGACGCGAACAGCGGCGTGTGCGGAAACGTGGACGGGAAGTAGAGGAAGAACGGCTTCGCCTTGTTCGCCTGGATGAACTTCACCGCCTCCTCGGTGTAACGGCGCGTGAGCGTGGTCTGGTCGGCAGGGCGCTCGATAAGTTCCTCATTGCGGTAGAGCGGCGCGTTCCACCACGCGGCCTCCTGCTCGGCGAGCTTGCCCGCGCCCTTCGGTGCGGCCGTTGTGGGGTTCATGTCGTTCGAGTGCGGCAGGCCGAAGTAGTAGTCGAAGCCGTGCTTGCGCGGGTGCCCGCCGGGGTTGAACTCCCACACGCCGAGGTGCCATTTGCCGATGCAGCCGGTGGCGTAGCCCCGGGCCTTGAGCGCGGTGGCCAGGGTGATCTCGCTGGCCGGAAGCTGGCCGAGCGAACGGTTCCGCAGCACGCGGAACTGGTCGTGGCACATGCCGCTGCGGATCGGGTAGCGGCCCGTGAGCAGCGCCGCCCGGCTCGGCGTGCAGACCTCCGCGGCCGAGTAAAATTCCGTGAACCGCATCCCCTCCGCCGCCATGCGGTCCAGGTGTGGCGTGCGAATGGTCGGATGCCCGTAACAGCCGAGGTCGCCGTAGCCGAGGTCGTCGGCGAGGATGATGACGATGTTGGGGCGGGTGGCATCGGCGGCGGGTGCCGGCAGCAGCACGCACAGCCATGCCAGCAGGAGGCCAAGGGGACGTGTCATGGCCGAAGCTTAGCCAACAGATGGTTGTGGAAAAGTCATTTCCTCGACTCGACCCCGTCGCAAAAGCGCCAGAGGGCTGGCGCACTCCAAGACGCTGTCGCGAAGCACTGGCCACCCCTTCGTCGCGCCAGCGTCTTGGACTGCGGTGGCCCTCCACCGCCTTCGAGCGCATCCGTTCATCCAAGACGCAAAGCACCGCCGCGAGACGGGAAGATGGGATTTGCACCGCAGAGGCGGGACGGACGCAGAGAAATAATCAGAATCGATCTCTGCGCACGTCCCGCTTCTGCGGTGTGGAATCAGTTTTGGACAAGTCTTACAACGCCCTCGCCCGTCATCTCCACCAGCACGTTCGCCGAGTCGCGCTGAAAGCACACCGTCACATCATCGCGCAGTTCCGGCAAGGCCAGCAGCCGCCGGGCATTCCGCGCGCTCTGCACCGCACGAAGCAAATCACCCGCACCTTGCTGGTAAACCTCGCGAGCCACCTGTGCCGAGTCGGCTACGTGCCCGCCACCGTATTGCTCCCACACCGCGTCACACAGCGCGCCGGCACCGAGCACGTCCTCGTAGGCCGCCTCTTCGTGCGTGCCCGAGCACACCACGAGCAGATGTTCCGGCCGTTCCCGTGCCAGCCAGCCCGCGACTGCGCCGAGATTCAGAAAGCTCCCCACCAGCACGCGCCGCGCCCCGCGACATGCCTGGAGCGCCCGCGTCCCATTCGTCGTGGTCATCACGATGCTGCGGCCGCTGATGCGTTCACAGGTGAACTCGCGCGGCGAGTTGCCCAGGTCGAAGTCCACGCCGCCGGTCAGGTGCCCCAGGATGCGCACGCCGTCACGCTCGCCCGCCAGCATCACCTCAGGCCGCTGCGCGCGGAGCGCCACCGCCTCGGCGATCTCGCAGACCGGGATGATCTCCTGCGCGCCATTGGCCAAGGCGGTGACCATGGAACTCGTCGCCCGCAGCACATCGAACACGACGCAGACGGTGTGGCTCAGGTCGCGCTGCCGGAGCGCGGTGAACTCAGCGGGGGTGAAGGTGACTTCGAGGGACATGGTCAGTTTCTAGTAATCAGTATTCAGTGGTCAGTCAGCTACTCGACAGCCTCACGAGTTACGACGAACACTGCTTACTGAATACTGAACACTGGTCACTGAACACTTCATTCCTTCGGCCTCAGGGTCCTGACATAGTGAAACAGATACTGCTGCGCATACCCCGCATTCGGCCCGAAGTGCGTGTTCG
>CAZOCL010000340.1:0-7144 GCA_964578245.1 uncultured Klebsiella sp. | reverse complement strand
GCGCCGAGGGGGCCGGCGACGCCTGAACTGATCATCGGGACGTATGTGCTCATAGGGTATTCTGCTGGTGAACTGGATTTGCGCGCCCAGCTTAAGGAAACCGCTTTGAGCGGGTCAACGGAATTTAGCGGAATGTGGAACGGGCGGGCAGGCTGGCGCGCGGATGCACCTGGTTCAAGGCCTCTCAAGACAGGCGGCAGATCCTAGGATTGCGAACGGATGCGGGTTTCAACCGATCGTATTTCCCCTGATGGCACCGGGAACTGAGGTGGGCGATTCGCTCCCTTTCCGTGACGGTCCGCGCCAAGCGGGCGAGGACGCCCGCGGTCTTGTAGCTTTGGACGTGCCGGGAAAGAATGAACGAGGGCTCCCCCGCTGTCGTCGAGATTGCCGAAACTTATTCCGCGCTTGTGCGGTCTGATGGAAGCCATCTACAAGTTCTCGATGACGTGCCGGGTATTGATTCGCAGCTCCCTTCGGGGGGGAGGCTCGTGCATGTCTCCATGGTCCGCCCAGCGAGGGCGCGCCTGAGACAAACGGTTCTGACTGGATCCCCGAATGCTCCCGATTTACTCCGCCCTTGCCGTCCTGCTGCTCACGTTGCTGGCCGAATGGCTGCACGTCCGGCGGATTCGTGCGGTGGGGCGGCTGGCGTTTGGTCCCGCCGGCGCGCCGCACCGGTGGACCCGCGTGGTGCCGTTGCTGCGTCCGCTTTGCCTGGCCGCGTTCACCTGGGGCCTGGTGACGCTGCTGATGTTGAAGATCGCCGCCGCCGAGGGCAAAGGCGACAAGGACGGCGCGAACAAGACGGCCACGCGGCTGGTCTTCATCGCGGATCTCTCGCCCAGCATGTATCTCAAGGATGGCGGGCCTGACGGCATACAGACGCGGCACGCCCGCATGCGCGAAGTCGTCGAGGGCATCCTCCAGCGCGTCAGCGGAAACCTGCGCTTCGGCGTGATTGGCTTTTGGACGGAGTCGGTGCCCGTGGTGATGGAGGCCCGCGACCCCGAGCTGGTGCGAAACGTCTTCAACGGCCTGCCGCTCACCTATGCGATGCCAACCGGCCAGACCGACCTCGGTCAGGCCATCAATGCGGCGGTCAAACTCGTGAACGACCTTCCGGAGGGCAGCACGCGCCTGATCATCTTCACCGATGGGGACTCGGTGAACCTGGTGCCGATCACGCCCCGGCCCAAGTCGGTGAAGGAAGTCTTCGTGCTCGGCCTGGGCAATCCGCGCAAGGGCACTTTCATTGACGGCCATCTCTCGCGGCAGGAGGGCGACACCTTGCAGACCGTGGCCTCCGCTCTCGGGGGAGCTTATGTGGACGTGAACGAAAAGCACCTGCCCACCTCGGCGCTGGGGGATCTCGTGGTCACCATCCCGCCGCCGCACCGCGGGTTGACGCTCGAAGAGCTCGCCGTGCTGGCCATGGTGCTGGGCGCGTCGGTCCTGGCCTTGATCCCGGTGGGGCTGGAGTTCTTCGGCAGCGATTGGAAGGTGGGCCGCCCTGAGCGGGACGAAGCGGACGAGCCGCGGGCGAAGGAAGGGGCGTTGAGCGCGCGATGAGAAAGTTCTTCACCCTGCTCTGGCTGCTCTTCCCGGTGGCCGTGCTCTATTACCACTTCAACCAGGGCCAGAACCAGATGGCCCGCGAGAAGGCGCGCATCCACATCGCCAGCATCCGCGAACAGGAACGGGCGAAGGAGCCGAACTGGGAGCAGGTCGTCGAGGAATACGACGTCGTCATGAAGGAGCTGCCCACCGACGAGCTTCCCGTGGTGCGGCATCAGATCCGCCTCGCGAAGGCCAAGGCGCGGCTGGAAATGCTGGATGTGGTCGGGGCCATCACTGATCTCACCGAACTGCTTCAGGAGTCCGCGCAGACCCACGGCGACGATGCCAAGACGACCCGCGCCGTGCGTGAGATGCTGGGCAAGGCGCACTATTACGCGACGTATCTGCTCAAGACCAACGGGGCCAGCGAAGACGAGTGGCGTCCGTTCGCGGAGCGGACGCGGCAGATTTTCCGTTACCTCGCGGAGCATCAGGAGCCTGGGGCTCTCGCCCAATACGAGGAACGGGTGGAAGCTGAATTCGCCAAGACTTTGCAACGAAGAACCCAATGAAAAATCCCCTCATCAAGCGGCTGTTGCCCGTCGGGCTCTGCCTCGGTGGCCTCGTCGGCACCGCGCCCGCACAGGAGCAGCGCCCGCCCGCGCCCGCCGCCGTTTCCGGCATCCAAGGCGTAAAGGAAGAGGCCGCCGCGAAGATCAAGAATATCGAGACCGGGACCACGGCCGCGCCCAAGAACACCGCGCAGGGCGTGAACAAGATTGACGGGATCAACACGGTCAACGGAGTGAAAGCCGACGGCCGCACTGTCGTGGTGCCGCCGCCTCCCCTGCCCAAGTCGGCTGCGCCGCCCCCGCCCCCGCCACCCGCGACTGCTGTTTCCGCCGTCCAGGGCGTGAAGGAAGAGGCCGCGGCGAAGATCAAGAACGTCGAAACCGGGACCATGGCCGCGCCCAAGAACACCGCCCAAGGGGTGAACAAGATTGACGGCATCAACACGGTCAACGGCGTGAAGGCGGACGGACGCACTGTGGTGATCCCACCGCCCCCGGTGCCCAAGGCGGTCGCGCCCCCTCCGCCGCCCCCGCCTCCCACCGCCCGGCCCGTGCCTCCGCCCATCGTGGGGACAGCGGTGAACGTGGCCGTCGGCACGGTGGGCAATGGGGCCATCCGTCCTGTCACCGGGGTGACCGGCATCAACGCCGCCAAGCTGCAAAACCTCGAAGTCGCCTTGCAGGTCAAGCAGGGTCCCGACAACGGCAACAAGGGCAAAGCCGCCGCCGCGGCCCTGCTGGGTGGGCAAGGTCCTGGTCCCAAGCCCGGCCCGAAGGCGGACGGTCGTGCGGGCTTCCAGGAGTTTGAGAAGCTGCCGAACTCCGGGTCCTGATTGCAGCGGCCCGTTTTCCCTTTGTTCCCAGAAATTTCCCGCCCATGAAATCCCTAGCCCATCGCCTTGCCTCGTGCCTCAGTCTGGCCACCGCCGGGTCTGTCCTGACGCTCCTTCCACTCGCCCAGGCCCAGCAACCCGCCGCGCCGCTCGACCCGAAGGTGCTCAAGCAATACGAGTCCATCCTCACGCATAAGTTCTCGCGTGACCTGACCGACATCTTTAACGCGCTCGAACGGACCGGCACGGCGGATGCCGCCACGATGACGGCCTCAGACCGCTTCTTCTCCTACTACCGCATGGGGGACTGGGCGAAAATCCGTTCCGAACTGGCACTGATGCCGCCCGACCTGTCCCGCAAGATTTACGACAAGATGCTCGTGGATCTCACCGAGAAGCAGAAGCCCAACATGCGTCTGGATGACGTGCTGGGCCTTGCGGATGCGGTGCCCGGCGAACTGACCGGCGAGAATGTGCGCAAGCTCGGCCAGCTTCTCGGCCTGGCCGTGCAGCCCAACGAAGCCTACTGGCTCTCGGACAAGTTGCGGAAGGGCACCGACAAACTGGGCGGCACCGACCCCGCGAAGCGCCTGCTCGCGGGCCGCGTCCTGCTGGCCGGTGGCTTCAAGGACCTCGCCCGCACCTACCTCCCGCCGTCCGCCCAGGTGGAACAGATCGCGGATGAAGGCGTGCGCAACGAACTGACCGCCTTCCTCGCTTCGCAGCAGGAAACCGAAGCCACGCAGCGCGGCCAGGTGCAGAAAATCTGGGACGAGAACCTGCGCCTGCTGGCGATGCCCAAGGTCAACGACTGGGAAAAATCCAAGGCCGGCACCGCCCTCGCCAAGGTGATGCTGCAAATCCAGCCCGGCACGCTCGCGCCGGTCTTCGTGGATCTGGTGAAGAACAATCCCGAGAGCGCGGTGCGGCTGGTGAGCGGACTGGAGCGCAAGCTGCAGAACGAGTCGCGCGGAGACGTCACTTTGCGCACGGACAATCTCAAGCTCCAGGCCACCGTCGCCGGCCTGCTCGCCGAGAACGTGGATCTCAACGCGAAGCCGTGGAACCAGCTCGCGCAGATGATGATCGAGTTCTGGATGAGCGAGGCGGAGAACACGTTCTTCCAGAAGACCTTTACCACCTCCTCCAAGCCCAAGCCCGTCGCGGCCGAGGACCTGCTGGCCACCGCCCCGGTGGGCAAGTGGGCGGCGATCATGCCCGCCGGCCTGCGCGAGCGCTTCGACGTGAGCCTCT
This sequence comes from uncultured Klebsiella sp., assembly GCA_964578245.1. Lineage (GTDB taxonomy): Bacteria > Verrucomicrobiota > Verrucomicrobiia > Limisphaerales > SXTU01 > SXTU01. The sequence continues at coordinate 2,925 of CAZOCL010000340.1, read as the reverse complement.
CCAAGGTCATCCTGGCCAGCGCGAACTTCGACCAGGCCGCCGACCGCATTGTCGAAATCGGCAAACGCTCGCCGGACGCGGGTGTCGCGCTCGCCGAGGACTTCCTCAACGTGTGGGCGCAGGCGCACAACCCGACGCTGCCCGAGGCGCTGCGTAAGCGATACCTGCTGCCCGATGACGCGCGCATCCCCGTCACGCCGATAATGATGGACAAGAACATCGAGAGCCTGGCGCGGATGATGGCGCTCTTCCGGGAGGCGGGCATCGCCCCGAAGGATTACCAGAAGGTCGTCGCCGCCTTCGACCTCGCCTACAGCAACGCGGAGGCCTACCGCGAGAGCCACATCGAGAAGGTCTTCGGCCCGCTCCAGAAAATGGACGAGCAGCTCTTCTTCCTCATCCTCTCGCGCATGCACAGCAACCTCACCGAGCGCTGGCGCAAGATGGACGTGCAGAAGGCCAGCCTCACCCGCCGCAACGAGACCCAGACGCTGGAGATGGTGCGGACGGGCTATGGGGCCTGCCTGCGGATGATTGATGCCTGGCTCGCGGGGCACACCGAGGTCTCCCGCGCGCTCACGCTGGGCGGCACGCTGCTCACGGACTGGGGCGACTTCGAGTATTTCCAAGAGCTGGTCACGGGTGATGCGCGCAAGCGCCTGACGGGTTTCAAGGAGAAGAACCTGATGGCGCAGGACTACTTCCTGCGCGGCACGCAGGCTTACGCAAAAGAGGTGCCCAGGCTCGCGCCCTCGGACTATTCCATCGAGGCCTACCTCGGCTGGTTCAACGGCCTGGTCGGCATCGGCTCCGGTGGCCAGATCAACCTCTCCAAGGCCATCAACCGCGCCGCGCTGGCGAAGATCCGCGAGCAACTGCTCGCACTGCCGGGGAAGGCCGCGGGGGCGCACATGAGCATGTTTTCCAAGGTGGTGAACGCGCGCCTCGCAGACGAGCGCGACCCGTTGCACGAGGACTTGAAATACCGCTACCTGGCCAGCTCGCTGGTCATCACCAAGGACGATCCCTTCACGCTCGGCGCGGAGAAGAAGGTCAAGTATTTCGATGAACTGCTTAGCGAGATCCGCCTCCAGACGCGCTTGGACGGGCCGAACACCATCGGGCGCGATCAGGATTTCGGCATCATCGTCAGCGTGGTCCACACGGAGGCGATGGGCCGCGTCGGGCAGTTCGGCCAGTATCTCAGCAACGACCCGGCCGGACCGGCTGGCAAGCAGAAGCAGCGGAAATCCCCGCTCGTGCGCAAGATGCGCGAGGCGCAGGGACCGCGCGACGAACTGGAGCTGAGCCTCAATGAGACGCTGGCCCCGTTCTTCGATGTGAAGTCCATCGTCTTCGCCTCCACCGAGGTGAAGCCCCGCCCCACCGCGCAGCCCGGCTGGGAGGAAACCGTGCTGGCCTACATCCTTGTGCGGGCGAAGGACGCGAGTGTGGACAAGATCCCGCCCGTGGAGATGGAGCTGAAGTTCATTGACCTGACCGGCCCCGTCACGATTCCCGCCACGTCGGCGGAGACGGTGATCAAGGTCTCGGCCAGCGCTCCGTCACGCCCGTCCAAGCAGATCGAGATCACGCAGACGCTCGACACCCGGCAATTTGCGATCAATGGCGCGCTGCTGCTGGAGATCAAAGCCACCGGCAGCGGCCTGGTGCCGGAACTCGACCAGTTGCTCGACCTCGACGCGCTGAAGAAGACCGTGGGCGTGAAGCAGGTGAACGCGCATGAAGGCCTGCAGTTGAAGGAGCTGAACACCTGGGGCGAACAGGTCGGCCCGCGTTCCGAGCGGCTCTGGACGCTCGTGCTCAACGGCGATGCGATCCGCGCGGCGGAAGGGCCGACGGACTTCCAATTCCCGCTGCCGAAGGCGAAGGACATGGCTTCGGTGTATCAGACCTATCGCGAGATGGACCTCGCCACGCTCCCGCAGCCGTCCGTGAGGCTTGGACGCACGGCGGCCGCTGCGGCGGGTGGTGTGGTGCTCAAGGCGCCCGGCAATCCTTACCTCTGGCCGGGTATCGGCGCGGCGATCGCGCTGGTCCTGGGCGGCGTGATCTATGTGCTGGTGAAGCGCGGGGACGACGAGAGCGAGCGGCCCCTGCGCGCCCGCGACGTGTTCAAGATGCCCGCCGACGTGGATGGTTTCGCGGTGGTCGCACTGCTCCGCCGGATGCGCACCAGCCCGCTGGTGCAGCTTGGCGATTCACAGAAGCAGGAACTTCAGCAGGACCTCCAGCGCGTGCAGCAAACCTGCTTCGGCGGCAACGGCAGCAAGATGACCGAGGCAGACCTGCGCGGTCTGGCGGAGAAGTGGCTGCGGGCGGCGACCTGAGAATCGGCTGACCGAATGAGCAACCGCACTTCTAATTGTGGCGAAATCGCCATATTTAACCCCATCGAATTCGATGGGATTGGACCGGCATCCACGTTTGGAATCCCAACGGGATTCCGGCCCTTAGCCCAGGGTTGCGAGGAACGAGCTACCCTGGGTTATCCGCTGACACCGACCACAACCCCAACGGGGTTGCGGCAATCCCCGGCCCGCTCGCTCCGGCGTGAAAGGGAACTGGTGGGTGCCATGACTGAATCGTTGCACCCGACGCGATTGGCCGCAACCCCGTTGGGGTTGGCGGGTCGCATTTCCATGTCACCCAGGGTAGCTCGTTCCTCGCAACCCCCGGCTGAAGGACACAATCCCCTTGGGATTGGCCTGCTATTTACAATTTCCTGCACCTGCTCCGCCAACTCCTGATTCTTTTTCCAACCGAACCCAACTTTAATGCAAGCCATCACCACTTCTCCCAACTCCGCAGGCGCGCAGTCCGCGCAGCAATTCGTCGCCGGTGTCCGTGAACGCGTCGCCAAGATCGTCGTGGGCCAGGATGTCGTCGTTGAGCGCGTGATGA
>CAZOCL010000339.1:0-7153 GCA_964578245.1 uncultured Klebsiella sp. | reverse complement strand
GCCGCTTGAGCTTGTCCTCGGCGCTCATGGGCAGCTTGTCGAGGCAGTAGAGACGACCGTTGCCCGCGACAATGCCATTGTGCAAAAAGCTGTGCCGGGCCTCGACCCGCCAGAGCACCTTGCCCGAGAGCCGGTCCATGGCCACCAGTCCGGCGCTGGCCGAGAAGTCCTCGATCGAGTTTGTCTGCGCGCCGCCGCCGAACTTCTGGTTGTAGTTCGCGAAGCCCTCGCCCGCGAGAAGCACGTTATCCAGCAGGCCGATGAACCCCCACTCCGGAGCCTTCGTCTGCCCGGGCTTGGGAGCCAGGTTGAAGGCCTGGCGGAGCTTGCCGGTCTTCGCATCCAGCACCTGGCAGGCGCTGCCCACCACCACATAGACCGAGTCCTCGGTGGCGATGTAGTTGGCCCCGCGTCCATTTGCGCCGGGGATGTGCTTCTGGTTGTAGATCGTGCTCAACGGCACGTTCGTATAGCTCTTGTCGAAATAGATGCCAAAGGTTCCGAGGTCCGTGAACTCCGCCTTCCACAGCAGCCGGCCTGTGTAAACATCCCGCGCGCTGAAGCTGTTGATGCCCTGCACAATCAGCCGCCCGCCAATGACCTGCTCGGGCGGCCCGTGCCCGTGGCGCGGCAGCACGTCCATGTTCGAGGTGCCGCCAAACCAGAGCAGGCCCAGCGGCGCTTTCACGCGCGCGTCGTCGGACTTCACGGTGTTGCCGATGTCGCCATATTGATGTGTCCAGTCGGCGGCATCGGGCAACGCGCCTTCGCGGGTGATGAGCAGATGGCCTTCCGCCGTGCCGACCTTCGCCCGCTCCAGCTTCGCCTCCTGAGCGAGCTTGGCCAGCTCGGCCTGCGCGTCCCCAGCCACGGGCACATGGAGCGCGCCGCCGTAGGGTCGCAGCGAGTCATAGATCGCCGCCAGCACCGGGCGGGTCTTCAGCTCGGGCACGAACGATTCGCCCACAACGATCAGATTCGCGAGATAGGGCGGGGCTTTGAAGCTCACCGGATCACCGACATGCAAGGTCACGCGCTTGCCATAAAGCCCGGCGGCATCCAGGCGACGGCGCAGCCGGTCCACCTTCTCCGCATCGGCATCCACGCCCACCAAGTGCAGTTTCGAGTTCGCCAGCAGCGCCTCCAGCAGCAGGCCGTCCTCCACCCCGAAGCAAAGCGCGTAGCCCTCCGAGGCATCCGCCGCCGTCAGGATCGCCTTGGCGCGGGCCGCCATGGCGGCGTCCACCTTCGGGAGCTGGGGTTTGTCATGCAGCGTGACGGGCTTGGGCTTGTCCGCGCCAAAGGCCATGATGCGTCCGTCCAGATTCACGGCCAGCAACATCCCGTTCGCGGCCACCAGTCGCTGCGCCCCGCCCCGGAACGGCCGGCTCCAGGCGACGCGCGCCAGTTTCAAGCCCACGGGCAAATCAATCGCCGCAAGCGAATTGCTCCCGGCGGCATACAGGCGGCGACCGGCCTTGATGAGATCGCCGGACGCATCCACCTTTAGCTCCCAGGCCACGTTCGTGCCGTTGATGGACTGCACGCTCTGGCCCGGCCGGGTCGAGGCCGTGTAGAAGGCCGTGCCATCGAGCACGGGTTCACAGTTTGTGAGCCGGCCGGCTTTGCCGGTTTTCAACTCGTAGTTCCGCACCCCGGACACGCGGGTGTGGACGAAGTATTCCGACTCGTTCGCTGCGACGAACGAGCCGCCGTTGCCCTTCGCGGCGGAACTCAACTGGAAGTGGAGGAATTCGCCGGTCAGGCGGTTGAAGGCCGCCGGGACGGAGCGTCCGCCCGGCACGAGCAGAATGTCTTTGGTGGCCACGAGCGCGCCTTGCGGGGCGACACCGGCGAAGGATGGCGCGCTGTGCGGCTGTTTGATGAACTGCGAGCCAGTGCCGTCGTTCACCCACGCCACCTTGCCGCTCTCCGCCTCCACCGCGTAGATGAACGTGCCCATGAACGGCCAGATGCTCGCCGCGAAATAGATCCGCCCATCCCGCAGCACCGGGCCACCACGGGCCGGCCACGCGGAGATGACCCGCTGGTTGCCGAGCACCTTGCGGTCGGAGGGGCCGCCCCGCAGCTTCCAGTTCAGTTTCCCATCCTCGGCACCCACACAGTAGAGATAACCGTCGTCACTGGTGAAATAGACTTTGCCCCCCCACGCCACTGGCGCGAAGCGCACCGGGCCGTCCGTGTAGAACGCCCAGACTTCCTCGCCCGTCCGCAGGTCCAGCGCCACCACCTTGTCCGTGTCGTTGAAGCCCAGGAAAATGCGTTCGCCCATGACCACCGGCTCGAAGATCCGGTCGTAGGACATCAGGTCAAGGTTCAGCGGGTCATCCCACGCCTGCGCGCGCGGCGAATACTGCCGGGTCCACTGCAGGTTCAGCGTGGCGGGCAGCACTTCCGGGGAGGCGGCGGAGCGGTAGGCGTCGAACCGCCACATCGGCCAGTCGGTGGCCGGGAGCGATCCGGCGAACATGAGGGCGAGCAGTCCGGCCAGCCGGGCAAGATAAGGACGTTGGTTCATTCAGTGCTCTGTGCCCCGGCACAGACGCGCGCGGCCCAAAGTGGTTTCGATTAGTTTCAGTGCCGCCTTCGACGAAGCCGGGGCGGATGGCATTTATCCCGATTAGTGCTACATCGCTCAGGCGGAGCGCGACGCCTATCTTCTCCCTCTCCCTTCCTCGGAGGAGGGGAGAGGGCCGGGGTGCCGTCCGGCGGTGGCATTCCAACGATTGACATCGGGAATTGGCGTGAGTCATCGTGGCACGATGAAGGTTCAAAGTTGGGATGCACGGCTGGCGAATCTTGCTCGGGACAAATTGGGTTCGTTTGGCAGAATGCGGCCTTGTCCGTTCCATCTCGCAGATTTGAATTCCGCGCGAAGTCGTTCGCAAACAGTGAGTTGTAACATCCAGCCGGTTTGAAGGTGAGGCTGTAAAATGGGTTCGTTTCGTAAAAAACGCAACCTGCCCAAACCCGTCCCGGGGGCTGGCAGGTGCCGACGTAACGGCACCTGACGAGCCAACCTCGGCGAACTCCGCACTGACGCCCGTGCGGTTCCAAATGGCTTCGTTCGGTAAAACACGACTCGCATTCCCCACCACCTAACGCCTTGACCGCGCTTCGCCGTCCCGATCCCCAATGGCTTCGTTTCGCAAAAACCCAACCTCGGACTTCGGACCTTGGACCTTGGACCTTGGACTTTGGACCTTGGACTTTGGACCTTGAACCCAATTGGCTTCGTTTTGCAAACTACGTCCCTGCCCCTCTCTGCGCCCGTCCCGTCTCTGCGGTGCCCTCCCCCATTCGTGTCCCTTAGTGTCCATTCGTGGTTCTCCCCTTGGCTTCGTTCCGCAAAATCCCCCTCTGTGGCCGCCCTGAATCTGCGGGCCAATCTCCGGTTTCAGGACACCCCCTCTCTGCCCCCATCCCGCCGCGCCCCATCTTTGTCTTCCCTGAATCTTTGGGTCTCCTCCCCCTCCGATCTTGGACCTTGGACTTCGAATTACCATGCCCCACGCTAACCCCCTCGGAACCCGCCCGCACTGGCGTCACGCAAATGGAATGCCCCCGCTCTCACAGCCTCCCCGGCACCCGGGCCGGCGAGGCCAGCGGGTCCATCGTCAGCCCGGCCCGGACGATCTCCAAGCCGTTGAGCAGCGTCTGACCCGCCTGTGCCTCCAGCTTCACGGTGAGCGTGCCGTTGCTCACCGCCACCTTCGCCACCGTCTTGGTCAGCACGCGCATCGGCCCGCCCGCCTGGGCCAGCACATCGAGATTCTCCAGCGCGACCTGGTCCTGGACCCGCACGGTGAACTTCCGCCCGCCCAGCTTCATCGCCGCATCCGGCTCGGTGAAGACCAGGCGCACCGTGTAGGTGCCGGACTTCAAGCCCGCCACCGTCACGCTTTGCAAGCCCTTCGCACCCGAGGCCCCGACCCACGGCCAGCCCTCGCCGCCCTCGATCCACACCGAGTGCCGGTAATAGTATTCCGGGGCCGCCGGTTCGGTGCGGACCTCGACCTGCGGCGAGGGACCGCCCACGGCCGGAAAGCCAAGCCAAAGGGTGCCGTCGTCCGTCTTGCGATCCCCGGGCGCGCCGAAGTTGATGCCCACGCGCTCGATCTTGCCGGCCAGCCCGTTCGAGGCGGCTCCGCCCCAGGCCGCCCACTGCTCGAAAGTCGGCGGCAGGCTCACGAGCGAGAGCGCCATCGGCAGCGGGTAGCTGCAACTGCACCCTTCGTAAAAGTAAGGCACGTTGAGCACGCCGTTTGCGGGGATCACACTGCTCGTGCAGCCAGAGCGCGGGCCGCCCACATGGATGAGCCCGCTGTCGAGGCGCTTGTCGTAAAAGGCCGGCGTGCCCGAGCGCATGGTGTAGAGCAGCCCGTAGTCGAAACCCTTGTCGCAGCCATAGCTCTTCGGGAAGCTTCGCGCCTCATACGCGCCCGTGAGTGGGTTGACGCGGGTGCCGGGGAGCGGCATCTTCTCCGGCCGGTATTGGCTGGGCTGGATGCTCGTCAGATCCACGTCTGAATGGTTCCGCCGCAGCTCCGGGGCTTCCTTGGCATCGAGGATGCGGCCGGTGTAAACGTCGCTGAACACCGCCGGCTGGAGGCGGTAATCCTGCTTGCCCTTGCGGTTCGAGGCGTCGAGCCAGTCCTTGTCCGTGCTGATCATCACGCCGTCAATGAACTTGGGCTGCGGCGCGCGCTTGAACAGGCCGAGCGTGTCATCAAACCACAGCACGCCGACCGGTGCCTTCACCAGCTCGTCGGGGCTGGGCTGCCAGTCGCCCTTGTAATTGGTGCTGCCCGGGAGCGCGCCTTCGCGTGCCACTACGACCAGCCCATTCGGCAGCGAACGCACGTCCGCCTGCGGCAGCTTCGCGACCTCCGCGATGCGCGCCAGCGCTTCCGGCCCGATGAGCCGTCCGCCAAAAGGCCGCAGCCAGCCGTAAATCTGCTTCAGTGCCGTGGGGTCGGGGACGGCGGCGTCCGCGGCCAGCACGATGAGATTGGCGAAGTAAGGCGGCAGCCCGGAGGCGGTGGGCGTGATCTGCCGCAAGGCCACGCGTTCACCATGGAGCCGCGCCAAGGCGAGGCGTTTCCGTGCCTCAGCGACGGCGGTGCCGCTGTCGCTGAGCGCAAGAATCTTGAACTGGCTTTGGCCGGCGAGCGCTTCGAGGAAGCCTGGTTCCCCGAGGCCGAGCACCAGGGCGTAACCGCGCTCGGCTCCGGCGGCGGAGAGGAGCTTGACGGCGGTAAGTTGGGCAGCCTGGTCTGGTGCGACGGGAGGTTTTGCCGGTAAAGGGGACAGGAGTGTCCCCTTCACGGGGGCGGTGGTCAGCGCGTAGAGCCGCCCTTCCTCGGTCACGACAAAGCACTTCCCATCCGCCGCGAGCACGCTGTAAGGCTTGCCCGTCACCCCCGCCCACTTTTCGTCGAAGCTCCACTCACGGTCGCCCGCCTTGAAACTGCGGCGCAGGCCGAGGTTGCCCTCCGCCCGGGGCCGGTCTTCGTGGCGCACGGCGTTGACTTCCTTGTCGAAGAGCAGGCCAAGGCGTTTCAGCCGCAGCGTTTCCTTGTCCTCGGTCGTGGCCGCGAACCACCCGCCGGGCAGTCGGCCCGCTGCGGGCAGCGCAAAGTCTTTCAACACCCCCGTCGCCAGATCGAAGCGCGCGGGATAGGCCGAGCTGCACGGCACCACGAGGTCCGCGCCGTCCACGAGCAGGTAGCCCTGCGGAGCCACCCCGCCAAAGGCCTCCGCCTGATGCGGATGCACGCCATAGAGATACCCCGTGCGGTCATTGAGCCAGATCTCGCGCCCGGTCGCCGCATCAAGGCAGTAGATGAACACGCCCTCCAGCGGCCAGACCCCGGCGGCGAAATACACCCGGCCCGCGTGCAGCACCGGCCCGCCCCGGATCGGCCACACGGAGATCAGCCGGCCATTGCCGAGCAGCTGCCGGTCCGACGGCACCGCGCGTTTCTGCCAAAGCAGCTCACCCGTGGCCGCAGAGACGCAACGCAGGATGCCGTCATCCGAGCCGAAGATCACCCGCCCATCGCCCGCGACTGGCGCGAACCGCACTGGCCCATCCGCAAACACCTTCCACAACTCCGCCCCGGTGTCCGTGGCGTAGGCCGTCACGCTGTCATCCCGCGACGAGGCGACAAAGAGCTGCTTCCCCAGCACGACCGGTTCATAGCCCTTGTCGAACTGCAGCCGCACATCGCGATAGGCCGGCTTGAGCGCACCCAGCTCGCGACTCCAGAGCACCGTGAGCTTCTCCGGCAGCGCGGGCGCAACCACCGCCGTGCGCCCCGGATTCGCCCGCCACATCGGCCAGTCATTCGCCACCAACGGACTGGCGAGGAGCAGCAGCGCCGCTCCGAGCATGAGGAGTCTTCGTGCCGCAGTTTCGCGTCTGGCACCGCTGAACCCCGTGCCGGCGGCTTGCAGCCGCCGTCTTTCGCGTGCCAAACCTCTGGACGGCGGCTGCAAGCCGCCGGCACGGATCAATGGATACGCGGCCCAATGTTTCACAGCTCAACCTTTAATCTCGAAAATCGCCTCCACCTCGACCGCCGCGCCCGTGGGCAACTGCGCAAAGCCCAGCGCGCTGCGCGCATGGTAGCCGTCGCCGTCCTTGCCGAAGACCGTGTGCAGCAGGTCCGACGCGCCGTTGATGACCAGGTGCTGGTCGGTGAACTCCATCGTCGTGTTCACGCAGCCGAGCACTTTGAGCACGCGCAAGCCGTCCAGCGTGCCGTGGGTGTTCCAGACGGAGCGCAGGATCTTCTCCGCGCAGTTCTTCGCGGCGGCATAGCCCTGTTCCACTGAGAGACCGGCCCCGCCCACTTTGCCCTTCATGTCACTGACGTGGCCGGAAGTGATGAGCTGGGAGCCGCTGCGGATGCAGAGGTTCAGGTAGCCCGGGGTGAGTTTCTCGAACTTGATGCCGAGGCTCTCGGCTTTTTGCTGGGGAGTCATGTGGATGGGAGATGTCGTAACTGGCGGTGATCGCGGTGCCAGTCTGCCTTGGTTGACGCTGCCCGGTCCATTGCATTCGGGGTGGGTGGGTTGAAGGGTTGAAGGGTTGAAGGGTTGAAGGGTTGAAGGGTTGAAGGGTTGA
>CAZOCL010000338.1:0-7159 GCA_964578245.1 uncultured Klebsiella sp. | reverse complement strand
GCGTCCTCGTGGTCGAGGACTCCGAGTTCGACGCCAAGATGCTGGTGCGCCTGCTGGACCGGGGCGGCTACGCAACCGCCTACGAGCGCGTCCAGACCGCCGACGCGATGGCCGCTGCGCTCACGAACAAGGAGTGGGACCTCGTCCTCTCGGACTACAACCTTCCCACCTTTAACGCCACGCTCGCCCTCCAGCTCCTTCAGGCCACCAAGCTCGACATCCCGTTCATCATCGTCTCCGGCGGGATCGGCGAAGACATCGCCGTGGCCGCGATGAAGTCCGGTGCAAACGACTACCTGATGAAGGGCAACCTCGCGCGGCTGGTCCCGGCGGTGGAGCGTGAACTCCGCGACGCCGCCGTCCGCCACGCCCGTCGCAAGGCCGAGAGCGAACTGCGGGAGAGCGAGCAGCGTTACCGCCTCCTCTGGGAGACCGCCACCGACGCCATCCTGCTGATGGACACGAAGAGCGATATCCTCTTCGCGAACCCGGCGGTGCAGGGGATCTTCGGCTACGCGCCCACCGAGCTGGTCGGGAAGAACTTTGCGATGCTGCTGCCGGAGAAGCTTCGCGTGACTTCGGACACCACGTTCCACCGGCCCGAGCAGATCGTCACCACTGCCCAGCGTCGCACGCTGGAAACCGCCGGTCTCAAGAAGGACGGTTCGGAGGTGCTCCTCGAACTGGCGTTCAACGACATTGAACTCGGCGGCCAGCGGCTGTTCGTCGCTTTCATTCGCGACATCACGGAGCGCGAGCGCAACCGCCGCGAGCTGCTGGAGCACGCGGAGCAGTTCCGCGTGGCCCGCGAGATTCAGCAGCACCTCTTTCCCAAGGCCCCGCCGAACCTGCCTGGCTTCGACATCGCGGGCGCGTCCTATCCGGCTGCGGCTGCTGGCGGCGACTATTTTGATTTCGTTCCGATGGCGGACAACGGCCTGGGCCTGGTGGTCGGGGACGTGACCGGGCATGGCATCGGGCCCGCGCTGCTGATGGCCGAGACGCGCGCCTATGTGCGCATCGCCGGCCTCAACCGGGCCGACGCGGGCGAGGTGCTCACGCGCACAAACATCGCGCTGGCCGAGGACATCGGCTCGGAGCGGTATGTGACGCTGTTTCTGGGCCGGCTGGATGCCAACGAGCGACAGCTCACCTACGTCAGCGCCGGCCACCCGCCGGGCTACCTGCTCGCCCCCGACGGCACGGTGCGGATGGAACTCCGTCGCACCGCTGTCCCGCTGGGGATGCGGCCCAACACGGAATACCGCCTCGCGCCGCCTATCCTGCTGCATCCGGGTGAGATCGTGCTGCTGCTGACCGATGGCATCGAGGAGGCCATGGGCCCGGGCGACGAGATGTTTGGGACGGACCGGATGCTGGAAGTGCTGCGCGTCAACCGTGACAAATCCGCCGCCGAGATCGTGGGCGCCTTCTACCTCGCCGTGCGCGACTTCTGCAAAGGTGCCGAGCAGCAGGACGACGTGACGGCGATTGTGCTGAAGGTGCTGTGAGTGGCCCAGGACGTGCGTTGACTTTCCGTAGCCGCCGACGTGAGGAGGCGGAGCCCGTGCTGCGTGTTGCGTGTTGCGTGCCCGCAACCGAACGCGTCCGGCACGTCGCACGCAACACGCAACACGGAGCACGCGCTTGAACCGCTTCGCGCAATCCCTGTCCCGCCACGGCCTCACCCTCCGCCGCGCCCCCCTGCACACCCTTCAGCTCAATGTCGGGCGCAAGTGCAACCAGACTTGCCGCCACTGCCATGTGGATGCCGCGCCGTGGCGGATGGAGATGATGGAAGAAGCCACCGCCCGCCGCGTTGCGGACTGGATTCAAATTCACCGGCCCGCCGTTGTGGACATCACGGGTGGCGCGCCAGAGCTGAACGAGCATTTCCGGTTCCTCGTCGAGACCGCGCGTGCGTGCGGGTGTCACGTCATTGACCGGAATAACCTCACGATCATCGAGACCGAAGCGTTCGGCTGGCTGCCGGACTACCTCGCGGCCAATGAAGTGGAGGTGATCGCCTCGCTGCCATGCTATCTGGAAGAGAACGTGGATGCGCAGCGCGGGGATGGAGTCTTTGCGAAAAGCATCCGTGCGCTGAAGAAGCTCAATGCGGTTGGCTACGGCACACGGCTGCCGCTGAACCTCGTTTACAATCCGCTCGGCCCGAAGCTCCCGCCGCCCCAGGCTGAATTGGAGGCTGACTACAAGACCGAGCTGCGCACGCGCTTCGGCATTGAGTTCACGCACCTCTTCACGATCACGAACCAGCCCATTGCGCGCTTTGCCGAGGATCTGCGGGCGCGAGGTGAGTGGGATGCGTATCTCGAACTGCTGGCCAACGCCTTCAACCCCGCGACCGTGGACGGGCTGATGTGCCGGGACACGTTGAGCGTGGGCTGGCAGGGGGAGCTATACGACTGCGACTTCAATCAGATGTTGGGGATGCAACTGCGGGAAGGCGGGGAGTCTGAGAGTGCGGTCGTCGCTGGGAATCCGCCTCCTCACGTCCGCGGCTACGGGCTGTTTTTGTGGGACGTGACGCCGACGGTGCTGGACGGACGGGGGATTCTGACTGGCGATCATTGCCTCGCCTGCACCGCGGGGGCGGGCAGCAGTTGCACCGGCACGCTGAGCTGGTAGCGCAAGCCTCCGGGCTTGCCGTGTCGCCGGCGTCCGCGCCGGCCAGTGCGTGCGTGAGACGGCTGCGCTACGTTCGCCAAGCGGGCCGGCGAGGACGCCTGCGGCACGGCAGGCCGGAGGCCCGCGCTACATCCGAAACGAAACAGCCCGCGTCCCTTTGCGGAACGCGGGCTGGGTGTGAAACTCGTGGCGGTCAGCCGACCTTGCGGGCTCGGAGCACGTCGGTCTTGCCCGGGATGGCGATCTGATACATGCCATCGGGGCCGGGCACGCTGGGCGGGGTGAGCTTGATGGCTTCTTCCCAGGAGACCTGGTCAATGCCCTTCACCATCGTGTCGCTGACCTCGGACTTCATCGCTTCGTCCCAGGTGATTTCCTTGCCGGAGTAGGTCGCCATGCGGCCCAGGACGGAGGTCATCGAGCTGTTCGCGCCGTATTCGGCCTCGTTGTAAGGCTTGTCGTTGCGGATGGCGTCGAAGAGGTCGTCGTGCTCCTGCTGGTAGGGGTCCTTGCCGCCGCCCTGATAGCGCCACTGGTTTTCACCGGTGATCGTATAGCGGCCGAGATTGGCGATGCCCTTGGTGCCGATGGCGTGTTCGGAGACATCGTTCCAGCAGCCAAGCTGGTGACGGCACTGGCTGAAGCAAACCGAGCCGTCCTCGTAGGTGAACTCGACGACGTGGTGGTCGAAGATTTCGCCGTAGTCCGGGCCCTTGCGGGTCTCGCAGCCGCCGTTGCCGCGCGCCTTGACGGGGTGGCCGCGCTTGACCCAGTTGATCACGTCGAGGTTGTGGATGTGCTGCTCGCAGATATGGTCGCCGCACAGCCAGACGAAGTAATACCAGTTGCGCATCTGGTATTCGAGTTCGGTGAGCTTGCGGGCGGCGGTGCGCTCGAGATCGGCGCGGGGCTTGACCCAGGGGGTGTTGCCGTTCCAGTAGGCGCGCATGGCCATGATGTCGCCCATCTGGCCGTCGTGCAGGCGCTTGATGGTCTCGATGTAGCCGGCCTGGTGATGCCGCTGGAGGCCGACGCCGACCTTGAGGTTCTTCTTCTTCGCCTCGGCGGCGGCGGCGATGACCTTCTTGTAGCCGGCCACGTCCACGCACACCGGCTTCTCCATGAAGACGTGCTTGCCCTGGCGCACGGCTTCCTCGAACTGCATCGGGCGGAAGCCCGGCGGGGTCGCGAGGATGACGAGGTCGGCCTGGGCGATGGCCTTCTTGTAGGCGTCGAAGCCCATGAACTTGTTCTCATCCTTCACCTGCACCTTGTCTTTGTGCTGCTTGGCGAGCTGGGCGAGGGAGCCGTCCATGCGGTCCTTATGCACGTCCGCCACGGCGACGAGCTTGACGCTCTCACCGGTGCTGAGGGCCTGGTTGGCCGCGCCGGAGCCGCGCCCGCCCATGCCGATGAGGGCGACCTTGATGGTGTCGCCGGGGGAGGCGCCGTGGACGAAACGCTCGAGGGGCAGCGTGCTCAAGGCGGCGGCCGTGCCGGCGACCTTGGACGAGGTGGACAGAAAACTCCGGCGCGTGACCGGCGAGGGAGTCGCGGGGACAATCAAGTTGCTCATAGATTCAAACGCATTGGACGAACTGCCCGCCGCGACCTACGCGACGCCAGCAACAAGTCCGTTCACCAACTGGAACGTGGCGAGTGTATTGAGGCGCGGCATATTGTCCAGTGCGGGGAACCGGGTGGTTGGAGGTCGTTTTCGGCTGGCGACGCAGATGGGGCGCGGCATTTATGCCGCTTCAACGCGCTGCGCTCCTTGGTAACCCCCAGCCCTGCCATGTTCGGACGATGAAGCAGCATAAATGCCGCGCGCCGGGGGCCACCTGGCACTTGACGCTGCCCCAGGCCGCTTCTACGTTGCCACCAATCCAAAACCCCATGAACTCCCACGAAACGGCCATCCGCGAATTCGCTGGTCGCCTCGCTTTCCTGCTCATGTTTCGCAGTGCCGTCCGTTACGCGACGGTCTGGCTGCTCGGCGTCGGGGTCGCCGTGCTCGTGGCGCGCGTGACGGGACTGGTGGCCACGCACTGGCTCATCGGCGGGTTGATCGGTCTGATCCCCGTGGTGGGCGTGGCGGCCTGGCTGGAATGGCAGCGGCGTCCGCAACTGGCAACCGTGCGCGCGGCGATGGACCGGCATAACCACTCCGGCGGCCTTCTCATGGCGGCCGCGCAGGCCGACGTCTCCGCCTGGCAGAACGGCGCCCAGCCCGTCCCGCCCACGGTGCGCTGGAACAGTGGGCGGCCCATCACGCTCTTCGCGGCGGCGGCGCTCTTCCTCGGCGCGTCCATGCTGATGCCTGAGCGGTTTGTGGTCGGGGCGGCGCAGCGTCCGCTCGATGTGGGCAAGCTGGTCACCGAGTTGACCGAGCAGATCACGGCGCTCGAAGAGGAAAAGGTTTTGAAAGAGGACAAGGCCCTGGAACTCAAGAAGGAGCTGGCCCGGCTCGGCAAGGAATCCGCCGCGAAGGACCCGGCCAAGACTTGGGAATCCCTCGACCACCTCAAGCAGGCCAATGCCGATCTCGCCAAGCAGGCCGCTGAGGAAGCCATCCAGAAGACCGACGCGATGAAGCAGGCTGAGACTCTGGCCGCCGCGCTGGGCTTGCTGCCGGATTCCGCCTCGTCCCTGCTGGAGCGCGCCATGCAGGACCTGGCCTCTCTCCTCCAGCAGGCCAAGCTGGAGCAGGGCTTGCTGGCCGCGAAGCTGCCGGAGGAACTCCTCAAGGCCGCGAAGGAAGGCAAGCTCAACCCCGAGCAGCTCAAGGAATTGATGAAGGCGCTCCAGGCCAACAAGGACAAGCTGGGCGAGTGCCTCAACAAGCTGGCGAACCTCAAGCTCATTGACCCCAAGCTGCTCGAAGCCTGCAAGAACGCCGGCCAGTGCCCCAACCCCGCCGGGCTCGCCGCCTTCCTCGCTGAGAACGGCGCGAACCTCGACTCCGTCCTGCTGGTCGTGCAGTCCTATGCCGGTCAGGGCGGCGTGGACCGCGGTCGCGGCGACGCGCCGCTGACCTGGACTGATCCGTCCGACGAATCCGGCATGAAGTTCAAGGACACCGCGCTGCCGATGGGACAGTTGAACGGCTTGAAGGATGCGCAACTGGTCGGCATCAGCCGCAGCGCCCCCGAGGTGACCGGGGACAAGGAATCTGCGCAGTCCGGCGCGCTGGTCGGAGCCGAAGCCGGCGGCGGCGCGGCGAATGTCCAGCAGCTCCTGCCCCGTCACAAGGGCGCGGTGCAACGGTTTTTCAAGCGGGAGAATTGAGGGGTTTTGAAATTGCCGCGAGCGGGCGCAGAGAGCGCAAAGAGGAGAATGTTCGGGCATGTTACAAGCCGCTTACCACTGCACCCCCAGCGAGTTGCTCGTTGATGGAGGCAGGGACGACTACAATACTTTTGCCAGTGCGGTTCATCAATCGATCACCACTGGCGTTGAGGTCAAATTGCCGGTCGAAAGCGTCGGGCCAATACGAGTTGCTTGCTTCATCGTTCGCAGAGGCAGTCCTCCCAATCGAGTCAGCTATTCAGACAGTGCGGTGGTCTTCGCCATAGCCACCACGCTCCAAGCGCAGTTCCTGTCCTTCATTGAATTTCCTGCCGATGCCGATCTGTCCGATGTGCTGGTGCAGTATCATCATCACTATGAACCGGTCGGTGCTGAGGGGGCTTACATCGCATCTAACTCTTTGCCTGTAGTCTTCAGCTTGAAGAGGTGCGGTGAGTAATCTCGATAAACCAATTTCCATCTCGCTTTCCAAGTTTCCTCTGCGCCTTTTCGCGGCAACATAGTCACTCCATCGCGACCGTCACCACCGGCGGTTTCGCGTAGTCATTCCACAGGCGGTCCAGTTCGGTCTTGTCCGCCGGGCCGTCACCGATGACGAAACGGTAGCGGGAGACGTAGGGCTTGCCCGGCGCGATTTCCCAGTCGCCTTCCTGCGAGGGCGCGACGCAGAGCTGCGGGTTCTTGGGATTCAAGCGCAGCGGCTGCGGGGAGCGGAAGTTGCCCGGGTGGATCAACACCGCGATGCCGGCCGGAGTGCCGTCCGCCTGGCCGCCCATGTGGACCCAGTTCGCTTTCGAGTTGTCGCCCTTCTTCCGGTCGTCGCCGTTGGAGGTGAGGAAGGTGACCGCCTCCACGGGATCCCACGCGGCCTGCCCGCGCACGCCGAGGCCGCCGTAGTAATACTTGGGCAGCTTTACCAGACTGCTGCTGGCGCACTCCTGCGTGGAGACGAAGTCGAGCAGCCACGCCTTGCCGCCGCTGGCCGTCACGCTGTAGGTGGTCACGGTCCATTGTTCATTGAGCATCGGCTTGGGCGTCCCCGGCAGCCGGTCCATGAAGCGATGCCGGCTCGCGAAGCCGGCCATCACCGGTCCGCTCCATGTCCGGTCCAGCGCGACGAACTCGGTGGCCGCCGTGATCTTGGTGTCGCCCTTGCCCATGTTCCAGAAGTCCGGCGTGCGCCCCTCGAACTCCGTGTGCG
>CAZOCL010000337.1:0-7191 GCA_964578245.1 uncultured Klebsiella sp. | reverse complement strand
CGGCACCGCTTTGCCCTTGACGATGCCCGGCCCCATGATCAGCGAGCGGGCGGAAAGATTATCGACAAACACTTCGCTATTGTCGCCTTTGTAATAGATTTGCTTGATATAGTTCAGGATGCCATCGGTAATCGGACCCGAGGCCGTGCCCACCGTCAACACAATGACCAAGCGCAACCAGGTTTCATAGATCGCCGGGCCTTTGGGAAAATCCGTATTGAACTCAGTGCGGGCGCCCGAGGCGGAGTTAACCGCAGCACCCTTGACGAGGTTGGACTCGTAGATACTGGTTCGGAGCTGCGCGCGTCTGACTTGTAATTGGTCGGCCATTTAAAAATTCCTCTATGCGTGGTTACTTTTAAGCGTGATTACTTTTTCTTGCCGTCGTCCGCCGCGATTTTGCCCGCTGGACCAAAGCCCTCAAACGTAGTCACCGCCGGCATGTCTTTGTTAACGCCGTCGGGATGTACCACCGTCTGAACACCGACGCCAAACTCTGGACGTTCAGCGCCCGAGCGAGTGGCATCGACGATCATCTGCAAGCGCAGCGCCTGGAAATCTTCGTCGGCGTTGGCGTCGTCGAAATCGCGGGTAGCGATGGGAGTAAACAGCTTGTCTGCCTTGTTGTTGCGGCAGAGAAGAACCTTGTGTTTAACGGTTACCGGCATGATGGCGGCCTCCGATTAAGCAGCGGGCGCCGACAAGCCTAAATATTTGCGGCCTGTAGCAGTGCGTGATGCGATGACCAACAGCACTACGACAATCGCGACCGTGGTGACGACTTTTGTTGCACTTGGTAGAGCCATTGATCGTGTCCTCAAAATGGGTTATCGAAAATTACATCGCCGAGTAAAGCACAGCGGTTTCGAGGGCCGTCAATAGGACCACTACGTACGTACGTAGGAATTAAGCGAAGGTCAAAGAGCCGCGAACGTACTGCGCGCGGCCGGCGGATTCGATGTAGTGGAGGCGTTGGAGCGTATCGAGCTCGGTCACGGGAATGCCGGTTTTGCGGGCGACGTAGGCGCGGTCATCGGCATCGGGCAACCAGAAAACGGCGAGTGTGGAATAAATTCCCAGGATGGTTTTGTCGGCTTCTTGTGGGCGCTGTGTCGTGGCAAATATTCGCAGATGGAAGTGGCGGCACTCGCGTTGCAGGCGCCCCCAATGAAAAGAGGCTTTGCCGATATTGGAAACATCGGCCAGTTCTTCCACGCGCACCGCGACGTCGCCCTGCTCGCCCCAGGCCATCGCGCCAATGCAAAAGCCCTCGAACTCGCGGCGCAGATCGTAGCGCGGCACGTATTGAATTAGCGCCGGACCCTCGCCCGCCGCTTCGATGGCGGCGAGCAATTCGGCGGCTGTACGCACCACACAGCCAGCGTGATCAACATCACCAGAGGCAGGTAACCAAGCCAAGATACGGGACTCGCCATGCAGCGCGGCCGTGACGTAGGAACTTTTTCCTTGTTCCGGCGCGCCGATGGCATAAATAATTTTACGCTCCGTCAGCGGCGGCCGGTGCATCGGGCTTTTTATCTTCCGGTTTTTTTTCTGGCTGCGCGCGCGGCTGCACGCCGGCTTTTACTAGCGGCATGACGACCATCGCTGTCTGGACAACCGCCCCCACTTCGAGCGGGTATTTTTCAAGCAGGCCGGGCAGATGTTTTGCTAACAATGCGTAATACGTCTGCGACAGCTTTTCAATTTTAGCGCGCGTGATGCGGATATTTTCAGACGTGGATGCCGCTACCCAGTTGGGCGCCACCATGCCGAGAAACAGCTCCAAGGTATCAGCGGTTAAATCCTCTATCTCAAAATTAGATGGCGCGGCTGATTCATCGGCTGAAATATGCTCGCCCTCCAAAGGCGGCGCGGCTGATTCTTCTGCCGCGCGCCGCCGTAGCTCGTCCAGCATTTCAGATTCGGGCACGCTCATAGAAAATAACCGTCGTCATCATCATCAGCGCCGCTGACTACTGGCTCCGTTTCTTTTTTTTGCTTCACGGCGTGCGGTTTATTTTTTGGCACGTTTACCACCTTCGACGCGGGCGCGGCTTTACGCTTGGCGGCTTTGGCGGCGGCCATCTTCGCCTTCCAGGCTGCTTTTTCTTCGTCGGTCATCGCTTGTTTTGGCATGTGACACCTCTTCGTTGGGGTTGATAATCACGGCTTTTTCGAGCATCCATTCCTGGAAGGAATCGCCGTGCGGTTGCACTGGCCCGCACTCCGGGCACCAGTAGTACAGCTTTTTATTTTTGTCGCGCTTCACTTGCGACGGAATCAACACTTCGTGGAACGGGCAAAAAACTTTGCCGATGCTTGGATTTGCCATTCAAACGTCCCCTGTTCGCTCTGTTAGTCGGTTTACTTGTAACGTGAGCTGATCGATTTGCGCCTGCTGTTCTTCGAGCACGGCCAGCGTTAAAGCTATCGCATCACGAGCCGATCCGGGCATCAGCACCAACAGCGCCCGAACGCGTTGCACCTGCTCGCGGAGCAATTCAATTTTTTTCATCGTTCCCAATCCTCACGCGGCCCCGGAGGAGGCCTTCCACCTTCCATTGGCGTTGTCGATCGCAAATGATTCAACAGCGCATAAAGTCCTGGTATGTCATCAACGGCAGAACGCAACACCGCTTCGAGCGCACCGGCCTTGCGCACGCAATACCAGGTATCTAGATCAAGCATGGCGACTTGTTGACTGCGCTTATCATCCAAATCGAGCAACTCTTGCTCGGTCAACTCCGGCGCGATTTTTAATTTGTCGCGTAGGCCACGGGACCAGAACAATTGACGCTTGCCAAAAAAAGCGAGCGCGAATTCGCGCCATAACAATGCCGCGCGCTGATCGCCTTCGGTTGCATCGGCGAGTAATTGCCACGGCGAGCGGCTTCCGGTTTTTCCGCGCTTACTGGTGCCGCCAGCAATCTCCATGGCAAAGCCCCACTTCGCCACGTAAGCCGCTGCATTGCGCGCGCCGCGCACATCGACGCCGTGTTCCTTCGATGGCTCGGGCAATCCCGATTTTAAACAGGCATTGCGCCAGGCTTGATAGACCTCGGATTGAATCGCCTCCATTTCTTCCTGCGTGGGCACGTGATCGAGGATCCAAAGTGAGTGCGCATGCGGATGCCAACCGTTGGCGCCGTGCGTCACTTCAAGCGTGCGAATCTCGCCTAGAAAACCTATTTTTTCGCGGCGCGCGACGGCGGCTTTGCCCGATTTAAAGACGCGCTGCGCTTTGGAAAATTTTTTAAGTATCGTTGCCAGCACGTCGCCCAGGCCATGCGGGAATGTCAGAGTAACCAGGATGACGCCAAAGCCCAGGCGCACCGCGTTGTCGATGGCTTCCTGCAATTCTTGTTTTCTCAGCTCAGCGATCCGGCGCGCGCACACCGCGCATATCCAGACTGAATTACAGCGAATCACACCACCCAACCATGCGGCCGCGCCCTTAACGTAAATGCCTATGCCGTGCGCGCGCTTCTGCGCCGCATCGTTGCACAACTGGAATCGTTCAAATTCTGGCACCATCTCTTTGCCCTTTTTTAGTTGTCGATATTTTGACGGTGACGCAGACCGTGTTACGTCATCTTTGGTGACGCAGTAACCGTTATCTTCACCAAGAGCGGCGCGTGCAGTCATGAGCTCGACGGCCGTCCGGCCAGGCGCGCTATATGCCGATGACGACGATACTGGCGAAGGTCAAGAATTCTGGCCGCCGGCCAGGCACTGGTGATCGATTCATAAACAGCCGCTGAAAGCGAGTAAGGAATAGCGGCGCGCGCGACGGCCGTCCGTCGCTCGCGCGTCATCTTGCGATGCTCGACGACATCCAGCGGCGCTTCAATGCGCGGGAAGTAGCCCCATAAACAAAACGGTCCAATTTTTTGCAGCGGCGCACCGAGGAAAGGAATCGCGCCGACCACGTTCTCCATAATCCAAAACTTCGGCCGGAGATCGCGTACTAGGCTCATCGTGGCAAACACTAACTCGAGGGACGGCCGCCTGCTGGCGCGGCCGGGCGGCATTGTTGAAAATTCCTGGCACGGCGGCGAGGCCCAAATAAAATCCACGCGGTCGGCGCCGGACGGCCGCCAGCCGCGGACATCGGCAACCACATCGGCCGCCCGACGTGCATCATTATCGACGCCGATGACCTGCCAATCCGGCGAGCCGCGGAAGGCGGCCGTTGCGCCACCCGTGCCACAAAAAAGATCGAGGCAAACTTTCAAGCCGCCGCCTCCATCGAAAAAATATCCGGCTCTTTGTTGTTACGCTCACGCTCGCTCAGCCGTCCGCGCATCTCGACGTACAGCGCAACGCGCGTGCGGCGGTCTAACTCGCGCCACAGCAGATCGGAAAATTCCAGGGAGAGGCTCATCGAAGCGAGCAATAATTTTTTATGCTCATCGCGGGAGTGGTCCCACACGTAGCCGGCGATGGTTTCAATCTTCATCGAAAAATCGCCAGCAGAAAAAACAATGCCACACGTCACGGACAAACCACGTCGCCAACACCATCAAGCAAAAAAACAAAACACCCAGCTTGAAGCCAAAATAAAGCACCAACACCCACAGCGAACCGATCGCCAAAATCATATTCGTCGGCACATTCATAGCGGCACCATTGGCGCGGGATACCATTCGGCCGGCTCGACCCTTACCTCTTCGCGGAAACCGTTTTCACGCACGGCGCGGTAAGCGTCTTGCATTGATTCGAACTGTTGCGCGTCATGCGACGTGGATTGCCAGCCGAACATGCCGCACCAAAAATGATTGTCGGATTTGCGGGTAATGAGATGGCGGCGCATGTCTTAATCCGCTTGTTTTTCGAGAAAAGCCAGCCGGGGACCGACCGCATTCTCGTTGCGCTTTTCGCGCGGCCCGGTCATATCGAGCGCCACGTTTACGAGCATTTGCAGCGCTTCGGCTTCCTGGCGGGACAGGTAGAAGCATTCCCCTTCCGCAGTAACGGATATCGCCTCAGCCTCATTCGTAGAATTGCTGGCAGCTTCTACACGAAAACCACTGTGATTTAAGACAATTTGCACGGCACGCCCTCCATGATTGATAGGTGGGCGCGTGGCGTCTGAGGCGTGTAGTCTGAAGGCCTTGGGAGTCTTCGAACAATCAGACTCCACGCGCTTAGGTAAACACCCTAGTCACATGGGGTGTAATTGTCAATACACCGGGTGTAACGTTGCACCTCCCAGAAGAGGGGACTATGATTTACGAAGATAAGCCTTGGGAGAAAAATGCAATGAAAAGCCGCACTACTGTTGAATTTCTAGACGAGATTAAAACTAAATTTTCCCTTCAATCAGATTACGCACTCGCCAAATTTTTAGGCATGCGTCAAGCGATGATCAGCCGTTACCGCCATGGCGGCACGTTTGATCAGGCAATCGCAATCATGGTTGCTGAAAAATTGGAGATATCAGTTGGGCATGTGCTTGCTTGCATCGAGGAAGAACGCGCCGAGCGGACAAAACGCCCAGAGGTAAAAGCCGCCTGGCACAAAGTCGCCCAATCCCTCGCCCCCACAATCGCTGCTGTAGCCGTAGCAATTTCCCTGGCCGGTTCCCCGACCCCCGCCCAAGCCTCTTCCGCGACTAGCGACGACGTATACATTACACGAAGGAAAAGGCGCACAGACCGCCCTAGGCGCGATTTTCTGAACTTACCCCCCACACCCCATCACCCCCCGATCATTACGAAGCTCAGCGGCCCTGGCATGGTTTCTGCTTAAATTCCTTAAATGGATAAAGCGCACCTGCGTTTTTTACCGGGACGCTGGGAATCGATTGGAGTTAGCCGCCGAACCTGGACGCGCTGGTTAAAGGGCACTAGCCGCATTCCCACGGCGGTGATTCTTCTCGCGCGGATACTCAGTGGCTCACTCGATGAGCTACACCCGACTTGGCAAGGCTGGACGATTAACCGGCGCACCGGCGAACTGGTGGACCCCGAAGGCATCGCGCACACGCCCGCGACGATCCGCACGTGGCACTGGACGGCACAGCAGCTTTCAGCATTACGCGCGGAAGAAAATCAGCAGGAAAAAATTAAGCGATTGCGGACACCGAGCGATGGCGCGGCGTTAACTCAAGCAATGCACCAGCATTTAGAAAATAAATCTTAGTTTAACGTTGGCCACTGATTCGCGGCTTTGGTGTCGCCGCCGCCGGTAAAAATACTTTTGATGAAGGTACCCGCCGGGCAATAAAAACTCGCATTCCAGGAATCGCCCGCCGCCAGCGCAGCCTGGCACTTGGCGGCGTCCGTATCCGGTATGCCGACTGTATCGGAAACCCCTTTCACCGTGCCCGTAACGGCACCGCCGGCGACATTCACCGCCGTGCGTGACACGTCTTGCGCCACCCCACCCGCTCCCCGCATCGCGACGTAAATAATCGCGGCGAGCACAGCGAAACCGGCGGCGTAGGCGATGAGATTTTCAGATTTGGCCATGATCAATCGGGCATGGTGTCGGCGGTGCCGTACTGCGGGAGCGATTTCGAATAAGCGGCCATCGCGGCGAGCGCCAGCGCAATGATGACCACCCAAACCGTTTCATTTTTCATCGTGGATTCACCCGTGCGAGATGGGCGACGGCGCCAGCATCAACGACGTGGCGCTTGGCGAGTGCGATGACTAGGGCATCCATGCGCGCGTGCAATGTGTGCATGGCGGCGCGCAGGGTTTTCATATCGCGGCGCATACCGCCGAGCATGAAAGCGCCCATCACCAGCCCGGACAAGCCCGCCACTAAAAGCGTTTCTATCATGGCTGACCCGGCGGTTTAAGGTGCAATAAATATTGCCCGGCGATCGCAGAACCCAAGACCACGGCCCAAATTTCCCAGCCGTGTAACGTGATTTCGAACGTGCGGCCAGCGGGACTCACAAGCCAGGTAACAAATCCAATCATGCCGGTATAAAACAAAACGCTGTTACCCGCGCCCGCGGCACCCGTTGCGCCGGGACTAGGCTGCGAAGCGCCGCCCGTGAGCAAGCCGAGAATGAGTGCGATAATTTTTTGCAGCATAGTATAGACCTCCGTTAAACGACGCCAACATCGGCCGTGATAGCAGCCACATACGTCTTGGTTTCTTGTGGCGCGGCCGCCAGCCCTTTGCGCTTTACATTACCGATTCCCCAGTTATATGCGGCCAAGGCTTCCGACC
>CAZOCL010000336.1:0-7197 GCA_964578245.1 uncultured Klebsiella sp. | reverse complement strand
GGCAAGCCCCTCCAACCGCCTGACACCCGAACGCACGCACGACCGACGAGGGGCCCGGGCTTCCCTCGCCCCCACCGGGGGAGAGGGTAGGGTGAGGGGGCGACGCCACGGATAACAGCCCGGTTCAGAACCCACGAGGAAGTGGAGAACGCCCGCTTCAAAAACTTAAAGGACGACGCTGGCCTCCGCTGCCCCCTCACCCCGGCCCTCTCCCCCGATGGGGGAGAGGGAGAAGCTTCATGGCGCAAGTCGCACCCCAGCGGAACGTGTTTCTCCAATAACATCGGACCTCTCATTTCGTGTCCGGTAACGGCACCTGCGACTTGTGCATGAGATACGCGAGCAGGTCACGTTGCTGTTCCGGCGTCATGGCTTCGAGCAAACCCTCGGGCATCAGCGAGAGCGCGGATTCTTGCAGGCTCGTCACATCACTCCGCTGCACGGTGACGATCTCGGTCATCGTCTTGAGCGTGAGCGTGCGCTCGGTGCGGGCAGCGACGAGCGCGTTGATGGTCCGGCCATCCTTCAGGTTTGCCACGGTCATGCGAAAGTCCGCGCTCACCACCGCGCTCGGGTCGGCGATGTTGTCGAGCAGGTAGTCGAGGTTGTCGCGGCCCGCGCCGGTCAGGTCCGGGCCCACCTCGCCGCCCTGCCCGTAAAGCCGATGGCACGCGGCACACGCGAGATTGAACAATGCCCGGCCCGCGCCCTTGTCCGCCTTGGCGAACACCTCCGGCGTGAGCTGGGTTTTCAACTTGGCGATGAGCGCCCGCTTGTCCGCTGCCGCCTCACGCAACTCACCCCAGGCCTTGGCCAGTTGCGCGTTCAAGGCCGCGTCGTTGAAGCTGCGAATCTGCCGGGCGTGGAAGGCCGTCACGTCGGCGCGCGGGAGTTTCCCCGCCGCCACCTCGGCCAATAGTGCCTTCGCGAAGGACGGGCGCGAGACCAGGGTATCCATCACGGCTGGCCGCTCGCTCGGGTGGAAGCTGCGGTAGCTCTTCGCCAGCTTCTCGCCGATGGCCGGGTCATCGAATTGCGCCAGGCCGCGAACGGCCACGGCATTGAGGAAACGCACGGCCAGCAACTGCTCGCAGATGGCGCGCAAGTCCGGCGGCCGGCTCTCGATGAGCGTTTGCAGCGCGGCCTTGCGGGCGTTCATGTCGCCGTCCTTGGCGAGGGCAACTTGCTTCACCTCGTCCAGCGCGCGGCCATCGCCGAACACCACGCTCAGGTCGCGCACGCGGTCGCGGAGGGCGGCGTCGGTGCTGGTGCCAAGTTGCTTCACGAGCGCGTCCCACGCGGCAGGCTTGGTGGCCTTGCGCCAGCCAGCGAGGCCGTCGGCAAGGCCTGCGAGAATGTCGGCTTGGAAGGATTCGGGCTTGGACGAAGCGAACTGGAGCAGGGCATTCACGGGCGCAGGCTTCTTCTCAATATCTTCCGCCAGCCGACGGGCGATGAGCCGGCGGGTCAAGGGCAGCTCGCAACGGCTGGCCAGCACTGCCAGCGCGTCCGGCTGCGACTCAGCGACCGGGATGAGGCCATGCCAGATCAGCGTGGGGAGGTTGTGGTCGGCGGCGTCCTCCCGGTGCGCGACGAGGGCGCTGGCAAGTTCGACCCGCTGGCGCAAGGGCAGGCGCTGGAGCGTGGAGGCCAGGGCGAGCCGGACCAGGGGAGTGTTGGTGGATTTCGCGAGAAAGACCATCATCCTGAAATCGTCCTCATCAGGGGTTGCGCCCCGCGCGGCGGGGAAAGCGACGCTCCGCGGGCGTTCACTCAATACGGTGTCCAGCGGCCACGCATCGCTCATCACGCGCACCGCCCAAGCGCGGAGATGCTCGTCACCGGTTGTGGCAAAGACGTGCAGCATCCCATCATTCTCAATCGCCCCCAGTGTATGCAAGGCCCAGAGCGCGCGCAGAGCAGGAACCGAACTGGCTTCCTTTCTGATGAGGGCACGCAGCCCTACGATCGCACCTTGCAGCTCAGCCTTCGTTCCGGTCCGCTCGACAAGTTGGAGCCGCGCCTGCCGCACAAACCACTCGTTGGTATGCGTCTGCATCCGCACCAGTTCAGGCACACTCAGTTTGGTAAGGTCCGTGACGGCTGGGCGTTTCGGCTCCCCATACGTGATCTTGTAAATGCGCCCGCTGGTGCGATGCACCCCCGTGCTGTCATGGCATTCCCCCGTGTCACTCCAGTCGGCCACATACACGCCGCCGTCGGGACCGTAGGTGAGTTCCATGCCGCGAAACCATTTGTCCGGCACGATGAACAGGTCCTGCCCGTGATGCCCGACGTAGCCGGAGCCCTTGCGTTCGAGGATTTCCTGGTTCGCCCGGCGACCGTGCATGTTCAGCGTGAAGAGCCGGCCGCGATACTCAGCAGGCCAGTTGTCGCCCTGATAGATCATCATGCCGATGTGCGCGTGGCCGCCGCCGAGCGCGTCTGCCGCACCGTCGCGGGACTTCGTCCAGTCTTTCGCCGTGTCGAAGTGCCAGTGGTCCGCGTGCTGGTCAATCAGCGCGTAGGTGCGCGGGTTCGGGTCGATCGTGTGCGGGCGGACATAGTGCGCGCCGGTGATGCCGTGCCAGAGATGGCCGTTGACGGTGTTGATGAAGAACAGCTCGCCGTGCACATCCCAGTCGTGACCCCACGGGTTGGTTGTGCCGCTGCTCAAGGCCTCAAAGACCTTCCGCACCGGGTGATAGCGCCAGATGGTGCCGCGCAGCGGGATGCGCGCCTCCTTCGCCGTGCCGGGCACCCCGATCTCGCCCGGGGCCGACGCACCGCAACGGCCATACAGCCAGCCGTCCGGCCCGAAGCGCAGCCCGTTGGCGTAGTTGTGATAGTTCTCAGCGGGCGGCGAGAAGCCATCCAGCACGACCTCGGCGGGCCCTGTCGGCTTGTCGCCCCCGTTCGCGCACGGGATGAAGAGCAACTGGGGCGGACACATGAGCCACACCCCGCCCCGTCCGATCTCCACGCTCGTGAGCATCTGCACGTCATCAGTGAAGACCTTGCGCGAGGTGAAATGCCCGTCGCCCTTGGTGTCCTCGAAGATCAGCACGCGGTCGCGCAAGCGCAGGTCGAACTTCGTCGTGCGCTCGGCGTAGGTGTAGTTCTCCGCCACCCACAACCGACCGCGCGCGTCCCAGGCCAGCGCGATGGGATTCTGCACGTCCGGTTCAGCGGCGAAGACCGTGGCCTTGAACCCCGGCGGCAACTGCATCCGCGCCGCGACCTCAGCGGCGGGCATCGGCACGGAGTTCGTGTCCGGCTCGGTGTTGTAAGGGACGGGGAACTCGGCGCGCACGGTGGTCACCAGCCGCAAAGACAGCAGGCAAACCGCGGTCGAAAAGCATCTGAAGTTCATTCTGAGTGGCGGAAGTTTGGCAGCGGAGGAGTGGAGCGGGCAATGACCAAAAGCGGCAGCGAGGATGGCCATTCACTCGCGCGCAAAACCGGGGCAAACGGAACGCGGCTGCGGACGAGACGCTGCGCAGAACGCCCACTGGCCAACGGAAGCCCCGCCGCCTGAAGGCGGGACTCCATATTAACGGCACGCGGCTCAGGCAATCCCCAATTAGAACCGGGTCAGAAAGATGGGGTCATAAAAATTTCAACGCAGGCCCTTTCCCATTATCTGATCCGCTTCGGTTTATGGGAAGTAGAGCGGCGACGTCGTGCATGGATGTGCCCGGCCAGAGGCGCTGAGGAATTCCGACACCCCTCGGCACTCGAATGTCGCTGCGGTTGATCTCGCACCGAGCGGGACGCAGCCGCGCTCTGAGGCAGTGTCGAGTTGCGCCCTCTAAAGCCGTTCGCTCAACTCTCAACTTCCCTTTTCCCGGCCCTCCCCGGATGCTCCATGCCCATGATTCAGAAGTGGCCCGTCCTCAGTTCCAAGCAGCTCGCGGACTTCCGCATCTTCACCGTGCGCACGGATGTGAAGCGCTCGCCGCGCACCGGGACGGAGCACGACTTCTTCGTCCTCGATACCCGGAGCTGGGTGAATGTCATCGCCGTCACGCCGGACGACAAGCTGGTGATGGTGGAGCAGTATCGCCATGGCTCGGACACCGTCGAACTCGAGATCCCCGGCGGCGTGATGGACGCGGAGGACACCTCGCCAGTGCTGGGCGGGCAGCGCGAACTGCGCGAAGAAACCGGCTACGTCGGCGACCAGGCCGAACTCATCGGCCAGATCTTCCCCAACCCCGCGATCATGTCGAACACCTGCTACACGCTGCTGGTGCGGAACTGCCAGCTCACGCACCCGGTCGAGTTCGACAGTTGCGAGGACATCCACACGCACCTCGTGCCGGTGGCTGAACTGCCGGACCTGGTGGCTTCAGGGAAGATTCAGCACGCGCTGGTGGTCGTGGCGCTCTACCACTTCGATCTGTGGCGGCGGAGGCAGGCGGCCAAGGGCTGAACCGCCAGGCGGCGCGCGGCATTTATGCCGCTTCACCATGCGAAGTTCTTCCGTGATCCCACGCCATGCAGCGTTCGGACGTTGAAGCGGCATAAATGCCGCGCGCCACGCTCACACCACCGCGTAGGTGATGAGCGCGCCGACCACGACCATGAGCACCAGGCCGGCCAGAAAGACGTAGTCCGCCACCTGTTCCACTTTCGGCATCTCCTTCCGGCCGCGGTGCCGCATGGCCCAGTAGGAGAGCAGGCTGGAGACGAGGAAAAACAGGGCGTCGAGGGCCAGCAGGTCATCGCCCAGCGTGCTGACCTGCTTCACGGTGGTGACCACCTTGAACAGGCCGATGACGGTCAGGCAGACGCCGACCATGGCTACCGACCCGGAGAAGATGATACCGCACAGGTCAGGATTCGTGGGCTTGGATTCGTCGCTCTCAGACATGGGCCAAGGGGAACAGCAACGCACGACCTGGAAAAGGGAAATCACAGGCCCAGGCGTAACTTTGGCCCCTCCCGGGGAGAGCCTTTCATTTGCGTGGCGCAAGGGCGCAAGGGTGGTAGGGGTGCCAGGGTCGACGGCAGGGGAGGAACCACGAATGGACACGAATGAACACGAATCAGGAAGAGAGGCGGAGGACCGAGGTTGGAACGATGCCGGATTTTGCGAAACGAAGCCAATGAGGGAGAGAAAGTCCAGAGTCGGGAGGTCCAAGGTTCAAAGCCAGATGGGAATGGGACGGAGGGGACTCAGAGGACCGATGGGGCGAATGGCGGATTACAAAACGAAGCCAATAAGGGTGGGGGAATTTTCAGATTGGAGATTTCAGATCAGGCACCGTGCGGGACGGGCGCCGAGAGAGGGGAGACAGGATGCATTTTGCAAAACGAAGCCATTGCCAAAGGCTTTCAGCCGACGCGTCGGGCGGTCGCAACTAATTGATTATGCGCTTGATACGATTGAAACATGACAAGAGTTTGGGTGATGGGCGATTTCAGATCGGAGATTTCAAATCTCGAACAGGGAAACGAGGAACCCCGAATGGGAGGGAATGCGGGGGCGAGATTTTACCAAACGAAGCCATTTTGAACCTGACTGCCGTGGCATTGCCGGGAGGCCGTTCTCGAAGCGCCAAGCACCCGTTCCTCACGATAGCTTTGGAAGGTCGAGCCGTAGTGTCTTTACCAAACGAACCCATTGGGAGAGCACGCCAGCAGCTCTCATTTCCTCCCATCGGCATGCTCGCAAATCCTTTTTGCGTGTCATCCTCCCGGCCCTTTGCCACTCTGCCGCCATGATTCTGACGCCGGCTGAACTGGAAAGCCTCGTGCGCGCGCAGCACTCCTCCCCGCACCAGCTCCTCGGCATGCACCCGCTGGGCGATGGCTCGGGCCTGGTCGTCCGCGCGCTGCTCCAAAACGCCGCCACGGTCGAGGTCGCCCCGGTGCATGAATCGGGCAAACCGCGCTTCGCCCTCCAGCGCGTGGATGAGTCCGGCGTTTACGAAGGCACCACGACCGAGGCCACCCGCGTGTATGCCTACGATCTCGTCATCACGGATTACCAGGGCAACACCCGGCGCACCCGCGACCCGTATTCCTTCTGGCCTTCCCTCGGCGAGACGGACCTTTACCTCTTCGGCCAGGGCAACGAACGCCGCATTTACGACAAGCTTGGCGCGCAGCTCCGCGAAGTGGACGGCGTGCCCGGCGTCAGCTTTGCCGTGTGGGCTCCCGGTGCGCAGCGGGTCAGCGTGGTCGGGCAGTTCAACAACTGGGACGGGCGCTACCACCCCATGCGCCTGCTCGGTGCGTCCGGGGTGTGGGAATTGTTCGTGCCCGGCCTGGGGGAAGGCACGCTTTACAAGTTCGAGGTCAAGAACGCCCACGGGGCCATCGTCCTCAAGACCGATCCTTACGCGTTCTTCTTCGAGCCCGCGCCACAAAACGCCTCCATCGTCTGGAACAACCGCAAGTTCACCTGGACCGACGCGGCGTGGATGGAGCAGCGCCGGGCGCGCCAGCCGTTGCGCGAGCCGTTGAGCATCTACGAGGTCCATCTCGGCTCGTGGATGAAGAAGAGCGTGGCCGAGTCCTACAGCTATCGCGAACTCGCGCCCTTGCTGGTGGAATACGTCCGGCGCATGGGCTTCACACACGTCGAGTTTCTGCCCGTCTCCGAGCACGCCTACTATCCGAGCTGGGGTTATCAGGTCACAGGCTTTTACTCGCCGACCTGCCGTTTCGGAACGCCGGATGATTTTCAGTTCCTGATCAACTCGCTGCACGAGGCGGGCATCGGGGTGATCGTGGACTGGGTGCCCGCGCACTTCCCGCGCGATGAGTGGGCGCTGGCGCGCTTCGATGGCACGGCGCTGTATGAGCACGAGGACCCGCGCCAGGGCGCGCATCAGGACTGGGGCACGCTGATCTTCAACTTTGGCCGCCACGAGGTCCGCAACTTCCTCACGGCGAACGCCCTCTTCTGGTGCGAACGTTTCCACATTGACGGCCTGCGCGTGGATGCCGTCGCCTCCATGCTTTACCTGGACTACTCGCGCAAGGAAGGCGAGTGGGTGCCGAACAAATACGGCGGCCGCGAGAACATCGAAGCCATCGAGTTCCTGCGCGAGTTCAACCACCTCGTCCATACCGAGACGCCCGGCGTGCTGACCATCGCCGAAGAAAGCACCGCGTGGCCGCTGGTCACGCGCCCGCCGTATCTGGGCGGCCTGGGCTTTTCCTTCAAGTGGAACATGGGCTGGA
>CAZOCL010000335.1:0-7202 GCA_964578245.1 uncultured Klebsiella sp. | reverse complement strand
TCCAGTCCCGCACGCTCAAGCCCCTCGACTTCGCCCTCGGTGCCGTGATGGCCACGCGGCGCAAGCAACTCGATGAAATCGGCGGCTTCCACGCGCTGGTGGACTACCTGGCCGATGACTACCAGCTCGGGCACCAGATCGCGAAGCGCGGGTATCGCATTGAGCTGTGCCCCGTCGTCGTCGAATGCCGCGAGCGGGTGCAGGGCTGGCGTGACGTCTGGGCGCATCAACTCCGCTGGGCCCGCACCATCCGCGTGTGCCAGCCGGTGCCGTATTTCTTTAGCATTTTGAGCAATGCGACCCTGTGGGCTGCGGTGTGGTGCGTGATTGCAACTAGCCGCTTCGCGGTCCGGAGCCACAAGCTCCTACAGGAACAGCTCGTTTCAGATGCACTTGCCGACATTCGCTTACATAGTGCGCTCGTTGATACATCCTTCATGCTTTTGGTGGTCACGGTGGGTTTGAGGATTGTGATGACTGCCGATTTGACGGCACGGAACACGACCACGGCTGCCACGCTATATGCAGGCTTGGCTGCTTTGCTCAAAGACCTCCTCCAAGTCCCTATCTGGGCACTGGCCTTCCTTGGCAACACTGTCATCTGGCGCGGTCAGAAACTCCGTGTCCTCCCCGGCGGCAAGCTGGTGCCCATTGAACCTCGGCCTCGCGATACCCGTCCCTGAACCAAGCGCAGGGTAGGGTGCGTCTGTCCTCACCGCGCCAGTTGGACGTCCGCACCGTTCAGCGGCGCGCTGAGGACAGCCGCGCCCTACCTCACAACACGCGGGAAGCACCTTGTGCTTTGAGAAACTACCTGCCGTCCAAGAACCGGAGAAACCCCCAAAGATTTGGGAAAGACAAAGATTCAGTTTCCGCAATCATCGTCTTTCCCAAATCTTTGGGGGTTTCTCCGGTTTCCCCTCTCACCCTGCACTCGACTTCCGCCCGCCGCCTCGCCACTCTCCCGCGCCGTGAAACAGACCATTGTCACCCTGGATTTGGAAGGCGTGCTCGTGCCGGAGATTTGGATCGCCGTCGCCGAGAAGACTGGCATCCCCGACCTGCGCCGGACCACGCGCGATGAACCAGATTACGACAAGCTCATGCGCTACCGCATCGGCATCCTCGATCAGCACGGCATCAAGCTCTCCGACATCCAGGCGGTCATCGGCACGCTGGCTCCGCTGCCCGGCGGCAAGGAGTTCCTCGACGAATTGCGCGCCCTCACCCAGGTGATCATCCTCAGCGACACCTTCGAGCAGTTCGCGCAGCCGCTCATGCGTCAGCTCGGCTGGCCCACGCTTTTCTGCCACCGGCTCCTCGTGGAGGACGACCGTATCGCCGGCTATCAGCTCCGCATGGTGGACCAGAAGCGCCAGTCCGTCCGCGCGTTCCAACTCCTCAACTACCGCGTCCTCTCCGCCGGCGATTCCTACAACGACACCTCCATGCTGCTGCAGGCGGACAAAGGCTATCTCCTGCATGCTCCCGAGAACGTGAAGCGAGAGTTCCCGCAGTTCCCCGCGCTGGAGAAACATGCGGAGCTGATGGGGCTGCTGAAAGCGGAGTTGTGACCGAGTGTTCAGTAATCAGTATTCAGTGGCGTTCGAACGCAGCAGTTCAGACTGAACACTGATTACTGAATACTGGTCTCCTCAGTCCTCCGCCTTCGAGTCCCGGTTCGTCAAATCGCGCACTGCGGCCTTCACATCCTTCCCCTCGTAGAGCATGGCGTGGACTTGCTCGATGATCGGGGTGGTCACGCCGAGTTTCTGCCCCAGTTGTCGGGCTGACCGTGCGGTGGGATGGCCTTCCACCACGTGGCGGCTGGAGGCGAGCAGTTCGCCAAGTGCCGCCCCACGGCCCAACTGTTCACCGAAGCCACGGTTGCGGCTCAGCTTTGAAAAGCACGTCACAGTCAAGTCACCCAGGCCGCTCAAGCCGGCGAACGTCTCGCCCTGCGCCCCGCAGGCCACGCCCAGCCGGCGCATCTCGGCCACCGCTCGGGTGACCAGCGCGGCCTTGGCGTTGTCACCGAAGCCGAGGCCGTCACACACCCCGGCGGCAATGGCGATGATGTTCTTGAGCGCCCCGCCGAGTTCCACGCCCAGCAGGTCCGTGCTCGTATAGACGCGGAAGGCAGGCCGGTGGAAGAGGCTTTGCACCACCCGTGCCACGGCTGGATCGGCACTGGCGGCGACGATGGCCGTGGGAATGCCGCGTGCGACTTCGTGCGCAAGGGTTGGTCCGGAGAGCGCGGCGACCTTGGCACGCGGAGCACACGCCGCGAGCACGCCGCACATGGTCAGCCCGCTGTCGTGCTCGATGCCCTTGGTGACGCTGACTGCGAGGCCTTCGAAGCCGGCGAGCGCGGCGGAGACTTCGCGGAAGGCCCGTGAAGGGACGGCCACGATGATCTCTCGGGCATCCGTGACCGCATCGGCGAGGCTGTCCACGTAATGCAGGCCATCGGGCAGGGCGACATTGGGCAGGTAG
This sequence comes from uncultured Klebsiella sp., assembly GCA_964578245.1. Lineage (GTDB taxonomy): Bacteria > Verrucomicrobiota > Verrucomicrobiia > Limisphaerales > SXTU01 > SXTU01. Next base: position 4,706 of record CAZOCL010000335.1, on the reverse strand, counting down.
CGCTCGTTTCGACCGGTGTTGCGGAGGTCGGCCAGGTGCGCGGGATCGTGGCCCCAAAGCGTGACCTCATGGCCCGACTCGCGGAGCAGTTTGGCGAGCGCCGTGCCCCAGGCACCCGCGCCGAGGACGGTGATGTTCATGGGGAGATTTTGCCGCGAAAGGGCACAAAGAGCGCAGAGAAGGCGGGGAAACATCCAACGTCCAACGTCCAACGCTCAACGCCCAATGACGCTGCGGAGCACACCGTTGAACGTTGGACGTTGAACGTTGGACGTTGAACGTTTGCTTCTTTCATCTCTGTGTCCTTTGCGCCCTTTCGCGGCTAGGTTTTCTCCTCCGGCGTTGCGACTGGTTCCGCCTTCTTCCCCCCGACGCGGTTCTCGGTGCCGGCGCGCAGGCGCTGGATGTTGGCCTTGTGCTTGTAGATCGCCAGCGCGCCCAGCGCGGTCGAGACGCCGATGAGCAGGGCGCCGTTGCCGGTGAGCCAGACCGCCAGCGGCAGCGCGACCGCCGCCACGATGGAGGCGAGGGAGACGTAGCGGCTGGCCGCAAAGACCACGAGCCACGCCGCCAGCGCGATGCCGAACGCCGCCGGAGCCAACGCAGCGAAGACGCCCGCCGTGGTGGCGATGCCCTTGCCGCCCTTGAACTTGAGCCAGCAGGTGTAGTTGTGGCCGAGGATGGCGCAGATGCCGGCGATTTCGCGGAAGTGGTAAAAGATTTCCGGCCGACCAACATTCGCAAAGTTGTCAGTTGGAAAAAAATACTCCCGCACTACCGATTGCGCGATGGCCACCGCCAGTGCCCCCTTCACCGCATCCATCGTCAGCACGAAGATGCCCGGCCCTTTGCCGAGGATACGAAACACATTGGTCGCCCCGATGTTCCCGCTGCCCACGCTGCGGATGTCCACGCCCTTCGCCTTGGCGACGAGAAAGCCGGTCGGGATCGAGCCCAGCAGATAGCTCAACAAAACCAACGTGATGAGTGCGGCAGCCACGCGCTGAGTATGTTTCGGGAGCCCAAAGTTCAAAGTTCAAAGTTCAGGCCTGCTAACGGCGAAGCCGTCTTGCCATTGGAGCGTAAGTCGATACTTTCGGGTAGTCCCGCTTCACGCATGAACCCCGCCGATCAGCCTCCAGCAAACCTCCCGGCGGAAGGCATGGCGAACCCCCGTTGGACTACTCGGAGCGTCGTGCTGCGCGTGCTGGTCTATGGCGGCATCCTTGCGCTCTTTGCGGCGATTGCGATTCCCAATTTTGTCCGGCCGCAAGCCCGGGCCTGCCAGAATGCGTGCATCGCCAACCTCAAACAGATCGACGGGGCATTGCAGCAGTGGGCATTGGAAAACAAGAAGCTGCCCACGGACGCCCCGGAGCTTGCCGGATTGCTGCCCTATCTGAAAGGCAGCGTGCTCCCAGTATGCCCCGGCGGCGGGACTTACCACTTGGGCAAGACAGTCGGAGACGCTCCGGTCTGCAAGGGAAACAAGGACAATGTCCTGCACGAGCTGAAACCATAGGTCTGCGTTACCGCAGCGGAGTCTTGAACATCCCGCCCACCGTGTGCTGGTCCGGCGAGTCGAAGCCCTCAAGACCATAGTGAATTGCCTCGGGGTCCGACCGCCAGCGCCGGGTGCCAAAGAGCCGGTCCCAGACCGACAGGAGCGAGGCAAAGTTCGAATCCGTCTCCACCGGGACGCGGGAATGGTGCACACGGTGGATGTTCGGCGTGACGATGAACCAGCCGAGCACTCGCTCGACCTTCGCCGGCAACCGGATGTTGGCGTGGTGAAACTGCACGATCGAAAACATGAGCGTCTCGTAAATCACCAGCTCGTTGAAGTGGATGCCCAGCAGCACCAGCAGCGGCAGGCGCAGCACGGAGGAGAAGATCAGTTCGCCCGGGTGAAAACGGCTGGCCGAGGTCACGTCGAGGTGCAGCTCCGAGTGGTGCGTCCGGTGAAAGTGCCAGAAGAGCGGAAGGGCGTGATTTAGCCGGTGCCAGGTGTAGGTCCAGCCGTCCAGCAGGAGCACGGCGACCAAAGTCCGTGCCCAGTCCGGCAGCGTCAGCCAATGCAACAGGCCGACCACTTCCGCTTCCGCCCGGCCCGCAGCCATCACCCACAACTTGGCGAACAGCGCGGCGATAAGCACGGTGTTGAGCGCCCCAAGGGCCAGGTTTCGCAGACCGTGGCTGGTCCGTTCGCGCAGCCGGGCGCGGAAGCAGGCGACGAACGGCCAGAGGGATTCCCAGGACAGCAACAGGACCAGCCAAGCCGTCGCGAGCGCGGTGCGGGTCGGGTTCAAGCGGGGCACGAAGTCGTTCGCGAGGCTGGTCATGCGCGAAATCGGAAACCGGTGCTCCGGCGCGAGCATCGGAGCGTAGGTGTCGCTGAAGGGATGCACCAGATGCGTCGGCTGGCCTTGCTCGTTGACAAGTGGCAGACCCGCGTTGGCCCAGGCGAAGATCGCACCCCTCATGCTGAACACGTTCGTGCGCCCCAGCACCCGCAACTGTTTTGCCGTCTCCGCCGCGCGATACCCGACGGCGCAATAGACAACGACCGGCCGGTTCGTGTCCAGCGAGCGGAGCAGTGCAGTAGTGCGCTGCGCGGGGTCGGTGCGTATCGCGCCGGCCAGATGGCTGACGGTGAACTCAGCCTCGGTGCGAACATCGAGCAACTGAGGCCGCGCCCGCTGCGGGTCATCGAGCCAGGCGGCCACGTCGTGTGGCTCAATCAACTCGACCCGGGGAAACTCGGCGTGAATCGCATTCGCCATCTGCGTCAGCGAGCGTCGGAAGGGATTGAGCACTGCCAGCACCGCGAGCGCCACCAAGGCCACCACCAGTGCGACACCGATTCTCTGAGTGGCGCGTCCGGGATTCACACGCGGCAGTCTGGCGGCTATCCACTGAAATTGGCAACCGTCGAGCAAGCCAGGGCTGCGAAGGGAAGCGACAAGCAATTGCCAAGTGAGAATCAGGGGCTATGCTTCGCCCGGCTGGTTCACCGAACCCGTGAACCCCGAGGCGACCCCCGTGCCCTACTCGCACCCGCAGCAGATTGACAAGCAGCAGGCCTTCAAGCGGATTCCCCATCTGCTGCCGGGTGCCTTGGCGCTCGCGGCCACGGCGGGCTTCATCAACACGGTGGCCCTCGGCTTCTTCCGCACGCCGGTCAGTCACATGACCGGGGCGGTGTCGCACCTCGGGCTGAACCTTGCCGACGGGCACGCCATCGACGCCGTGACCTCCGTGGGCATCATCGTGGGGTTCGTCGCCGGGGCCATGCTGTCCGGGATGGTGGTGGGAGCGTGGAAGCTGATTCCAGGACGCAGCTACGGGGTGGCGCTCCTGATCGAAGGCGGGCTGCTGGGCCTCGCCAGTTATCTGCTCGCGCATCAGCACCGCTTTGCGCTTCCGGCGATCTCCATGGCCTGCGGCCTGCAAAACGGCATGACGAGCAGCTACTGTGGCTTGATGATCCGCACCACGCATGTGACCGGTCTGGCCACGGACATCGGCGTCATGCTGGGACACTGGGCGCGGCACCGGCAGATTGACTATTGGAAGCTCCGTTTTCTCGCGTCGGTCTTTGGGGCCTTCGGCGCGGGGGGAGTTTTGGGAGCGTTCAGCGACATGTGGATTGGACCGGCGAGCATTGCGGTCGTGGCCTGCGGGTGCATCCTGGCGGGCGGGACTTACTGGTTTGCCGCGCATCGGGGCGTGGTGGACATCATGCAGGATGCCATGCCGCAGCCGCCGCGGACGATGAGCTTTCCCAACGAGTAACCCGGCCGGGCTGGAAGCCCGCAACGAGCCGGGTTCACTTCCACCAGTGCGTCAGCAACGGGGCGACCACCAGACTGGGCAGATAATTCGCCAGCGGGACTTTCCGCAGACCGAGCAGCAGGACCGGGATGCACATCACCACCAAGCCGCCGGCGACGCGGATGGAGTTCATCAGCGCGGGATCGTGTAGATGCGTGGCGAGCGCATTGGCGGCCAGCGAAATGGTGCCCTGATAGGCCAGCACCGGCACTGCTGAAAGCAGCACGCCCCGGCCAAACGTCGTGGCGAAGGCCATTGCGGCAAGGCCATCCATCGCGGACTTGATGAGCAGGATACGCGAGTTTCCACTCGTGCCATCCTCCAACGCACCGAGGATCGCCATCGGGCCGACACAGAAGAGCAGGGTGCAAGTGATGAAGCCTTCGCTGAACCGATTGTCGTCCGCCGGACTGGCGCGGGCGATGCGCTGCTTGGCGTATTCGCCGAGGCGGTTCAAGCCGTCCTGCAGATGGCAGGCCATGCCGATCGCGTTGCCGAGCAGCAGCGCCAGGATGCCGATTCCGAGTTGTTTGACTACTCCCCCGAAGCTCCCACCAGTGCCGTCCCAGACCATGCGCATGCCCACCCAGATGGTGAACGCCGCCAGCACCAGCTTGATGTAGGTCTGCGTCTGCGCGGAGAGCTGGCGCGATGTCCTCAAGCCGACAAAGCCGCCGATGAGAATCGCCGCCACGTTGATTAGTGTGCCGGTCACGCGGCGAACTGAACCACGCGGACCACGCGACGGGAAGGGCAAAGCCGGGCTGGATCGTCACGGATGGTTTCCCACCCCTCGCATTGACACCGGCCTCGCTCACTGGTGTCATCCGCGCATGGCCAAAAAGAAATCCGCTGTTCCCGCGAAGAAAGTC
>CAZOCL010000334.1:0-7229 GCA_964578245.1 uncultured Klebsiella sp. | reverse complement strand
AATAGACGTTGCAGACGTTCGTGTAGTTGACGTTGCGGTCCACGATGTAGGTGACCATGTCGTTGCCGCGGCCACCGTGGGCGGCGGCCCGGTGGAGCTGGCGGCGGCGGTCGGCCAGCGCACCCAGCTCCTCCAGCGGGAGCGTGTAGAGGCGCAGGGCCTCGGCGCGGTCAATGCGGCCGCCGTCCCAGACCTTTTGGAGCAACTCGTCGAGTGACGCGTCGTGTATCACGGGGACAGTCTAGCACGGCGCGGCGAGCAGACAACGCGAATGGCACGGCTTGACAGCAGGCGGGGCCTTTTGCCTAATCCGGTGCAGTTCAAACGCGAATCTACCAAGCGGGATTCTCCTCACCTCCACCACCCATGAATGCCTTGCGCCTGCCGCCGTTCCTCGTTGCGTTGCTCCTCCTTGCCATGGTCGCGCCGATGCGGGGCGCGGAGAAGCAGGGCATGACACAGGAGCAGTTCCTCGCCTCGCTCAACTGGACCAAGGGCCCGGCGAAGGGCGACATGAAGGACCTGGCCGAGATCAAGGTGCCGGCGAACTACATGTTCACCGGCGAGCAGGGCACGCAGAAGCTGTTGCGGGTGTTTGGCAATCCCACGAACGGCCGCGAGCTGGGGCTGATCGCCCCGACGAATCTCGAATGGTTCGTGGTCTTCGAGTTCGCCGACACCGGCTACATCAAGGATGACGACAAGGACAAGCTCGACGCGGACGCGATGCTGAAGGCCATTCAGCGCGGCACTGAGGCGGGCAACGAAGAGCGCAAGAAGATGGGCGGTGCGCCCCTCACGATCACGGGCTGGCAGCAGCCGCCCAAATACAACCCCGAGACGCACAACCTGGAATGGGCCATCAAGGGTGAGAGCGAGGGGCATCAGATCGTGAACTACAACACCCGGCTCCTTGGTCGCAAGGGCGTCATGGAGGTCGCGCTGGTGGTCGCGCCGGACAAGCTCACGGCCACGATGGCGGAGTATCAGGCGCTGTTGAAGGGTTACGCCTACAAGGACGGCCAGGGCTATGCGGAGTTCCGCAGCGGTGACAAGGTGGCGGAATACGGACTGGCGGCGCTGGTGGTCGGCGGGGCGGCGGTCGGCGCGGCCAAGCTGGGATTGTTCGCCGCGCTGGCCGCGTTCCTGAAGAAGGGATGGAAGCTGGTGATTATTGCGGCGGTGGCCTGCGGCAGTTTCATCAAGAAGCTGTTCACATTTGGTGCCCGCCGGTCCGGTGACGGCTCGTCAGGGCCGACGGCATGAGCGAAGTCGAGAGCCTGCTGCTCGTCCTCGCGCTGCTTTACGGCATCGAGTGTCTCGGCTGGGTCCGGCGCGGAGCGGTGGTGTTCCGCACGTGCTGGGGCACGGCTTGGCGCGCGGTCCATCCCAGCCTCTACCTTGGCGGTCAGCGGGGAGGAGTCGTCTTCGCCTATCCGCTGCCGCCACTCGGCGGGATCGTCCTCAGTTCCCAGTTGCCGTGCTCGCTCTCGGCGGATGGCCTGCTGGCGTTCGTGGCGACGGGTGTGAACCCCGGTGGGCGGCCACCGCAACGCGGTTCCTTCCTCAAGTGGGAGCAGATCGAAACGCTGATAGCCGAGGGCAAGGCGCTGAAGATCAATGGCCAGGTGTGGTTCAAGTTCGGTTCCGCACATGCGGCGGCCTGGCTCGCGACGGCACTGAAGCGCATCAAGCAACTCCCGCGTGAGCAACGCGGCGCGGCGATCCGTGAGCTTCTCGGAACCACGCTGGACCCCGAAGCGGCGCGGGCCGAATGGCGGGCGGCTCAGCCGGAGATTTGTCGGCTGCGGCGGTGGGCGAACAGCCTGGTCGTGTTCATGTTTGTGGTCGTGCCGTTGCTGCACCGTTACGTCGGTTTGAAGACCTGTTGGCCCGTGGTGGTGGCTGGCTGGCTCGGGCACACCGTCACGATTGCCATTCTGTTCCAGCGAGCGCACGCGCGGCGCTACCCCGTAGCCGGGGAGGAGCGGTTCACGCACTTTCTCACCAGTCTGCTCGCGGCGCCCACTGCCGCTCGCGCTCATGATCTGCTCTCGCGACCACTGCTGGAACGCTTTCATCCGCTTGCGGTGGCCCAGGCGCTTGGGGACGGCGCGGTGTTTCGCGAGGTTGCCCGGCACATGATCCGCGAGTTGCGGCAACCCGCCTTGCCGCTATGTCCAACGGGAAGCGCGGAGGCGGAGGTCACGGAGCGTTTCACGCGCGAGACCATGCGCGAACTCGTCGAGGCGATGGTGCGGCGGGCGGGACTTGATCCTGATACGTTGCTGGTGCCGCCGGTGCCGCTGGATGCGACGTGTCGCTCCTACTGTCCGCGTTGCGAGGGGCAGTTCATGGCCGAGACCGGCAACTGTGAGGACTGCGGGGGGATACCGCTGTTGCCGCTGGGCAAGCAGCCGTGACCCGGCTCCCTGCGGCTACGGCCTCGCCGGGGTGAAGTGGAAGAGCTGGGCTCCGCGCGCCGGCAGCGCCAGATACAAGCCGCGCGCGGCCATCTCGTTCCCGGTGCGCCAGTATTTCTCCTCACCGAGCAGGTCTTCCATTTTCCATTCGCGACGGGCCAGGCCCGCAATGGTTGGCGTGACGTAGCACTGGCTGGGCTGGGCGGCGAGGTTCACCACCACGAGGTCAAACGCATCCGGCGTGGACTGCCATTGCACGACCACGAAGCAGTGGTCGGTTGCGTTGTTGGACCAGGCGGAGCGGGGGCGGAGGATTTCGAACTTGCCGTGGCCGACAGCGCAGGCACCGAGCGCGGTGAGCAGTTTTTCGTAGAACGCGGCAAGCTTCGCATCCACCGGCTCCATGGGGCGGCGGGACAGGTGGACGGGCAGGCGAACCCGCGCGCCTTCAAGCTGGCCGTCGTAGAGGAAGCGCATTCCCGGCAGGCCGAAGGTCAGCAGCGCGGCGACGCGGTGCTCGTCCTGGATGAAGCGCGTGGCGGCCCGCTGTTCATCGTGATTCTCGAGGAAGTGGACGCTGCGATGGAGGAAGTCCGGCTCCGCGTCCACGAGATGATTCTGCGTCTCAGCGTAGTTGTCGTAGGCCAGGTGGTCGTAGAGCCACTTGTCGTAGGTGTAGTCGAAGCCGAGCTGCTGGAGGTTGCGCTCCAGGTCCCAGTAAACTTCCGCCAGGAACAGGAACTCCGGATGCTCGCGCTTCACGGCGGTGATGGCATTGGTCCAGAATTCACCGGTGGCTTGCGCAGAGGCCGTGCGGAAGCCCGACCAGGTCTTGGCGAAGACGTCCCGCAGGATGAGCATCGCCATGTCGCAGCGCACGCCGTCACAGCGGCTGGCGACATCGCGCAGCATCTCCTGCATGATGGACTGGGTTTCCGCCCGGCGGTAGTCGAGCTGGGCGGTGTCCTTCCAGCAGGGGAAGAACGGGTCCTTGCCATGCGCGATCCAGAGGATGCCGGAGTTGGTCTCGGTGGCGAAGGTCTCGCGTGAGCCGGGCGTTCCTTGCACGAACAGCTCCGGCTTCATCTTCACCCACGGATGGCCGATGCCGGTGTGGTTCGGGACGAAGTCCAGGATCAGCTTGAGGCCGTGACTATGCAGGCGGGCGCGGAACTTGCGCAGCCCGTCCTCACCGCCGAGCACCTCGGGCACGCGATAGTCGGCCACCGCATACGGCGACCCCGCCACGTCCTCCGGCGTCCAATCCGGAAGGGCCTTCCGGAAAAGCTCGATCAGCGTGGGGTCATTGAGCGCGGCCTCGCGGGCACGGGAGCAGGTCGTCCACGTGCCCATGAGCCAGACATGCGTGAAGCCCAGGCGCTTCCATCGGGCGAACTCCTCCTCCGGCACGTTGCCGAGGTGAATGTCCTGCCCACGCCGCGTGGACAGATCATGCAGCCAGCACCGGGTGTTCAGTTCGTAGAGAAGGGGATGCACGGCAGCAGCGGAACGATGGAGAATGGGGGTCGTGGAGTGATGGAGCTTCAATACTCCAACGCTCCATTGCTCCAGCACTCCGTTAGCCGTTCAGCACTTTCAGCGCCTTCTGCGGGTTCTTCACGCGCAGGATGAGCAGGCCGCGCCGGGAGCCGGGGCTGGTGGCACAGTAGCAATACTCGATGTTGACCTTGGCCGCACCGAGCTTCTCGCAGATGATCGCGAGCGAACCGGGGCGGTTGTCACCATCAATCATGAGGACGTCGTCCTCGACGACGAGCGTGCCGTGTTCTTCGAAGACGAACATCGCCTTCTGCGGGTTGTCCACGACCATGCGGATGACCGTATGGTCCACCGTGTCACTGGCGGAGATGGCGTAGATGTTGACCTTGGCCCCGGCCAGAGCGTGACAAACCCGGGCGAGCATCCCGGGTTCGTTGTCCAAAAAGATGGCGAGCTGCTTGGTGATTTGCATGGTGTGATGACGGAGGGTTTGGTGCTTCAGCGCAATCGTCGGAGCAGAGGTTCGCACGCACAGGCAGTTAATTCAACGCCGGAAAGCGGAAAGCCGCGGGGATTTAGCGATTGCGGAGGGTTCGGAGGACGAAAAACACCTCCCGTTGAACCTCAGAGACGCGATGAACACAGAGATCGGACAGAGAAGGGACACCGCCGGGTCCATCGCACCCTCTGTGATCAACATGGTTGCGACTTCGATGGATGCGGCATAGTGTCAGGCAGGAGCACACCGGCTGTGCTCCTTCAGGTCGTTGAACCCTTGCTCACCGGGAATCCCCTCGCCGTGTTCGATTTGCTCCACGCCCACGGTCGGCTTGGTTTCCGGTTCCGCCAAGGCCACACATTCGGATGGATTCGCAGCGACGTCCAAGTTTTCTACGCCATGCTGCGCGTTGCCGTATTCGGTTCCGATGCGAAAGAGGGTGGAAGCGTTGCCATAATTCGAATTGCTGGTTTGGGCTAATCCATTTGGGGGCGCGCCCTGTTAAAAAGCTCGGCTGCTTCAGCTTCAACATCACGATACGAATATGGCAACATTTGGACTCGAAGCACTGCGGTTTCCGGACGCCAGTCACTTGTCTTCCCGTTTGGCGTTTTACGCTCAAGTTCGTATCCCAATCCCAGTTTCATCGAAAAAAGATCAAAAAAACGCCTCGGACCAACCCCAACGAACGGTTCGAACCGCACGAGATGCTTCTTTTCGTCTTCGAGCGCCAGCGGTTTGTCGAAACCAATCGTGATTGCATCGTCATGGAAAGCTGCAGCTTTGCTCTTCTGATAAGGTTCAACGAAAACCACTCTCTCAATTCCTGCCGCTATGATATGTTTTGCGCAATTGTGACAAGGAAAAGTTGTGCAGTAGATCGTGGCGGCTCGTGTTGCCAATTCGTTTCTGGCACAGGATAGCAACGCTTCCATTTCAGCATGGACCACGCGCCCGAACTCTGTCAGGTCGAGAATTCTGCTTCTCCCCAATACACGCCTAAGTGCATCTAGATCAAGAAGTTCATTACCTGCATCCTTAATAATTTCATTCACCATCTTCTGCTGCTCGTCACGATTGGAATCTAAACCGCGTTTATAATCACGACCACGGCCAACATCCTCAACTTGTCCTGATTTGTCGTCCACTTCTGGCCAATATAACCCACCTCCAGCCCTTGGGCAGTCATTCGCGCCTGTTGCAAGAATCTCGCGATCTCGTGCAATCACAGAACCAACTTGACGCGAAAGGTCGGCAGAGCGAAGGGACGCAGAAAAAGCTAAGAACATCGCATACTCATCGAATGTTGGTGTTCGGTGTGGGGAACCAAAAAGAATTTCTAGGAATCGCCAAAGGCTATTCTTTAGCCTGTCCTCCGAACCGTCCACACGAACAAAGAAGTCCGACATGTGGAAGGTATCGGAGAGTCGCTGACCAAAGTCCGTGTCTTCGTCCTCGTCTCGCTTGATGAGGAGTTTGGCTTTGTTCTCGGTCATTCGCTTTTCATCGACAAGATAAGCCATGCGCCTAGTTTCATCGGAATGAACCCCAACCAAATAGAACGCTCTCGGATAGATTTCCCTCAATCGTCTGACTTCCTCTGGGCGTTTGAGGGAGGTGATTAGGAAGGCGCTCTTGCGATGGGGTCGCTGCAAGTTAGCTCGGATTTCCGCAATCCTTGTAGCTGCTCCCAGAGCGAGAATCGCGTTATCGTTGGCAGTCTCTCTCGCTTCATCGCCACAATCCATCATCTTACTTATGCGGCTAAACTCGTCCGCTTCGAGAGCGGTGATAGGCACCACCTTTGGTATCACGTCTCTGGAGATCGAAATTTCATGGACGTCGTATCCGAAGGTAGCCAAGCGCTCGCTTAGAATGTCCCCGACAGTTTTTGTCTTTGTTCCTACTGCGCCGACCAAGGCAATGATGAGTTCTGAACTAGTGAATTTGTGACCAAGAACCGGCTCCCTGTTCGACTTTAGATTGGCGCCTATGGCCGTCTCAGTGGTCACTACCTCGGTCGGTTTCGATTCGTTGCTTGGTTTTACAGTCGATGATGGCGACTGGGTGTTTTTTTCAGTAAGCTGATTCTCAAAAAGCCGTTGTAACTGTGGCTTGGCTCCCTCAAGCCCTTGTATTTGAACGGTAAACTTGGAAGGCCACCAATTCAACACACCACCATCGCGAGTGCGGAAGGTCTGCTTTCCGCTTAGGTCTACTGACCAATTGCCGATGATATTGGCGCTATTGATCAAATTCTTCAAATCTTCAATTGTTCCCCTAAACGTGTTTGCCATCTGATCCCTTTCTCAAGCCGCTATTGCTGATACAATTGGAGTTGCCTCCAGGCTGGACCATACCAATAGACTCCCACTGGCCGTCAAGCCGCCGATTAGAGTTGTTGCTACACCACCCCGCTCCGCTCCCCCTTCCGCGCCCGCACCGGTCCCAGCTTCACCACGTTCTCCGGGTCGAAGTCGGTGAGCTTGAGCCAGTCTTCGGTGAGGTCGTTGGCAGGGAAGAGGTCGTTCTCCTCGTGTTCGAGGCGGAGGGCGGTGAGGAGGTCAGCGCGGGTGAGGTGCGTGTCGCTGGCCGTGGTCTCGATGGCGCGCGAGAAAGCGGTGGCGGCCTGCGCGGGTTTCTTGCCGAAGAGATAGATCAGTCCGCGGTAGTTCTCGGCCTGCGCGGTGTTGCCGCTTTTGGGATAAGTTTGGACGAACGCGTCGATGCGCGCGACGGCCTTGTCGTAGTTGCGCGAGCCGTAGAGCGCCTGGATATCCTTGAATGCCGCGGCCTCTCGAGATGAG
>CAZOCL010000333.1:0-7230 GCA_964578245.1 uncultured Klebsiella sp. | reverse complement strand
TGGCGACGCCCGGCACGCCCTCGACCAGCGCGTGCTGGTTGGTGAAGACGCAGATGAGGGCGCGGTCCACGACCTCGGTCTGGCCGATGATGACTTTGGCGACCTCGGCGCGGGCGCGGGCGAGGGTGTCTTTGAGGGAGTCGGTGTTCATGGGGAAAGTTCTGAGTTTTGAGTTTTGAGTTTCGAGTTGGTCGCTCAGGGGCGGGGCGGCGGGGCGGCAGGTTCGTGACCGGCCTCGTCGCGGGAGGAGAAAAGCTGTTGCGCGGCCAGGAGCAGGCCCACCGCGCCGATGAGGTGCAGGCCGTTCAACGCCATGCTGGCGAACTGCTGGAAGAGCATGGTCGTTGACCCGAAAGGCCCCATCCCTGCGCCACCGAAGACCGTGCGCTGGGCATAGAGGAACATGCTGAATCCGGACCAGCTGGCCGAGCCAAAAAATGACAGCGCCAGCACGCCAAACGACCAGTGGCGGGTGCGCCGGCACCAGCGCAGAAACGCCAGGGAAAGCACGAAATAGGCGACGATGTGCGGCAGGAAGGTGAGCCACATCCAGAGTTCGGGCGGGAGGCCAAAGGGGTTGCTCATGCCGTGTTCATTTCCTCTCGTTCAATATCCGGCTCACTTCGAGATACGCATCCGCCGGCCGGCGTTCGCGCGGAGGCAGGGCTTCCTGGGCCCTTACCACCGCTTCCATGCGCTGTCCCCGCTCGCCGACACGCGATGCAGCGTGCTGGTGGGATTTGCGCCATTCCGCGAAGCAGACGGAGAGCAGCTCCGACGCGGGGATGCTCCGGCGCAGCAGGTTCACGAAGCCCGAGGCGGAGTCCTTCCCCGCCACATGGCCGCCGACTTCGCCACTCTCCTCATCGTGCGCCGGGACCAGGCTGGTGGCGTTCTTCCAGATGAAGAGCAGCGCCAGCACGCAGAGCGCGCCAAAGAGGCCGTGCAGCCGGTAGCGCCGCGCGAGCGTGGCGACGCCTGGCTGGTTCTCGACCCCAAGATGCGTTTCATCGAAGACCACGCGGTGGTTCGGCCCGAGGAACCACGCGAGCAGCGCCGCCTGCCGGTCCTTGCGCATCGCCTCGTTGCTGAAGGGATAGGAGTCCGCGCAGAAAACCATCGAGCCGCGGCCGAAAGTGCGCTCGATGATGACGGGCCGGTCCTCGCGCAGGTAGTTGGTGCGCCAATGTGAGTCGAGGCTCGTGAAGCACAGCGCCGTGTGCCACGCGAGGTGCTCCGGCAGCGTGGCAGGGGCGTCCTGGCGTTTTGCGCTGGCAGGCGTGGCGACGCCCGTGCCGTCCGACTTGAGGTCCTGCGTGACGAAGGTCACGCCCCACTGGTCCTTGAGCTTTACCGGTCGCATGGACTCGGGAATCTGGTCCTCGTCATCGGTGGTCTTCCGCGGCTTGGGCTTGCGTTCCGGCAGCGGCGGACCGGGCTTGGCTTCGGGCGGCGGTTTGCTCTTTGGCTTCCCCTTCGCCGACTCGGCCTTTTTCTTCCTCTCCGCATGTTCGGCCTCGAGCTGGCGGAAACGGCCCTCGACGGCAAAGGGGTGGAACGCGAACACCACGCGACCGCCGTCGCGCATGAACGCCTCGATGTCCCGCACGTCGTCACGGCTCAGCTCCTCCATGGCGCGATGCGGCGTGCCGAGCACCAGCAGTGCCGTGTCGCGTCCGCTGCCCAGTTTGGGCAGCGGGTCGAAGAGCGGGCTGGCGCTCATGTCCCGCACATCGCCGAGACTTTCCAGCAGTGCGCGTGTGCCCAGCGGGTCGGCGCGCAGCGAAGAGTAGGGCGGATAAACATCCCCCGCGTCGAAGCGAAGCTGCAGCAGTTGCATTACCCCGAAGGCGAAGGCCGCCAGCAGCGCAGCCGCGAGGGCCAGGAGGACGTTCGCACGCCGGCTCATTGCGTCGGCCTCCCCGTCGCGCGGATCCGTTGCACGTTGCCCTCGAACTGGCGCACCGAGTCCTGCGTGACCTCGTGCATCCCATACCAGATGCGGTCGAACACGCCGACGTTTTCCGTGAAGGCGTGCTGCAAGTCCGGCCAGGCGCGGGCGCGGCGGCGCAGCTCCTGTTCGTAGTCGCGGTTGGATTTGAAGCGCGCGATCACCACGAGCTCGCGCTGGCCGAGGTGCGCAAGGCTGGCGAGATACATGGCCCGCAGCGCCAGGCGCAGCTCGCCGCGGGCGGCCAGCTCGCGCGCCAGCTTCAGCCAGTCGTCCTCCGGCAGCTGGTCGGCCGTCACGTTGTCATCGGCCACGTCCGGCACCGTGGTCACCGCCTGTGCGGCGACCACCGGAAGGCGGCGGCGGTCACGGAACAGGCGGAAAAGCAGCACGCCCAGCACGCTCAAGATCACCGCCAGCAGCACGAAGAAGAGCGTGCGCACGCCGCCGAGCCAGTCGCCGCCGGGGCCGCTGTCTCCGCTCGGACCTTTGGCAGGAAACCATTTTTGAAGGAGATCTCGCAGCCAGAACCACGCCTTGGCCAGGAGTTCGAACGCGCCCTTCAGTGCGTTGCGGATGGCCTCGGCGGCTTGCTCGACGAACCGGCGCAGCCACCCCGGCTGGCCTTCGGGCGCGCGTTCGCGCGGCTGCCGCCAGTTGAATTCCGGCTGGTTGATCCGGTGCTCGATGGCGCGATCCAATTCATTGGGGGCGACGGCGGCCCTGGTTTCCGCCGCCGAGGGTGACGCCGGGGATTGGTCCGCTGGCGCGGCGGTGGAACCCTGGACGGCCAGCAGGACGAGCAACAGGGCAAGCGGGCTCCGGGCCAGCTTCGCGCGGCCGATCTCCACCTTCAAATCCTCGCCGGTCTGGAGCGACCGGCCGTAGAAACAGCGCAGCAGATAGACCGCCTTCACCAGCGGGTCGAGGCACAGCCAGGTGATCATCGCCGCCGTGGCGAGGAACGTGGTGTTCATGAACGTCGCATTCGGGCTGCGGGAGAAGGCGGTCTCGATGCCGAGGAACGTCTTCAGCAGAAAGGGGCCGAGCTGCAGGCCGGTGAGGACGTTGATGAAGGCGAAGAGGCTGAACAAGGACAGCACGCCCAGCAGGCTCCAGTTCTGCATCGACCACCGCACGGCCTCGCTGGAAGCGCTCGCCAGCGCCGGGCGCAGCCGTGGCGATTCCCCGTCCGCGAGCACCACGAGGTTCTGATAGAACGCGAACGTGGCGGGGAAGGGGATGGCGACTGCGAACGCAATGGGCAGCAGGAGGAGGCCCGAGCTTTGAAGCGCGGTGTGGACGAAGGCCACATTGGCCAGGCGGCGCAGCGTCCAGCGCGGCGGTTCCCCGCCGGTGAGCTGGGAGCGCAATGTGGCGGCAAAGGCGGACTGGCAGCACTTCATCCAGACGAAGAGCGCCATCAGGCCGAGCGCACTCGTGGCGCACCGGCTCTCGGCAAACGCGCCGCGGCTCATGTCCGCCCAGAAGTGCAGCAGTGCCAGCGCGAACGGCAGCGTGCCGAGATAGTATTGGAGCCATGCCCCGGCGGACGCACCCCGTAATAGGTGCACGCCTTCTTCCAGCAGGTCCAGCGCGGCCGGACCGGAACTGCGATGGGCAGGGCGGCTCATGGCTGGTCGAGGTAGTGGACCTTCCACACTGTGCCTTCGTGAAAGTCCGCCGGCAGCGAAACGAGGAGCTGGCCCACGGTGTGAAATGCCACCCAACCCAGCATGAAACCCGCAGCCACCGCCAGCGCGCGGCCCACCACCGCGACCGGGAGGCGGCGTTCAACCTTGGCGGCGGACTGTTTCCGCAGGCAGACGGAACAGACCACCACGCCATCGTGTTCGGTGACGCACTCACGGCAGAAGAACTGCGCACAGGACGGGCAGCGCGCAGCGGCCTCGCGGCCGACGTGGTTCAGGCAACGGTGCGCGAGGGTTTCAGCCATGGGCGGGCGGAGGCGAGACGGCGGGCTCGACCGGGGGAAGTGGCATCAGGGCGGGCGGCACCACGGCGGCTGGCTCAGGCGACGACGGAGTGTCCAGTGGGGCGTCCAGCGGCGGCGGCGACCGTAAAGGCGGCGGGGTCGGAGCAGCCGGCGGCGCAGCGGCGGCCAGGGCTGCTTCCGCCCGGAAACGCCGCAACGCGGTCATGCCGAGCAGGCCAATTATCGCCGCAGCCGCAGCGGAGATCACATAGGTGACGAGCAGCCACGGAGTCTCCAGCGGTTGTAACTTGGCAAAAGCGAGCATCAAGGAAAACTGGTTGTCCACGGCGTTGGGATTCTGGATTGAGATGACCACATATTCGATGGCCCCGACTATCAGCCCGAAGACGAAGTAGCCCAGCGCGGCCCAGGCCTGGCGGGTCACCGACCGGGGCAGGCCCGAGTCCTGCTGACGGACGAGCGCAACCACGCCCACCGTGACCAGCACGAGGACCAGAAACATCTGCACGATGACGAGCCCAAAGGTGTGGGCGAAGATGAGCACCCCGTTGAGCGCGCCTTCCGCCAGCATCAGCATGAAGAGCCAGGCATGCGCGCCGCCTTGATAGCCCGACTTGGCACCCGCCCCACTGGGCGGATACGCCGGATGCGGCGTGGGCGTGGGGGTGGGGCGTGCAGCAGCGGGCAGGGACTGAAGGTGAAACTCCCAGTCCTCCGCAGCCTGCTCTGCCGAGAGCGTGCCTTGCGCCTGCTCGATGAGCGGGCGCAGGCGGGCGATGACCTTCCGGGCATTACGCAGGCGTCCGAGCGAGGCCAGTTTTTCGCGCTGGACCGCCGTCTGGATATAGCACTCGGAAGTCGCTCCCCGGAACCAGTTGATCAAGAGCAGCACGCCGAACACGCCGGCGAGCGTGAGGAATACAAAATCGACCCCCATGCCTTGCGGACCGGAGAAGTTGATGCCACCCCCAAGCATCAGGACGACGATCATGGCCAGCGTGAAGTTCACCCACCGTCCGGTCTGGGTCTTCCGCACCACCAGCGCCTGGATGTGTCGGAAGTAAAATCGCTTGAGGTCCTGGCTGGTGAGCGTCGAATGCACCAGCAGCAAGTGGTCCGCGCCCAGCCAGAGCCTGGACTGGTGCGTCGAGCTACTGATGATGAAGTTGCCCTCGCGGCGGACGCCACGACCCGGCAAGGGAACGTAATCCTTGGAGCTCACTGGGTGGCAAACATGATGATCGCAATGATCCAGCCGATGATTTCTCCCACTGCGAGGATCCCCGCGACGATGAAGCGCCACTTGGTGGGCCGCACGTAGTCCCCGGGGGCATTCCAGTAGCGGATGCAGAGGTAGAGCCCGATGGGTGCCCCGGCCGCCGAAGGCCATATCCCAAGCAGGAGAGGCAGCGTGGTGCACAACAGCGCCGCCCGGTCGTAGAGCACCCGGTGATTTTCGAGGCTCTTGAGCTTGCCCTTCTTCTTGCCCAGATCCAGGCAGGTCGGGCACAGATGCTGGCCGTTCAGCTCAACATCACACAATTGGCACAGGAATCGCCCGCAGCCCTCGCATGGCAGTGCGGCGCGCTTTTGCGGATGGAAGAAGCAGCTCGCTTCGCCCTCGGCGGTGATTGCCTCCCCCGTGGCTCCCGCTTCAGGGCCCCGGAAGAGGGCGGGGAAGACTTCGACCTGCAGCGGTGAGGCGCAGCTTGGGCAGGGCTGGAGGGCGTTGAGATTGAACAGGCCGCCGACTAGCGGCGACTGGCATTTCGGACACGTGAGCGTCGCGGCGTTCATCCTCCCGTCAGCTTCATCCGACTTTGATCACGCGGGTTTCGCAGATGCGGTCGTGGAGCGCGCGCCGTTCGTCGTCGAAGCCAGCCATGATGTAGCCGATGGCGCAGATGATGCCGCTGAGGAATTCCGCGAAGGCCCGCCCGCAGGCCTTGCCGTAGCCTACCTTGCTGCCGTCCGGGTTCACCACGCGCAGGTTGAGCGCCAGCTTGCCCGGGGTGGCCCCCAGCGCGCCGGTAAACAGCGTCTTGTAGAGGATTTCCGCACCGAACGCGAGTGGCCAGATGATGGCGAACATGGCCGGGTTAGGCTGCCCGCCGCCGGCACCGCTAAAGCTGACACCCACGACGAACCCGATCACCGCACCCACGACCTGCATCAAGATGCCGTCAATCAACTTCGCGCCGAAGCGGGCTCCGAAGCTGGCGTAGTCCATGGGGCCGGCCTTGACCGCGCCTTCTTGCAATCGTTGAACGTAAGTCGGCTTGCATGCCGCGCAGACGAAGCGGTCCCCGAACCGGACCACCTGGTCGGGGGGGAACGACCGGCTGCACTCGGCGCATTGCACTCCTGTGGTCGGAGCGGCGGAGGCTCCCCCAGCCGCGTCGCCGGCCACCGTGCTATACGGCTGCCAGTCGGCCATGCCGTCGCGCCAGACAAGCGTGGCTGCGGTGATGGCTCCGTCCTTGGCGAGGGCGTGCAGTTGCGCTTCCGTCACCGGTCCTTTTTGCTCCTGCCCGACTGCATAATACCAAGTCATCCTGGCCTCCGGGGTTGATGGTTTTTGGAACTTGTTTCGCGCTCGCCTTGCTTCCTGTGATTGATGCCGCTTCTGTGCCAGAGCAATGGCGGGATGCCAAGCCATTTCAGGAACAGGCATTCCATTTCATGAACCGGTGGTGCGCGGGTCTGGGCTGGCCGCCATCTTCGTTATTGCATCCGGCCGCTGGTTCGCGGAAACCACTGTCATGCACCGCCGCCACTTTCTCGCCGCCAGCGGGCTGGCCATCGCTTCCACTCGGTGGTCCATTTCCGGCGCAGGCGGCGATCACGCCCTGGCCAGCTTTGACCGTGAAGTCGAAGGCTTCATGACGGCACGGAAAGTTCCCGGCGGGGCGCTGGCGGTGGCGAAGGACGGGCGGCTCGTTTACGCGCGCGGCTATGGCTGGGCGGACGTGGAGAAGCAGACGCCCGTGGAAGCCACCTCGCTCTTCCGCATCGCGAGCATCTCGAAGCCCTTCACCGGTGTCGCCGTGCTGCAGCTCGTCGAACAGGGCAAGCTCACGCTGGACACGCGCGTCGTTGATGTGCTGCCGCACAAGGCGGTGATCCCGGCTGGTGCCAAGGCCGATCCGCGCTGGCAGCAGGTCACCATCCGCCAATGCCTCCAGCACACCGGCGGATGGGATCGGGACAAGAGCTTCGACCCCATGTTCCGCTCCCGGCTGATCTCAGCCGCGACTACCACGCCTCCGCCCGCGAGCGCCGATGCGGTCATCAAGTTCATGCTCGGCCAGCCGCTCGATTT
>CAZOCL010000332.1:0-7237 GCA_964578245.1 uncultured Klebsiella sp. | reverse complement strand
TCGAGGCGTTCCAATAGACCGCCGCGCTGTCCACCTCGGCGAGGAACTGGCGGGCCGCCGCCTCGTCGCGCGTCACGATGCTGTCGCTGTGCGCGGAGCCGTAGTGGTTGATGTGGTCAATCGCCGCCTGCACGCCGTCCACGACGCGGACGTTGAGGATGTAGTCGTTATACTCCGTGAACCAGTCCTGCTCGGTAGCGGGCTTGATTGCCGATCGGAGCAGCGCGCGGGTGGCGTCGTCGGCGCGGAGTTCAACTTTCTTCTCGTCGAGCTTCGTGGCGATGACGGGAAGGAACTTGTCCGCCACGGCCTTGTCCACCAGGAGCGTCTCCGCCGCGTTGCAGACGGCGGGGCGCTGGACTTTGGCGTTCATCACGATGCGTTCAGCCATTGCGAGATCGGCAGCGGCGTGGACGAAGACGTGGCAGACGCCTTTGTAATGCTTGATGACGGGCACCTTGCTGCACTCCGTCACGGCACGGATGAGGCCCTCGCCACCGCGGGGCATGCAGAGGTCCACGTATTGCGTGAGCGAGAGCAGCGCGGGGATGGCCTCGCGGTCCGTGGTGGGCACGACCTGGATGGCGTGCGTGGGAAAACGGTCCCCGAGCGTGGCGCGACCGGCAGCGACCATCGTCTCGGCGATGACGGTGTTCGACTGCAAGGCCTCCTTGCCGCCGCGCAGGATGGTGGCGTTGCCGGTCTTGAAGCACAGGCTCGCGGCGTCGGCGGTCACGTTGGGGCGCGACTCGTAGATGATGACGACGACGCCGATGGGCGTGGCAATCTTCTGCAGGCGCAAACCGTTCGGGCGGACGCGCTCGTCCAGGATGCGGCCCACGGGATCGGGCAGGGCGGCGACTTCGCGCAGCCCGCTGGCCATGCCGGCGATGCGTTTGTCGTCGAGCTTGAGGCGGTCGAGCATCGCGGAGGAGAGGCCCATCTGCGCGCCGGTGGCCATGTCCTTGGCGTTGGCCTCCTTGAGCTGCGGTCCCTGGGCTTCGAGTGCGGCGGCCATCGCGGCGAGGGCGCGGTTCTTCTCCTCAGTGGAAAGCTTGGCGAGCTCGCGCGAGGCGGTTTTGGCCTGTCGGGCGAGCTGCGTCATCTGGTCGAGCAACGACATGAGACCAGAGTATGGCATTGCGGCAGGATGGGAAAGGCTGGTTCTGCGCGGGCTTGCACGGGCCGTCGTCGCCGGAGAGGCTTGGTGCCGACACACTGCATGGCCGGACACTTGAATCGTCTTTCTGCGTGGCCCGGAGCGAAGCTGCTGCTTTGCCTCGGGCTGCTGCTGTTCGCAGAGACCCTGCGCGCGGCGACGGTGCCGCCGGTTCAGACGGTGTTTGTGATCGTGCTGGAGAACAACAATTGGGCGAGCTTCAAAGGCAGCCCGTCCGCGCCGTTTCTCAATGGCGTGTTGCTCCCGGCAGCCTCCTGGTGCGAGCAATACTACAACCCGCCCGGCCTGCATCCCAGCGAGCCGAACTACCTCTGGCTCGAGGCCGCGACGAACTTTGGCATCTTCAACAACAACGATCCGGCGATCAACCATCTCGCCACCACGAACCACCTGACCGCGCTGCTCACCCGCGCGGGCATCTCCTGGAAGAGCTATCAGGAAGACATTGATGGCACCTACGTCCCGCTGACGGCGACCAATCTCTATGCGCCCAAGCACAACCCGATGGTGTTCTTCGATGATGTCACGGGCACAAACAACCGTCTCGACGCTTTCGGCCTGGCCCATATCCGGCCCTACTCCGAACTGGCCGCCGACCTGGTGAACAACACGGTGCCGCGCTACTGCTTCATCACTCCCAATCTGGAGAACGATGGTCACGATGCGACAGCGCCGAACTACAACCCGGTGCGCCAGTCCGATGACTGGCTCGCCCGCGAAGTGCCGAAGATCACAAACTCCGCGGCCTACCGGAACAATGGCGCACTCTTCATCACCTGGGACGAAGGCCTGGGCAGCGACAGCCCCATCGGCATGATCGTGCTCTCGCCACTCGCGCGGGGCGGGGGTTACTTCAACAACCGGCACTACACGCACAGCTCCTTCGTGCGGACGATGCAGGACATCTTCGGCGTGAACCAGACCTACCTCCACGATGCGGCGAATGCCCAGGATCTGCTGGATCTCTTCGCCCCGTTCAGCGTGTCGGGCACGAACAATCCCGCCACGGGAGGATTCGAACTGCTGGTCGGCGGGGTGATTCCGGGGCGGACAAACTTGGTGCAGACAGCTTCGCAGTTGGGCGGCTGGTCGAGCCTCGCGACGAACGTGTTGCCGGTCAACGTGCTCTCGAATCAGTTCCGTCTTACTGATCCCGGAGCGACCGGAGGTGCAAGCCGTTTCTATCGCGTGCTGCAACTGCCCTGATGGGGGCTACTTCTCCGCAATCCACACCAGCGTCCCCACCGGCAGCAAATCGAAGAGCGGGATGAGGTCGGCATCGCTGAGGTGGACGCAGCCGTGCGAGGCGGGGCGGCCGAGGCTGGCCTGGTCACCGAAGCCGTGGATGTAGATGTAGCGCGCGAAGGTGTCGACATTGCCGCCGCGGTTGAAGCCAGGATCAAGGCCATCCAGCCACAGGATGCGCGTGGTGATGGACTCCAGCGGCAGGCCGTCGCGGAGGTGGCCGATGGGTTTGCGGCCTTTGAAAACCGTGCCGGCGGGCGCGCCCTCGCCGTGCTTCTCCGCGATGCGATGCAGACCGAGCGGAGTGCAGTTGGAGCCCGCCACCGGGCCGATGCCGAACTTGGAGGTGGAGCAGACGAACTCCTGCTTCAGCTTGGCGACGTGGCGGTCGCCCTTGGCCGTGAGTTCAAACAGCGCCGCCTTTTGTTCGGCAATGCGCACGGTGAAGACGTGCTGCGTGGGCGTCACATCCAGACGCTGACAGGCGCGCCGGAAGGCAGTGGGCAGGCGCGGCTTCATGCAGGTTCGGTGAGATGCGGGGCGACGGCAGATTCGAGGAGGGCGATCAACTCCGGCTGCATGAACTCGTAATCGTCCGGGATGTTCAGGCAGATGACGGGCTTCTCCGCGATATCCTCGGCGAACTTCTCGCGCAGCCGGCGCGCGTGCTTTTGTTCCATCACGAAGATGACATCCGCCCAGCCGAGATGTCCGGCGGTGACCTTGATGCGCGCACCCGTCTCCGTGCCGGCGGAGCGCGCTTGGAAACCATCCACGCCATGGAACACCTTCTCCGCCGTCGGACTGCGCCAGCGGTTGCGGCTGCAAATGAAGAGGAGCTTCTTCACGCGGCGCGGGTTACGGCAGCTCGGCAGCGGTGCGCCGGGCGAGTTCTTCCAGCCACTGCTCGGGCCGGGCCTTCGCGTCCTCGGCGGAGGTGAGCTGAGTCAGTCCGCTGGTGGATTGGAACCACTTCCGCAGCACTGCCTCATCCTGCACCACGCCGCCGAGGCCGAGGCACGGCAGCTTCAGCGCGTGACTCCGCCGGGCGATTTCGCCGGTGCCCTTGCCCATCAAGGTCGAGCGGTCCAGCGCACCCTCGCCAGTGATGACGAGGTCGGTTTCGCACAGGTGCTCTTTCAAGCCCGCGTGGCGTGCGATCAGGTCAAAGCCGGACTCCATCTTGGCGCCAGCGAACGCGCACAGGCCGAAGCCCAGGCCGCCGGCCGCGCCGGCACCGGGCAGGGCGGCCACGTCCCGACCCGACTGCGCTTTGACGAGCCTGGCCAGCCGGCGCAAGGCCCGCTCGGCGCTGGGGAATTCCTCCGGTCGAAGTCCCTTCTGCGGCCCATACACGCGGGAGCAGCCGCGCGTGCCGAGCAGTTTGTTCTGCACATCCACGGCCACGACACACTGCGGGAACAGCTTGCGGCGGCGCGGCGCGGTCATGCGGTGCAACTGCTGGAGATGCGTCCAGCGGATCAATTCCTCCTCGCGGCCATTGTAGAACTTCCAGCCCAGCCCGCGCGCCAGACCCGCGCCGCCGTCGTTGGTGGCACTGCCGCCGATGCCCACGAAGCACCGGCGCGCGCCCTTGGCCATCGCCGCCTGCAGCACGGCGGCCAGGCCGAAGGTGTCGAGTTGGAACGGGTGGAACTGCCGGTGCGGGAGCATCGCCAGGCCGATGATCTTGGCGGATTCGATGATCGCGCTCTTGCTCTTCGCGTCCCACCACCACGAGCCCTCGAGCGGGCGATGCGCGGCATCCACGGTGGCGACTTGCTGCTGCTTCGCGCCCAGCGCTGCGCTGAGGATTTCGCCGAAGCCGTCGCCACCGTCGCTGATGGGGAGGAGCGTGAGGCGGTCGGCGGGGCGTGCCTTGCGCCAGCCGGCAGCGATGGCCTCCGCCGCCGCATGGGCGGTGAGCGTGCCTTTGAATTTGTCCGGCGCAATCAGAACGCGAAGCGACATGGGCGGAGTATTACAAGGCGGGCGGGTGGTTGTCAGGCATGACGGCGACAAAGATATGCGAAGCGGAGCGCCGGTCTCCGACCCGGCGCGTTGATAAGCCGCACGAGCACGCCGGATCGGCGACCGGCGCTCCGTCCGCCTCAGTCAAAATCCGAGCAGCTCATGAAGTAGTGGCAGCGTGGGCAGCGGAACTTGCACTTCTGGTTTTCCAGCTCATGCCCGCAGCGCGGACACCAGCGCCAGTATTCGGCCTCGCTCGCCGGGGCTTCGGTCGGCGCGCTTTCCTTCTGGGACTCGGGCGGGGCAGGGGCAGGTTTCGGTTCCGGCACACCGGTTTGTTAGGCTGGCTGGGCGTGCCTGGCAAGTTCGCGAGCGTGGATGGCTTTACGCCGGATTCGCACCGATGGGAAAGGGGGTTCGTTTTGGGGGCAAGTCATCGGCCAAACAGCCGATGCCCTTCAGGAGTTCCCTGTATATTTCCAACGATTTTCGTCCAAAGAGTGATTTCGGCATTCGCGCTGCTAAGAGGATGGCATGTTCAACATGCTCACTATCGCTCGACGATTCCCGGCATGCCCATCAGTCGCCGCCCTCCTTGCGGCGACGGACAGTCCACAAACCTCCCCCTGACGCGAGCCGGGCGTTCCCGCCCGCTTCTCGCTCACCGAAAACGACACCGGCGGCTGCGCAAGCAGCCGCCGGTTGCGTTTTGCCCGAACTCTGGTGCCGGACAGGAGCAACCATGGATGCTGGAGCCCGCTGATAAGCCAGCTACCTGTTGGTGAACAGTTTCTTACCTGCATGATGCGGGCGTGTCGGGCTATTTCGACTTCCTAGTTCGGAATTAGCCGGGTAGTGACACCAAACCGACGCCGGCCCCGGCCACTTTCCGCTTCGCTCCGCGCTCCGCCTCTGGTATTCACCCGCCCCGTGACCACCCCGGCGCCCAGCGTGCTCCTGCTGATTCCGGCCTACAACGAGGAGGAACGGATCGAGCCGACCCTTCGCGAGTATGCCGCCTATTTCCGTGCGAACTACCCCGGGCGCTTTGAAATTCTTGTCGTCCTCAACGGCTGCCGCGATAACACGCTCGCCGTGGTCCAGCGGGTCGCGGCCGAGTTCCCCGAGGTGCAGGTCGAAAACTTCCCCGCCCCCATCGGCAAGGGCGGCGCACTCATCCAGGGGCTCCGCCACGCACCCAAGGTGGATCTGATCGGCTACGTGGATGCCGACGGGGCCACGCCGCCGTCCGCCTTCCACCGGCTCATCGGCCATACGGAGTGGGCGGACTGCGTCATCGGTTCGCGCTGGATCGAGGGCGCGGTCTTGCATCAGGCCCAGCCATGGTTCCGCCAGTTCACCAGCCGGTCCTTCCATGCCATCGTGGAATTGTTCTTTGGCATGGGCATCGTTGACACCCAATGTCCGTGCAAGGTCGCCCACCGCACCGCCATCGAGGTGGTCTATGACCAGCTCCGCATCGCCGATCTCGCGTTCGACGTGAACCTGCTCTACTCGCTCACGCATGCGGGTTTCAAGGTGCAGGAAGTTCCGACCGAATGGACGGACAAGCTGGGCAGCAAGGTGACCAGTTCGCTCTTCCGCTCCTCGGCCATCATGTTCTTTTCCACGGTGCGCCTGCGCCTGATCTATTCCCCGCTTTACACCCGCCTGAAGCCGTTGAGCTGGGTGGGAGACTGGCTCTACAAGGTGCTACGCGCGCCGACGGTGAAGCGGAAGTAAGGCGGGAGACGGGTCCAAAGTCCAAGCGTCCAAGGTCCAAAGTCGCGGAGTTCGTATGCTATGGAGGAGGACGAAGCGCTTCTTCTCCCTCTCCCCCACTGGGGGAGAGGGCGGGGTGAGGGGATAAACGCCACCCTTTCCCCATGACATCCAAACTTCCGAAATGCCCCAGACTTTGGACGCTTGGACTTTAGACTTTGGACTCTCCTCGCCGCCCCCAAGTAAACCAGATCGCCGTCCCCAGCAACGCCACACACGCCGCGCTCAGCACCTGCACCACCGTCTGAAACGCCGCGAGCGGCTCCATCCCGCCAAGCTTCGGCTGCACCCAGGCCAGCCCGCCTGCGAAGCCCGCCGCAATGACCACCAGCCACGGCACGATGGCGAAGCGTTCCCGCGCGAGGAGGTTTTGGATGAGCACGTTCGCCATCACCAGGAACAGGATGCTCCACGCGAACCACGGCACCAGCGGCGACGCGGCGAGGAAATACTCCGGGTTGCGGAAATACACGATTTGCAGCGGCAGCTTCGGCATCAGTGTGCAGACTGCGGCCACCGCGCCGCCCAGTGCCGCCGTGCCCAGCAAGGTATGGCGCAAGGCCGCGTCCTGACCACCGCCCGCCCCCCCAGCGATCTTCGGGAACATCACCGCCGCGATAGGCAGCGTGAACTGGCTCAGCCCGAAGCCCACAATCACCCCGGCCTGGTAGAGCGCGGTGATGTCCTTGGGAAACTGGCTTTGCACAAACACCGCGTCCGCCGTGGAGATGAACACCACCGCGCCCATGCCCAAGGTCAGCGGCAGCACGCGCGCCAGCCAGGGACGCCACGCGAAGGTTCCGCCAGTGACGCCGCGTGGTGCGCGCGTGGCATACCAGCCGAGGCCCACGGCGGCGAGCTGGCTGAGCAGGGAAGCAGCCATGGCGCTCGCGGCCTGCCCGTGCAGCAGGATCACCAGCACCACCACCGCACTGAAGCGGCCGATGCCGTCAATCATCAGCGTCCACCCAAACCCGGCAAATTCCTGCCGCCCCTGCAGCACGCCGCGCATGATGGGCAGCCAGAGCGAAGTCAGCCCGAGCCCGAGCGTGGCCCACA
>CAZOCL010000331.1:0-7424 GCA_964578245.1 uncultured Klebsiella sp. | reverse complement strand
GCAATTTCAAGTTGTCGGCCATAGAAAGTGTGTCGGCGCGTGACGCTAGGGAGGGTCAAATGAACTGTCAAACTCTTAAACCATTCTTACCCATCCAATCTACTCAGGCTTCCACCTGAGTTATCCGAATAGGCCGTTTGGCTGAGGTGCTCAGCATACCAAAAACTCTCCCTCCGTGGCACTTTCTCAGTCAAAAAAAGTCCACTGAAGCTTCCCCCGGGGCACCCTACCCGCTAGCGCCCTGCCTCCCCGGTCTGGATCGCGTCGGGCGCGGCCACTGGCGCAGGTCGCTCCGGCCAGAGCGCCCGGGTCGCCAATGCCACGCCCAACGTCACGCATGTCCCGATGAGGGTGAACCACGGCCAGAAGACTTCGCCACCAAAAGTCTTCATCCACCAGTCCTTCGTCGCCGGGATGTTCGCCGGCCAGTAGATGAAGTTCATCACCAGCAGCGAGGTCGTCATTCCCACCATGACCGCCCGCGCACCGACCCGCCGCCAGAACAGCGCCAGTAGCAACCCGCCCAGCAGCGCGCCGCTGGTCAGACCGCGTAGCGAGAACGCCGCGTTGAGGACAAACTGAACCTCGCGCGTCAGCCAGGCCACGAAGACCAGCACCGCCGCCCAGAACACCGTCGAGTTTTTGCTGAACCGCAGGAAGTAGTCCTCGTCGCGTCCCTTCACCATCTGGCGAATGAAGTCCATCGTGGACACTGAGGCGAGCGACGTGATCGCCGAACTGATCGAGGACATGGCAGCCGAGAGGATCGCCACGATGAGGAAGCCCTTCAGCACATGCGGCACCTCGGTCATCATGAAGATGGGAAAGATGAAGTCGTTCGACTTGATGCCGGGCCGGGCTTCCGGCAACGGAATCTGGAATGGATGCGACTGGTAAAATACCCATAGCATCACCCCCACAAGCAGGAAGATCAGGAACAACGGGAAGATAAGCACCGCGCTGAGGGCCAGCGCCTTGCGCCCGTCCGCAACGTTCCGGCAGGCCAGCACCCGTTGCACGATGAGCTGCTCTGCGCCATGCGTGGACATCACCATGACGGTGCCGCCGATGACTCCCATCCAGAGGTTAAACGGCGCGCTGAAGCTGAAATTCGTGTTCAACCACTGAAGCTTCCCGGCTTCGCCCGCCTTCGCCAGCGCCGCGCTCCAGCCGCCATCAATTAGCGTCGGGATGTAGCAGAGGGCGTATAACCCGCCCAGGAGAAACAGCCCGAACTGCACCGCATCGGTCCAGATCACCGCCTTCACGCCACCGATGTAGGTGTAAACCAGTGACAGGCCGACGAACATCAGGATGGCCCCGAGAATCGGATCCACCAGCCCGCCGAGGCTGCACACAGTCTCGCCGAGCATCAGGCGTATGGGTATGCACGCCACATACACGCGCACGCCCGCTGCCAGCGTTTCGAGGAACAGGAAGAAGCCCGCTGCAAGCTTGCGCGGCCCCACGCCGAGATGCGTTTCGAGCAGTTGATACGGGGAATAGATTTCCCCTTTCAGGTAATGCGGAACCATCACCACGGCGAGAATCACCCGCGCGATCACATAGCCCACAATCATCTGGATGAAGAGGATGTTGCTGCCGTAGGCAATGGCCGGCACGCCGATGATCGTCAGCGCGCTCGTCTCCGCCGCCACGATGGAAAAGCCGATGGCCCACCAAGGCGTGTCCTTGCTGCCCAGGAAATAGTCCCGCGTTGTCCGCTGGTCCTTGCCAAACCACATTCCCAGGCCGCTGATGCCTGCGAGATAAACGACGATCACCACCCAGTCGGCGGCGTTGAAATGATTCATAGGCTGCGCGTAACTGTGGGTGGGCGGCCGTTGCTTGGCAATCCTTCCACCACATACGCGCGCACAAGTTGACCCTCCCCTGCCCGCCCGCTAGCCTCGCGCCCATGATTATTGCACCGTCGCTGCTGGCGGCCAATTTTGGACGCTTCGCGGCGGACACCCAGCGCTTTGACCAGTCGGGGGCCGAGTGGCTGCACCTCGACATCATGGACGGCCACTTCGTGCCGAACATCTCCTTTGGCCCGGCCGTGGTGAAGACCTTGCGTCCGCTCACGAAGAAGTTCTTCGACGTCCACCTCATGTGCTCCAAGCCGGAGATCCTGCTGGAACCGTTCGTCAAGGCCGGGGCCGACCAGATCATCGTCCACGTCGAACTGGGCGACCGCGTCGAGGGCCTGCTCTGGAAGATCAAGTCACTCGGCAAGAAAGTCGGTCTCGCGGTGAATCCCCCCACTGCCATCGAGAACGCCCGCCCCTACCTCGACCACATCGACCTCCTCCTCGTGATGACCGTCAACCCGGGCTTCGGTGGCCAGCCCTTCATTCACGAATGCGTGCCCAAAATCCAGCAGGCCGCCGCTTGGAAGCGGGAACTGGGCCTGGACTACCACATCGAAGTGGACGGCGGCATCACTTTCGACACCGTCGGCGAATGCGCCCGCGCCGGCGCGGACGTCTTCGTCAGCGGCACCGGGATCTTTGGCCAGCACAGCCTCAAGTCCGCCGTGAGGAAAATGCGCAGCATCGCAATCAAGAACGACCCGTCGGTGGCGGACTTGCTGTAAGCCGCCTTGGGCTTTTGCAAGTCCAGCGCCTGACTCTCGCATTCCGGCTCCCTCCCTTCCTCGGAGGAGCGGAGAGAATTGGCCCGCCCTCCGCAGCCTGGCGAATGGGGGGTGAGGGGTGTTCGGCTGCTGCCGCCTTCCCAAATGGCTTCGTTTGGTAAAATCCTCCCTGCCCTCGGTGTTTGCCGACTGGCCATCTGAAATCTCCAATCTGAGAGTCCCCCCTGCGTCCGTCCCGCTGCGGTGTAATTGGGTTTGCCCAAAGAGGTTCAAGAGCCTCCTCAGCCCCCTCTTTCTGACCTGCCCCGAACTGCCCCTTCAGACCACCAGTTCATTGAACGACACCTTGAACCCCTTCAGCAGTTTTGAGTGCGCGGACTCCGCCTCCACCACACGGCAGTGGAGTTGATACGCCCCCTTCACCAGCACGAACACCTCGATGGCCGACGTGTCAGGATCAAGCAGCCAATACTCCTTCACGCCGAACTGCTCGTAGAGCGCCTTCTTGTCCACCCGGTCGCGCCGTCGGCTCCCGGGCGAGATGACCTCCGCCGCCAGATCCGGCGCACCGGTGATATGGTCGCCAATGGTGCCCATCCGCTCACGCGCGATGAAGAAGACATCCGGCTGCACCACCTGACGCGGGCCGAGCACCACGTCCAAAGGCGAGATGAACACACGACCGAGCAATTGTCCCTCTACAAACTCCGCCAGCCTTCTGGCCAGCGCGAAGACGACAGTTTGATGACTTGGTTTCGGCGCGGGTGACATGATGAGTTCCCCGTCCCACAGCTCGACGGGCAGGTTGGTTTCCTCCAGCTCGGCGCACATCTCCGCATACGTCCACCGCCGCCTCGGTTTGGGGCGTTCGAGCGGACTGTGGGCAGTCGCGGTTGCCATGCTCAAAGTAAGCGTCAGCCGGTCCCAAAATGCAAATCCAGCCTCACCCATGGCGCAACCCCCTGCCGGCGGCTTGTATCCGCCATCCGTTGGCCAGAGCAGGCCCAGCCGGCTTCCAGCCACCCCTCTGGCATTGCCACACACCCTGACCTCTACTTCGGTGCCGTCACCGGCACCACAATCCGGAATCCGTTCGTGGCCAGATTCTCGGTCGGACGACGGGCCGCGGACCGGCAGTTGAGGGCTCCAGCCGCATTGGCGGTGAAGGCGGCCCCGCGGACGACATGGTTCTTCGCGTCGCCCTCTGCCGGGCCCGTGGGATCGGTCGCATCGGCCAGCGGAGCATCGGCGAACAGGTCGCGCACGAACTCCCGGGCGTTGCCGTGCATGTCGTAAACGCCCCACGCATTCGGCTGCAGCTCACCGACCGGGTGCATCTTGCCGCCTGAGTTGCCGCCGTGCCAGCCGACCTTGTCCAGGTCCGCGATCAAGCTGCCGCTGTGATACAGCGTGGTCGTGCCCGCGCGGCACGCATACTCCCACTGGGCTTCCGTCGGCAACCGCACCGGGCGTTTCACCAACTGGCTCGCCGCCACCGTGAAGTCCTGCGCGTCCTGCCAAGTAACCTTGTGGACCGGCAGGTTGTCACCCTTGGCCACGCTCGGGTTGCTGCCCATCACCTTTTCATACTGGGCCTGGGTCAGCTCGTATTTGCCCAAGTAAAACGGCTCGGTGAGCGTGACGGTGTGCTGCTTCTCGATGGCCGATTCCTTCTCTGTCTTCGCTTCGCCCGGCGCGCTGCCCATCACAAACTTGCCCGCCGGTATCAAGATACCCTCCCATTTGACCCCGCCCAGATCCAGCGTAAGGACCGGCTCCAGGTGGGCGCGCTTGGCATAGTCGGCCACGCTCTCCTTGCCGTCCCAAAGCGGTAACTTGCCAGTGAAAGGCTGCGCCGCCGGGAGTCTCAATGGACCGGCGAGGAGGCAAAGCAGCGCAAGTAGCAGGGGTCTGGTGATGGGGTGGTTCATGGCAGAATGGTTCAGCGTTTCACAAAGTAGTAGTAGGCGCGGTAGGTGCCATCAATCGTGAAGCCCCCATCCGCCCCGACTGGCACGGAGCTTCCCACCATTGGCACGCCGTAGTGGTCGCAGGGCGTAACACTCGCGGGCCTGGCACCGGAGAGCTTGATCGTCGCCTGCACCGGTTCGAGCAGCAGCGGCGCGGTGCCAGTCGCTTCGAGCCGCGTGCCGCCCTCCGAGTAGCGCGTCCCGGTCTGCTTGTCCTGCGCAAGCGCCGTGATGAGGATGCGCCGCGACTCCGCCAGCGGCAGATCATCGAGTGGCGTGAAGATCGTGCTCACGAACGGTGTTTTGAAGCTCACCGCCACGCCGGGCAGCGTGAAAGTGCTCGCCCCGGTCCGGCCAATCACCGCCTGCGTCTTCGGCGTCTGCACGGTGATGACCTGCCGGCCGTAATCCCAGGTGAGCTCATCCGTAGTGCTGCGGATGCTCTTGCCGGCTTGGTTCCAGAACTTCGCGAAGTCCACCTGCTCCGTCTTCCCACCGGCGAAATCCACCGTCACGCGGCCAATGGCGAACGCCTCCAGCGGCGTCCCGCCATCGACGATCATCGTTTTGACATCATAGCCGCCTTTGGTCGCATCCTGCTTGAGCGCATCCAGTCCGGTGAACAAGTCCGCCTGCGACAACCGCCGCGCCGCGACCACCGGTGATTCCTTGAGATGTCCGCGATACAGAGCTATGGCCAGTGCGGGGAACTGGCCGAGATAAGCAGGCGTGTCGGTCGTGTAGCTGGACATGCCCGGCCAGCCATCACCAAGCCGCGTGCCGCTCTGGATGAAGTGGAACGACGCATCCCACCCGTGCAAGCCCATCCCATAGAACGCCATGATCGGCGCACACTCTATTTTCCATTGGTTGGGCGCGGACTGCGTCCATTCGGTGATGGAAAACGGCTTCGATTCCACCTGCTTCATTCCGATGGTGAAGATGCCCCCACCGGGATGCGCGAGGTGCGACTCGTTGTTCACCTTGCCCTCGGTGATGCCGTGCCCGCCCGCGCCACCACCCGCGTAATTGTGCCGGTCTATCATCGAACCAATCGTGTCCGTCCAGATGTTCGCGGGATCGGTCGCGGAGCCGCCCACCTGCCAGGCCGTGGTCATGGTAACGGCCTTGAACCCAGCGGCGCGGATCGCCTTCTCGCATGTCTCAAATTCCGCGCGCTGCAACCCCGCGAGGAACTCGATGCAGTCCCCTGCCCTCTTAGTCCGTCCCGTGAACGGTCCGCGCGGGCCTTTGCCATCCAGTTCCCAGGGCGACATGAGCCGCAGTTCCTCCGCTGCCGCCGAGTCCCCTTCTTTGAGTTCACCCCACGCCGCCTTGAGCGCGGTGTCGGTCGGGTATTTCGCCTTCACCCACGCGGCAAACATCGCGCGTAGTTGCTTCGCGTGCAGCGGCCACTTCTTGGGCTTGGGATCGGCCAGCGCACCGAGGGGATTCCAGAAGAAGACGGAGTCCTCGTTTTGCATCTCCACCCCCACCAGTGCCGGATCGTCCACGTAGCGCAGCCCGGTATATGGGTTCTTATGGGTGAGCAATTCGACCAGCACGCGGTTGCGAATCTCCCAGAGCTTGGGCGCGACCGTGATCACGCCGTAAGTGTCCTTGCGGTTCGCGCCGCCCTCCAGTTCCTTGAACAGCGCAGGGTCGTAGCCATCTTCCGGCCCGATGGTGAAGTGGTAGAAGACCGACCAGTCCGAGTAGATGCCGTTCCGCTTCAGCTCCGCAAACCACCAGTCATACTGGTCCAGCTTCTTCGCATCGATCTTTCCGTTCGTGTTCAGCTCGTCAAAGACCGCGTGCTGCCGCACCACGTTGATGCCGAATTTGCGCAGATACTTCGCCCGCTGCACGAGTTGCTCGCGGGTGTAGCGGCCAGGTTCGACGTTCGCACCGCAGCCCCAGAGCTTTACCGGGGTGGTCGCCTTCTCGAACTGCAGGTCCTTCCCCACCGCGTGCAGATAGCCGAACTGCCCGGCCGGCGCGGGGATGAGGTGCGACATGTCAATCACGCTCGCCGGGTTGAAGGAATCCTCGTCCGCGAGCAGCGGGAACCAGTCGGCCGGGCCGTTCGCCACCTTGATCATCGCCGGCTTCTGCGCACCCGCCGGCACGAACGGAATACGCGTGAACACAAAGCAGTCCAGACCGCCGTGGTTGCTCTTGTCCGGGCCGCTGTCCATGCGGAAACGAATCGTGTGCCGGCCCGCCGTAAGCATCATGTTGCCAGCCTTGGCCCAGGCGATGAAGCGCATGTCGGGCTTGTTGTCGGCGGCGATATTTTGATTTCCCCGCGCATCCGTGAAGTTGACCGCTGTCCACGCACCGGTATCGAGCTGCCATTCCAGCTTGGCCCCGACGCTGGGATTCGCCCGCACCCAGAAGGCGTAGGTGTCCGGCGTGATCACCTCGAAGGCATATTCCGCCTCGCCCGCCTTGTCCTTGCTGAAGTTGGAAATCCAGTCGCCGCCGGAGAGCACCTCCTTCTTCACCTGGTCATACCACCATGGGTGGCGGGTCATCGTGCTCTTCGTGGGCCGCTCACCTTCGATCCAGATCACGTCCTTCGGGTCAGGCTGTGGGTCGGAGTTCGTCGCAGCGAGAGTGGTGAAGGCTGAACCAGAGTAAGCGGCCAAAAGCAGGAGCAACTGGAATAGAGGCGATTTCATGAGCGGGCGGCGAGCCGATTGGAGCCAGGGGACATCAAGTTCACGCGAGCAATTCAGTGATCACGTTGCCAAACACATCTGTCAGGCGGAAATCGCGGCCTTCCTGCCGCCAGGTCAGACGCTCGTGATTCAGGCCGAACTGATGCAGCAGCGTCGCGTTCAGGTCGTGCA
>CAZOCL010000330.1:0-7451 GCA_964578245.1 uncultured Klebsiella sp. | reverse complement strand
CTTCATGGACACGTTCTCGGCCATCGTGGTCGTCGTGCCGCTGCTGGTGCCGCTCGGCTCCGCGTATGGCATCGACCCGTTGCACCTCGGCATCATCTTCCTCGCGAACATGGAACTGGGCCTGCTCGCGCCGACCGTGGGCATCAACATCTTCCTCGCCTCCTACCGCTTCAAGAAGCCCGTGATGGAAGTCTCCCGCGCCGTGCTGCCGATGCAAGGCGTGCTCATCGTCGGCGTGCTGCTCATCACATATTTCCCGCCGCTGACGACGTGGCTGCCGGGGTGGTTGGGGAGGTAGGAGCGGAGGCCTTGGAACTCCGGAGGGGGAGATGGGCTGCGTGCTGCGTGTTGCGTGTTCCGAGCGGCGTTCTGCACGCAACATGGAATACGCAACACGCTTTCCCCGAGCTTCGCTTCAGGGATTTCCTGAAAAATCGTTCCGGCACGCCCTTTGCTAATTTCTCACCGTCGCCAGCGGGTGCCGGCGGCGGTTGTTGTTAGTTGCCCATAATATTAACTGCGGTGCGTTGCCCCGCCATATCTGCCACTGCCATGAGAATTCACCCTTCCCGATCGAGCGGCTTCACGCTCGTTGAAATCATGATCGTTGTCGCGATCATCGGCCTGCTCGCCGCCATCGCCATTCCGAACTTCGTAAAGGCGCGGGCCACGGCGCAGAAGAACTCGTGCATCGCCAACCTCAAGCAGATTGATGGCGTGGTGCAGCAATGGGCGCTGGAGAACAAGAAAGCCGCCACGGATACTTACGCCCTCACCGACACCACGCTGCTCGCCTATTTGAAAGGCTCGCTCCTGCCAGCCTGCCCGGGCGGCGGCGGCTATACGGAAGGCGCGACCGTGTCAGCCTACCCGACCTGCAGCCTGTCAGTGGACGGGCACACGCTCTGAAACGCGGCCCGGCCGTTCCGGCAGGTCATCACGGCTTGAAGCTGGAGAGGTGGATGTGCTGGCAGCGGGCGCAGCATTCATGCCGCTTCAACGCACGGCACACTTTGGCGATCCCGGGTGGTGCTGCGTTCGGACGATGAAGCGGCGTGAACGCCGCGCGCCACGGCCGGGGCGGTTGTCCGTAACGGTGTTACAGTTTTGGCCACGCCCCGTCGGGCATGGCTTTGAGTTCCAGCTTCGCCGGGTCGATGACCACGTGCTTCACCCGCTGGCGCTTCCAGGTGTGGACGATATGCACGAGGCCGTCGGCGGTCTGGATGACGGCGGGGTAGCTGTATTCGCCCGGCTCGGTTTCCAGCAACGCGGCGGCCTGCCACTCCTTGCCATCAGTGGAGACGGCCACATTCAGCGGGCTGCGACCGCGAGGCGTGTGGTTGTAAACGATGAGCTGGCGACCATCACGAAGCGTCACAGCGTCGGTGCCCGAGTTGGGATTGGGCAGCGGCGTCGCGCTCATCTTCCCCCACGTCTGGCCGCCGTCCTCAGACCAGACTTGGAAGACCTTGCCCTGGCGGCTCCGGCCCACGGCCTGCAGCCGGTTCGCGCCGTGGAAGAGGATGCTCGGCTGGATCGCGCCGAACTCCTTGCCGTCGTTCACCGGGCCGATGATGTCCCACGTCTTGCCGAGATCACGCGACCGCTCGAAGTGCACGCGCCAGCCGTCGTGCTCGCTGCTGGTGGGGCAGAGCAGGTCGCCGTTCGCAAGCTGCACCGGCTTGTTCTTGATGGGGCCGAGGATGCCGTTGGGCAGGCGCGTCGCCGCACTCCAGGTCTTCCCCGCGTCCGCCGAGGTGCGGAGCATGCCCCACCAGGAACTCGGGCTGGGGCCGACCTTGTAGAAGAGCAGCAGCGGGCCGTCCTTGGGCTGGAAGAGCACGGGGTTCCAGCACGGGTGGCGCTTGCCGTCTGTCTGCACGCCGTTGGCCACCTCGACGGGCGGCGTCCACTTGCCGCCCTCGTGGCGTGCCACCCAGATGCCCACGTCGGGATTCTTCTCCGCCGTGCCGCCGAACCACGCGGCCACCAGACCGGACTTGGTTTCCGCAATCGTCGAGGCGTGGCACTGCGGGAAAGGCGCGGTCTCGTAAATGAACTCGCTCAGGACAACGCCCGGTGATGCGGCGAAGCTGTGGAGCGGGGCGGCAGCAAAGCCCAGGCAGACGAGAAGGCGGCGGATGAAACGGTGCATGAAGCAAGATTGCGTGAGAACCTCGGGTCCGGCAAGCGCGGGGAGCGGCCTCGCGTAGCGAGGCATTGACGGTAGCCGTGGGTTTCAACCCACGGTCAATGGAAGACAAGCTGCGTCGCGT
This sequence comes from uncultured Klebsiella sp., assembly GCA_964578245.1. Lineage (GTDB taxonomy): Bacteria > Verrucomicrobiota > Verrucomicrobiia > Limisphaerales > SXTU01 > SXTU01. Next base: position 5,172 of record CAZOCL010000330.1, on the reverse strand, counting down.
AGCGACGCTTGATCCGTTCTGAGCTTTCACGCTTTCATCGTTCATGCGTCGCTACGCGACGCTCCGTCCGTTTGATGCTCTCCGTGGGTTGAAACCCACGGCTACCATCAGGGGTCGCTACGCGACCTCTCAAAAGCGGCGGGGCCGACGGCATAGTTCGCTTACGGCCTGGCTGGCTCCAGCCGGGATCTCCTTACGGTTGACGCAACGCGAACAGTTGCTTCAGCTCTTTCACCGTGGCGGCGTGCTGTGGGTTCTCGGCCAAATTCCGATACTGCTTCGGGTCCGCCTGCGCGTCGTAAAGCTCCGTCCCGGCGCGGCCTTCGTCCCACTCGATGTAGCACCAGCGGTCGGTGCGGACGCTCCGGCCCATAAGGGACTTCTTCTTCGCGTCCACGCCAATGGCGAGGCTGACCTCGGTGTTGCGCGTGACCTGGGTGAAGGCGGGCTTGTCCCACGCGGCCTGGGGATTGGTGAGCAGCGGCTTGAGGCTCTTGCCTTCGAGCTTGGGAGGTTGCGGCAGGCCGCAGAGGTCGGCGAGGGTCGGGTGCAGGTCCACCAGTTCCACCGGGCGGCGGCTGGCCTGGCCGTTGGCGGCGTTGCCGGGCAGCGCGATGACGAGCGGCACACGGGCGGACTCCTCGAAGAGGCTGCGCTTCTGCCATTGTCCGCCGTGCTCGCCCAGCAGCCAGCCGTGGTCGCTGAGGAAAACGATCACGGTGCGGTCGGCGAGCTTGAGGCGGTCGAGGGCGTCCACCACGCGGCCCACCTGAGCGTCCATCTGGCTCACGCTGGCGTAGTAGGCGCGGATGAACTGGCGCAGGTCCGGCTCGGCAACGCCGTAGTTGGGAGGCCGGACGAGGGGCGAGGCGGCGGGGATTTTGGCGAGATGCTCGAGCGGCTCTTTCGGCAGGGAGAACTTCTCGAGCGGATGCAGATCAAAGAACTGCTGGCTCGCGACACACGGGACGTGCGGACGGAAGAAGCCGCAGGCGATGAAGAACGGTTTGTCCGGCTGCGCGGCGTGCGCTTCCAGCAGTTGGATGACCTCGGTGGCGATCTTGCCATCCGTGTGGTCCGTGCCGTCGCCCGCGGTGGCGTGCCACGCGAGCGCCGCGCCGAGGCCGATCTTGGGCGTGTAGTTGAGGATGGCCTGCTCCTCGTCCTTGTCCCGGCCGGAAGGGTTGATGGTGCGCTGCCACGAGGGCGTGTCATCGAAGCCATCCGTGCCGATGCTGGCAGGGACGTTGTAGTGGTAGAGCTTGCCCGCGCGGACCACGGAGTAGCCGGCGCGTTGGAAGGTCTGCGGCAGCGTCTGCGCGTCGGGGACGGCCTGGCGAAAATGCGTGGTGTTCTCCTGGACCCGCGTGGTGTCGGGCCGCAGACCGGTCATGAAGGAAGAGCGCGAGGGATTGCAGAGCGGATACTGGCAATAGGCCCGGTCGAAGCGCACGCCGCGCTTCGCGAGCCGGTCAATGTTTGGCGAGCGGGCGAGGGCGTCGTCGTAGCAGCCGAGCCGCGTGTTCAGGTCGTCGGCGACGAGGAAGAGCACGTTGAGCCTGGGTGCGGCGGCCCACGCGGCGTCTGTGGCAATTAGCAAAGCGCAGCACGCGACCAACAAACGGAGCTTCATGGCGTGAGGAAAGCAAATGGCGCGGCGGTGGTCGAGCGGGTTTGCTGGCGGAGGATCAGGGGTTCCACCACGGATACACACGGATGGACACAGATGGGAACGAGAGCGCGGCAGCGTGGACTGCCAATCAGGGCTGAAAGCCCCTCCGGCGACAGCCCGGGGTGAAGCCCCGGGCAGCCTGGCCTGCGAAGCCCGCCCGCCCTGTAAGGGCGAGACGCTTTCCGGGCTGGTGCCGAGTCCCGCCCCTTCAGGGCGGTGACGTAATGGGACCGCGAACCCGGGCCTCCGCCTCGCGGTGCTCGGCTCCAGCCCGGGCTGTCACCGGACGGGCTTTCAGCCCTCAAGCCGGCGGGATTCGTCGGAGGCGGGACGAATCGCTTTTGGCAGCTACCGCTCGAATTCCCCGAAAGGCATTACCCTTGGAGTGCTTTGTTGGACCACCATGCCGCTTCGGCTGGCATCCGCTCTATCCGTGTGCATCAGTGTTCATCTGTGGTTTTACCATCCCTGCTTCTGAGCATGGATTGAAACCAAAGCGTGACAGTCCGCGTCTCGTGCGGGGACACTGCCTGCAGCCAATCACTCATGACGCGACCGAATTCTGCCGCGCCGCCCTTCGCTTTTCCGAAGGCTCCGGAGCTGTGCCGGAATGAGCTGCTGCACGAGCTGTTCGAGCACAGCGCTGCCGCAGAGGAAGGGCAGATCGCCCTCGCCTGCGGGGACGAGCGGATGACCTATGGCGAGGTCGAGCAGCGCGCCAACCAGCTCGCCCGGCATCTGCGCTCGCTCGGCGTCCTGCGCGGCAGCCATGTGGCCTTGCTGCTGCCGCGCTCGCTGGATGTGTATGTGGGCCTCCTCGCGGCGCTGAAGGCCGGAGCGGCCTACGTGCCGCTCGATCCCGATTATCCGGCGGACCGCGTGGAATACATCCTTGGCGATGTGAACGCGGATGTGCTCCTCACCCTGTCCGCGCTGCGCTCGAAGGCCGGCCGGTTCGCGGGAAGAGTCATTGTCCTGGACTGCGACGCGGAAGCGGTTTCCCGCCAGCCGACCACCCCACTCACGCGACGGGACACCGGCACGACCACGCAGGACGTGGCTTACGTCATCTACACCTCGGGCACAACCGGCCGGCCCAAGGGCGTGCAGATCGAGCACCGCAGCGCGTGCCATCTGGTGCGCGCCGAGGGGGCGATCTTCGACGTGCGGCCCAGTGATCGCGTGTATCAAGGGTTTTCCATCGCGTTCGACGCCTCCGTCGAGGAAGTGTGGCTCGCGCTCTTCGCGGGCGCGACGCTCGTGGCCGGCACGCGCGAGATGGTGCACTCCGGGCCGATGCTGTCCCGGCTCCTCACCGAGGCGGGCGTCACGGTCTTCAGCACGGTGCCGACGCAGCTCGCGATGATGAGCGACGACGTGCCGGGCGTGCGGCTGATTATTGTCGGCGGCGAGGCGTGTCCGGCCGATCTCGTCACGCGCTGGGCGCGTCCAGGCCGGCGGATGGTGAACACCTACGGTCCCACAGAGGCGACGGTCATCGCAACGTTTGGGGATCTCACGCCCGGCAAGGCGGTGACGATTGGCCGGCCCGTGCCAAACTATGCGATTGCGATTCTTGATGAGCAGCAGCGCGCGGCAGCGCCGGGGCAGGAAGGCGAGTTGTGCATCGGTGGCATCGGCCTGGCGCGCGGTTATGTGGGCCGGCCCGACCTGACGCGGGAGAAGTTCATCGCCAATCCGCTCGGTTCCGAACCGCCATTGCTCTATCGCACGGGTGACCTGGCATGCTTCAACGCGGCGGGAGAGATCGAGTTCCGCGGGCGCGTGGACTCGCAGGTGAAGCTGCGCGGCTATCGTGTCGAGCTGGCGGAGATTGAATCGGTGCTCCTCGGCTGTCCCGGGGTGGCCGCCGCCGTGGTGGCCGTGCGCGAGGATGTGCCGGGGGTGCAGCAGTTGATCGGCTATGTGGTGCCGCGTGAAGGCGAGGTGGCGGTCGAGGACGTGCTCAAGGACCGGCTCCGCGAACGCCTGCCGGCCTACATGGTGCCGTCGGTCATTGATGCCATCCCGTCCCTGCCCGTGCTGCCGAGCGGCAAAGTGGACCGCCGCGCACTGCCCGCGCCACAACCCCGCCAGGCCGCAACGGACGACCCCAACCACATCGCACCCCGCACGGAGATGGAGCGGCGGCTGGTGATGGTCTGGGAAAAGCTCTTTGCGCCGCAGCGGGTGTCCGTGACGGATGATTTCTTCCGGGAGCTCGGCGGGCACTCGCTCCTCGCCGCGCGGCTGGTGGGCGAACTGCGTCAGGATGAAGATTTGCGGGGCGTCTCGATCCTCGACGTGTATGAAGAGCCGACGGTGGCGAAGCTGGCCGCACGCTTGGAGCGCCGGTCTCCGAACCGGCGTGAACCGTTGCCGAAGCACGCCGGGGCGGAGACCGGCGCTCCGCAACCTGGTGCACGACTCCGCCACTTCCTCTGCGGACTGTGGCAGTTGGGCGGCCTTTACTTCGTCCTCGGCTTCTTCTCGCTGCAATGGCTCGCGCCCTACCTGACTTACACCTGGATGTATGAGGAGGACTTCGAGCGCTGGGAATCCATCCTCGGCGCGTTCGGCGTGCTGGTGGCGCTCTACCCGGCGATGCTGGCGGCCTCCATCGTGGTCAAGTGGCTGGTCATCGGACGCTTCCGGGCGGGGAATTATCCGTTGTGGGGCAGCTACTATATCCGGTTCTGGTTCGTGAACACCATCCAGTCGGCCATCCCGGTGCACTACCTCGCCGGCACGCCTCTGCTGAGTGTTTACTTCCGATTGATGGGCGCGCGTGTAGGGCACAACGTGCATCTCGCGAGTCCGAACTTCGCCTGCTACGACCTGCTCGACATCGGTGACGACACGAGCATCGGCACGGATGCGACGGCACCGGGCTACCACGTCGAGAACGGGCGGCTGCTCATCGGCACGGTGCGGATTGGCAAGGGCTGCTTCGTGGGCACGCGCGCGGTGATGCGGGAGAACTCGGCGCTGGCCGATGGCGCGGCGCTGGAAGACATGTCGCTGCTGCCCGCGGGGCTGACGATCCCGGCGGGCGAGCGGTGGCTGGGTTCGCCGGCGAAGCGGAGCGCCGAACCCCGCCCGGCGGGCGCAGACCAAAGCCTGAAAGCCGGGCACTGCTCCGTGCTCCGTCGGCTTGGCTTCGCCGGCCTGCACGCGATCGGGGTCGCGTTGTTTCCAGCCTGCATCCTTGCGGCGATCTTGCCCGGCGTGGTGCTGATGAACCACCTGAACTACGAGGACGATTATTACTCCTACCTGTTCCTCGCCCCGCTCGTCGCGTTCAGCTACGTGGTGCTGCTCGGGCTGGAGATTGCGGCGTTCAAGTGGCTGCTGCTCGGGCGTGTGAAGCCCGGACGCTATCCGATCCACAGCCTGTTCTATGTCCGCAAGTGGTTTGTGGACCATCTCATGGACCTGAGCCTGGACTTCCTCGGGCCGCTCTACGCGTCCGTGTATCTGGAGCCGTGGTTCAAGCTGCT
>CAZOCL010000329.1:0-7461 GCA_964578245.1 uncultured Klebsiella sp. | reverse complement strand
CGGTGAACAAGTCCAAGGCGATGCGGAAGGCCGTGGCGCTGGCGGAGAGTTTTGTCCGGTAGGGCGAGACTCCGTCGAGCCCCATTTCGAGCGAAGCGAGGCGAGCACAGCGAGCTTCAATCATCGCGGAAAATAGAAACTCGCTGCGCTCGCACCGCCTGCGGCGGTTTCGACGGCTCGACGGAGTCTCGCCCTACCGGGGTTTGGCTACGCCGCCCGGGCCATCCGGCGGCGGGTCCACCAGCCGTTGAACTGGTCCAGCACCACCGCGAGGATCACCGCCGCGCCGATGATGATGCGGCTGTAGTTCTGGTCGATCCCGAGAATCACGATGCCGTTGTCGATCATCTTGATGATGAGCGCGCCGAAGAGCGCGCCGAGGGCGGAGCCCTTGCCTCCCGAGAGACTGGCACCGCCGACCACGGCCGCCGCGATCACATCGAGTTCGTAGCCTTGCCCATCCCCGCTGGTGGCGCTGCCGTAGTAGCCGATGGCCAGCAGCGCGGCGACGCCCGCCGTGAGGCCGGAGTAGATGAACACCTTGAGCTTCACCGTGGACACCCGGATGCCGCTGAACCGGCTGGCGAGTTCGTTCCCGCCCACCGCATACACATGCCGTCCGGGCGCGAGGAAAGTGAGGTAGAAACTGCCCATCGCCACGACCGCGAGCAGCACACCGAGCGGCACGAGGCTCAGGCCGTCGCCGGTCTCCCAGCGGATCATGTAGCGGAAGGCCTCGGGAAAATCACCGACGGACTGGCCGCCGGTCATCACAAAGGCCTCGCCCCGGAAGATGGCCATGGTGCCCAGCGTGATGATGAAGGGATGCACCTTGAGCGCGGTGACCATCGCGCCGTTGAGCACGCCACAGAGCAGGCCGATGAGCAGACAGGTCGTGATGCCGAGCAGCAGCGCTTCATGCGGCGGCGACGCGGCCAGCGCGCCGCCGGGCCCGAAGGAACGAAACACCATCGCGCCCACGACCGACGCCAGTGCATAGATCGCCCCGACGCTCAGGTCAATCTGGCCCGCGATGATCACGAGCGTGGCCCCCACCGCCATGATGCCGATGAAGCTGGTGTCCTTGGCGAGCTGGGTGAGGTTGGCGGCGTTGAGGAATTTGTTCTTCTCCTCGAGCACGAGCACCTTCTCGCCCTTCACCTCGGTGAAGACGCGCTCGCGCACTCCCTGTGCGTTCACCTGGAGCTTGGGCACCTTCACGGTGCCGCCGAAGAAGGTCAGCACCATGCCGAGCAGGAGAATGACGAGCAGGAGACCGCCCTCCTGCATCCCGAAAAGCGCGGAGCGGGCGCGGACCGTAAAGCGTTTGGCCGTATCCATGCTGACGGCGATGCTACCAAGCGCTGCCGAAGCCGCAACCCTGGACCACCGAGCGCGCTGAAGCAGGGAGCTCCGCCTTCGGGCGGGAGCAGCCTTCTGCGGCGTAAACGCCGCGGTCCTCCTTCAGGGGCCGCCGATGGCGGGGTCCGTCCACGGCGTGTTCGAGTAATACCAGCCGCTGGATTCGAGGGTTTCCACGTGGCCATCCACGAAGCTTACGTTGCTCCGCTTGCTGTGGCGCAGATGCGGGCCACCCCAGTCGGGTGAATTGCCGGAGCCCATCGTCGTGGCCTGGATGTCGCCAAACCCAACGTCGCTGCCGGCGGGCCGGATCAGAATCCAGCAGCCGGGTTTGTAGGTCGAGGCGGTCGTCACGGCCACCGAGCCGAGTGGCGAGGCCACCGCCAGCGTGCCGCCATCCGTCATGGACACCGTTCCGCTGGGCCGCACCACCATGGCCTTCGAGGTGGGGATCTCCGTGGCCCGCTTGCCGATGTCGAAGTTGAGGGCGTAGTTGTTGCGAATGATGCAGATGCCCCAGACGCGCTCGACAAGATTGGGTGGAGCGCTCGGGCACCGGAAGATGTTGGTGGTGCCGAGGTAGGGCAGAATGTGATCGGCCCACGTCTCCGTAACGGTCGCTCCATTGACCCAGCGGAAATGCCCGGGCGGCAGGAGGTCCTTGTTGTCATCCGAGTAGAGGATGCTGCCCATCATCTGCTGCCGGATATTGCTTACGCACTTGATGGAGTGGCCTTTGGCCTTCGCCTGGGCAAGGGCCGGGAGCAGCATGCCCGCCAGGATCGCAATGATGGCAATGACGACAAGGAGTTCGATGAGAGTGAATCCGGCGCGTTTGCGCACCGCAGAGTGAAGAGACATGGCAAAGTAACGGATTGAAGTTGGTTCCAAGGAAGATGACATAAAACGTGCATTGAGGAAACAACTTAGTGGCGGCCCTAATTTTGTTCTTGAACGCTCCTTTTCCGCCTGATGTCGAACTTCCTACGGACCCGCCCGTCGCGGGTGCGCGCATGAAACGAACCAAAAAGTGAAAGGCAAAGTCATGAAACCCATATACCCATTGGCCGTGCTGGCCGCCGCCTTCGTGCTGGCCGGCTGCGACGAGTCCAAGCTAAGCCGGCAATCGGACGCCGACGCCGACCGCAATGCGCCTCCGGCCCAGGAGCAGGCCACGAAGACGGAAACCACGGCTCTCCCGCCTGCGCCTGCGCCCGCGGAAATCGCGAAGCAGGAGCCCAAGGAACCGGCGGACGTCACGCCTTACCCGTCGGACCTGCGTGACCAGTTCGTGGCCTTCCAGACGGAGCATCTGGCCAGCATGGATCAGAGCATCAACGAACTGAGCGACAAGATCATGTCCCTCAACACCGACGAAGTAGCACTGCAGACGCTCAACTCGATGCGCGAACTCCGCTCCCAGGTGGATCCGCTGTTCGAGGAGCTGAAGAAGGCGAGCCCAGAAGCATGGGACGACGCCAAGCAGGCCTATGAAATGGCCTTCGCCGAACTCGACCGCGTCTATCAAGACGCGAAGGAGACCTACGGCGACTAAACTCGTTGAAACCGGCGTGACCGCCTGAGCCATCGCTCAGGCGGTCGCGTGCAGTGGCTGTGGCCAGAGCCGCAGTCGTCGGGGTGGAAAAGGAGTGATTGGAAGAACCTCGCAGAGCCATCGCCGGGGCAAGGAGTGCGCGGACGAGAGACAGGCACGGCAGGCAGTCAGGGAGGGACAACAACTCAGGCAACATATTCTGGGCACCGTCATGCCGTGCCGCCAGCGTGTAATTGAACGGCCGCGATCAACCGGGGTCTAACTCTTCACGGACCTGCTGCTGCGGGTTCGCTGCTCAGTTAACTTCCAAATCGAAGGGCAAACCCATGAAACCTATATTCTCCCTGGCAGCTCTGGCTGCCGCCTTGATGCTCACTGCCTGCGAGCATCCCCGACAGGCCGCACAGTCCACCCCTCCAACCTATACCCCTGAAATGATCACGGAAGTGAAGGTCAAGGGGCCGGGTCAACGGGCCTTCTTTGTGGCCGCCACCTATCTGGACCTCCTGATCATGGACCAGCAGATTGCCGCGTTGAGCGACACGATCACGTCGCTGCAGAGCGATGCGGTGGCGGAAGGGACGCTCCAGTCGATCCGTGATCAACGCGCGGAACTCGACCCGAAGTTCGAAAGCATGGTCAACGCGGACGAAGCCTCCTGGGAGAACGCCAGAAGGACTTACGAAGCAGCGTTGAGGAACTTGGATGCGTCCCAAAAGTCGGCTAGGGCCACCTACGAAAAGTGAATTCCGGTGCGACCGATGCGACCGCTTGAGCCCTGGCTCAGGCGGTCGCGGCGGCATCAGGCCGGTGATAGCACGAGGCTCTGTCGATCCCACTACCGAGCAGAGCGAGGCGAGCAGCACCATGAGCATCCTGGGCTGCGCTACAGATCTGAAGCTCGCGATGCTCGCGCCGACTCTGTCGACAGATGGGGCTCGACGGAGGTTCGCCCTACGACTTGCGCAGCTCCCGCTCCCGCAGCATCGCAAAAATCACCGGGGTGACTACGAGGATGTGCAGGAGGCTGCTTAACATGCCGCCGATGACAGGCGTTGCGAGCGGCTGCATGACTTCGCTGCCGGGGCGGTGGCTCCACATGATGGGGAGGAGGCTCGCGACGATGGTGGCCACGGTCATCACCTTGGGGCGCAGGCGCAGGCGCGCGCCGTCCTTGATGGCCTGCACGAGGTCGTCGCGCGTGAAGGGCTGGCCGGCGGCGGCGCGCTCGGCCTGTTTCTTCGCCACCATTTCCTCGAGATACACGACCATCACCACGCCGGTCTGGATGGCGGTCCCGAAGAGCGCGATGTAGCCCACCCACACGCTCACGCTGAAGTTATAGCCCAGGATATATTGGAGGAAGACGCCGCCCGTCAGTGCGAAGGGCACGGCGAGGATGACGTGCGCCGCCTCCTTCGCCGAATGATAGATCATGTAGAGCAGCAGGAAGATGATGAGCAGCGTGCCGGGGAAGATGTAGTAAAGCGTCTGCTGCGCGCGCACGAGGTTCTCATACTCGCCGCTGTATTCGATGGTCATGCCGGGTGGGAGCGTGGGTTCGATTTCCTTCCGCACGCGCTGCTTCACTTCCTCCACGAAGCTCGTGAGGTCGCGCTCCTGCACGTTCGCCTGCACGAAGACGCGCAAGCGGCCGTTCTCGCTGGCGATCTCGCTGGGGCCGGTGGTGCGACGGAGGGTGGCGAGCTGGCCCAGTGGCATCTGCTTGCCGCTGGGCGTGGCGACCAGCACCTCGCCGAGGCGTTCGAGGTCGTCGCGCTCGTCGCGCTGCAATCGCACCTGGATGCCGGTGCGCTCGCGCGGGTCCATGCGCTCGGCGGCCTGGTAGGTGGTGGAAATCACCTTGCCGCCGATGCCGGTCTCGACGGCGTCGAGCACGTCCTGCGCGCGCAGGCCGAAGCGCGCCATTGCCACGCGGTTCACTTCGATCTCCAGATACGGCTTGCCCTGCACGCGGCTCGGCGCGACGCCCACCGCGCCGCGCACTTCCTTCACCACGCGCTCAACTTCGAAGGCCTTGCGCTGCAGGTCATCCAGCGAGCCGCCGAGGATCTTCACGCCCAGTTGCGCGCGAATGCCGGTGGAGAGCATGAGGATGCGGTTTTCAATCGGCTGCAAAAAACCAGGGACGTAGCCAGGGACGTTCGAGAGTTTCTCGGTGAGTTCGGCGATGAGCGTCTCCTTCGTGGACTCGGGCCGCCACACGGGATTGCGATAGACGCCGGGAATGGTGATGAAGCCGAGGTAGGTGCGGTTCGTGGGCAGCCACTCGGGCTTGAGCATGATGGTGGTCTCGATCATCTCGACTGGCGCAGGATCGGTGGCGGTCTCGGAGCGGCCCAGCTTGCCGCCGACGCTCTCGACCTCCGGCAGGCTGCGGATGACGCGGTCCTGCCAGGACATGACGCGCTTCACCTCGGTGAGCGACGTGGTGGGCAGCAGCACGGGCATGAAGAGCAGCGAGCCTTCGTTGAGCGTGGGCATGAAGTCCTTGCCGAAGCCGGCGAAGAGTTTGGTGAAGGCGGGGTGGCGCTCGGCGAAGGTGGCGAGGAGGTGGGCGGAGTGATCAGTATTCAGTGAGTCAGTGTTTAGTGGGGAGTGGGGCGAAGGTGCGTGTCCCGCGTGCGGGGAACTTTCATTGGTGCGGGCTGAAGCCGACACGCTCGGGGCGTTCGACGCGGTTGCTTGCGCTGTCCCCTCTCCTCCGGTGGGGGCGAGGGAGGAGTCTTTCGGCAGCGTGGTCTTGGCGAGCCAGAGCATTGCGGGGCGTGGGATGCCGAAGGCGATGAGCAACGCGAACGCGAGGAGCAGTGCCGCCCCGGTCATCACCGTCTTTCGCCAGCGGAGCGCGAGATCGAGGATGGGATCGTAGATGGCGAGCAGCACGCGCATCACCCAGTTGCGATCCTCGGAGTGGAACGGGCCGCGCACGAGGAGCGAGCAGAGCGCGGGCACGATGGTCACGGCGAGAATGGTCGAGCCGATCATCGCGAAGGTCTTCGTGAACGCGAGCGGGTGGAACAGCTTGCCCTCCTGGCCCGACAGCGCGAACACCGGCAGGAACGCCAGGATGATGATGACCATCGCGAAGAAGATGGGGCGGCCGACTTGCTGCGCGGATTTGAGGACGACGGCGAGGGTTTCCTCGGCGGTGAGGCGGATGGAGGAGGGATCAGTTTTCAGTGGGGCAGTATTCAGTGGGGCGGCGGGTGGCGGGGATGCGATTGGTGATGCTGTGGCGTTTGCCCCCTCACCCCGGCCCTCTCCCCCGGTGGGGGCGAGGGAGGCAGAAGCACTGGTTGCACTCGGCACATTTGCTGCGCCCGGTGCGACTGAAGACTGAACACTGACTACTGAACACTTCCTCTGCTTCTCCTCCTCCGCTCTTTCACAGTGTCGAATCACGTTCTCCGTCATCACGATGCCGGCGTCCACGAGCACGCCGATGGCGATGGCGATGCCGGAGAGGGACATGATGTTCGAGCTGATGCCGAACTTCTCCATAAGGATGAACGAGACGAGAATCGAGAGCGGCAGCGGCACGGTGACGATGAGGATGCTGCGGAAGTGCCAGAGGAAGATGATGTGCGCGAGCGTCACGAGGATGATCTCCTCGGCGAGCGCGTGCTTGAGCGTGTCGATGGTGCGCTCGATGAGTTCCGCACGGTCGTAGAAGGACTTGATGGTGACACCGGGCGGGAGACTCGACTGGATCTGGCGGATTTTTTCCTTCACGCGGTTGATGGTCGCGAGCGCGTTCTCGCCGTTGCGCATCACGACGATGCCGCCGACCACTTCGCGGCCATCCACGTCCAGCGTGCCGCGGCGGAAGTCGCCGCCGAGCTGCACGGTGGCAATGTCCTTGAGGTAAATGGGAATGCCGCCGCGCTCCATCAGCACGATGTTCTCCAGGTCCGCGAGCGACTTCACGAGGCCGAGGCCACGCACGACGAACTCCATGCCGTTCTCTTCGATGACCTTGCCGCCGACGTTGAGGTTGCTCGCACCGACGGCGTCCATCACGTCCTTCAGCGTGACCTTGCGGGCGCGCATTTTCAGCGAGCTGACTTCGATCTGATACTGCCGCACGAAGCCGCCGATGCTCGCGACCTCCGCGACGCCTTGCACGGCGTTGAGCTGGTAGCGGATGAACCAGTCCTGGAGGGCGCGCAATTGGCCGAGATCGTAGGAAGGTTGAGAGTTGAGAGTTGAGAGTTGAGAGCTTGAGTTCGTGTGCGCTGGGGTATGGGCAAGCTGCGGATCAACGTGGAGGTAGTATTGATAGACCCAGCCGAGGCCGGTGGCGTCGGGGCCGAGCTGAGGGACGACGCCGGGAGGGAGCTGGGCGGCGAGCAGGTTCAAGCGTTCGAGCACGCGGGTGCGGGCGAAGTAGTTGTCCACCTTCTCTTCGAAGATGATGGTCAGCATGGTGAAGCCGAACATCGAGTTCGCGCGCACGGTCTTCACGCCGGCCAGTCCTTGCAATCCGACGGAAAGCGGATACGTGACCTGGTCCTCGACCT
>CAZOCL010000328.1:0-7480 GCA_964578245.1 uncultured Klebsiella sp. | reverse complement strand
CCCCAAGCTGACAGAAACCCGTCCCGTTGTCACTCTATTAGACGAGTCTCAGTAATCTCTGGGCTCGATCACCGCACCCTCTGCCCTCTCCAGTTCATTCGCCAGCCGCCAGCAATGCCACATCGGGAAGAACCCCACCACCCCGAACGCGCAGTCAATCATCCGCCACCCCACCGGAATCCCGCGCACCCCGCCAAACACCAGCGCCCACGGCACTACCGCCGCACATGCGATCATCCCGAACTGAAACAGCCACTTGTTCCGCACCGGATCACGCCATGCCCCGATGAACGTCACCGCGATGACCATATGCCCAAACGCCAGCCAGTCCGTCCCATAAGCGAGAAACGGATACTTCGCATTCGTCTCGCGCAACCCATCCGCGACGCGGTGAATCCACCCCGCGAACCCATCCATCCCCTGTCCCACCAGCCGCTCGAGAATGGCCAGTTCCGTCTCCAGCGGAATCGCCGTCAGCCCGCTGACCACGAGACCGAAGATGAAGAAGGCAGTCCAGGCACGGAGGAGGCGGAGCAAAAGTGACCTATCCGGTCGCGAAATTTTCATGCAAAACGATTTCAAGCCTCGTTGCTGTTCACAAGAGCTTCTTCGCTTTCAACTCGGCAAGCCGCTCGGAGGACACGCAAGCCTTTAGGTTCTTGCGCAAGCTTCCCAGCTCGAAATCCACCGCATACGCCACGAAATCAGCGGTTCGCTGGATTTCTGCTGGCCAGACCGCACGGTTTAGTTCGGTCGCCACTTCGACGAGCAGCTTGATGGCCGGGGACATTGAGGCGCATTCCGCCAGCTTGCTGTTCATCCGGTCACACGCCTCCTCCAGCGCCTCGTCTTCGAGCTGAGTGTGCGGCTTCTCGTAATGCAGGAACTCGGCCGGATTCCAAACCCATTGCCACGCTTTATTTCCCCGTTCTGCCTGCCATCGTTGCCGCTCGGACTCCAGCCCGATGCCGAGCAGCGGCGGCAGCGCGTCGCTGCCTTCGCCGTCATAGGCCAAGGCAAGGCAGTAGATCGGTTCCGCTACCTTGGCTGCCGCCACCACTTGCGGGACAACGGCCAGCAGGCGGTCTCGGGTTGTCTCCTTGACCGATTTCAGGGTCATCCCTTTGGGCAGTGGCTGAAAAAGCTGAAAGCGAGTTCCGTCTCGTCGGACTCTGAAGTAGGTCTGATCGTCGTGTGGTCCAAATGCAATTTCATAGAAAGCATGACCCTTTTCAGAGATGGATTGCTGCAAGACCATCCGCCTTCCTTCGTATTTGAACCGAGTGTGCAAGAAACAGCCGTCCCTGAAACATTCCTCCTCAACCAATAGTCGGTCGGTGAATGTTAACCGACGCATCGCCTGCAAATCACCGCGCACAAACCTGGCAACATCCACCAATGCAGCTCCGCGGTAGGAGATAAATTCTTCCACCAACGTCTCTTTGGATGGAATAATTTGCAGAGCGGGTTCCTCAGAGCCAGGCTTTCCAAACGCGGTCTCCGACGCGAAATGCTGTATCAAGATGAGTCTGTCGGACTCGTCGAACCCACAAGCGTAGCGGGCATCATCCGCTCCGGATAGGACATCCGAATAAGCCTCCATGTCAGAACCTCGACACGTCATTATGCCCTCGTAGTCGGACAGAATTTCGGCGGTCGAGAACACCCAGCGCTCGACTTCAGCAGTGAACCGCTCCCGCAGCTCCGGAAGCAGCTTCGATTCGGTTTCAAAACGCTGCTCAATCTCCGTCCGCATCTGTAGGCTGATCGTGGTTATGTTGGTCGGTGAACGCCACTTTGTTCGTTGGCAACTCGCGTCCTTACCCAATGCCGAGCGGCCTCCCTGCACCAGAGTTTTCACTCCCGGCCACCAAGTTCCTTCCACCCGCCCAGCTCACATACGCCAGCAGCAGAAACCCAAAGCAGCACGCGGTGAATGCCCACGTGCGCGGGTGCTCCCACGGCACGAAGATCCGGTGCGCCATGTCGCCGAAGACCTCCAGCGGACGGTTCAAGACGCTCCAACTGTTGAAACGCTGGAAACGGCCCAGGTAGATGCCGAAGCTGGCCAGCAGCAGCGCCACCACCACGAACCCCTGCCCCGCTCGTTCACCCCACCGCGACACCACCCGCGCCTGCATCAAGCGCAGCGAGACGAAGCCCAGCATCACGCCCGTCCATGCGAACGTCATCAGCAGCAGAATGTCGAACCATAGCGGCACCGGCGGCTGCGCGACCAGGTGGACGAAGTCCGTAACGAGGTAAGGCGCGTTGGGCAGAAACACCAGCCACCCACAGCCGCACGCAAACCGGAGCGCGCGCAATGGTGGAAGCGGCCCATCGGCAACATGAAAGGTCACGGCAAACGCAAGCGGCAGCCACGCGAGGATCAGGTTCCACACGAGGTAGAGATGCCAGCCCCGTCCGCTGTAGAGCACGCGGGCAGCGAGCATGGCCACGGCAAAACCCGAGGCGAGCAGGAGTGTCCCCAGCAGCAGCCAGGGCAGTTGGAGCCGGCGCAGGGCTGATACAGTTCGCACGAGATGATTCATAGTCAGAGCGAGCGGGTTGGTTGGCATATTCAGGTGGAGGGTTGATAGCTTCTCAATCTATTTTCTGCGAGCTTCTCACTATTCTCTGCGCGCTGCTCTCCTTGTCAGCCGCTCGCCGGGACAGACCCGAACTCCGAAACAGCGGGCGCGGAGACGCGGCGTTTACGCCGCAGAGACCTGCGACGGGAAAAGGGCGCTCGGACCACCCCGGGCGTGCTCCCGTTTCTACGTCCTGACGGCCGCGCTCCTCGCCGTCGGTGTTCGCTGACTTCGGATCGAAGCAGCCACGGCTGATTCTGATCATCCCAGCAGGAATTCATGCCTGCACTCTTCTCTTTCAAAGCAGCTTGTCAATGGATTGACGTTCGGAGCGCGGCTGTGTCCCGCTCGGCGCGGGATCAGCCGCAGCAACGTCGGCGTGCCGAGTGGTGTCGGAATGCCTTAACGCCTCCGGACAGGCGCAGCCACCGAGTGGAGGCCAGGGGAATCAAACCGCTTTCCCGGCCTCGTTATCATTCGTCAGTCCCCATTCGTCAGTCAAAGCCATCGCCAGTTGGCCGCTCCGTGCCTCCGCCAGCGGACTTAGGTTGAAATCCCACCCCTCAGTAATTCCGCACGCGGGCCGGGGTCCGCAACGGCGGGGCCTGATTCGTCGGGGCGAGTTCGGCCAGAGTGCCGGACTGCCAGGGCAGTTCGCGGCGGTCCAGCACCAGGCCGCGCTGGATCAGCTCCACCTCGTGGTTGAAGGCCAGCAAAGTCACCGTGCCGGGCAGGTAGGTGGCGTCCTGGAAGCGCAGTTCCCCGAAGGCGGGCTTCGTGCCGGGCTCGGCGAACCGCACCGTGACCGGCGCGTTGGTCAGCGGGCTCTGCTCGCCGTTGAAGCGCACCTTCACGTCGCGCACGCCGAAGGCGGGCTGGTTCACCACGATGTAGGGCGTGCCGTTCGTCTCGGCTGAGAAGGTCACCTCCCACGGGCCCTTGCGGCTGCGCAGATGGCTGTCCACCGCGTAGAGCCCAAAATAACCGACCACCGCCACGAGTCCGACCACGGCGACGTGTTTGAGAATGTTGTCCGGCTGCTTCATCAGGGCGGAAGCGTCCGGCGGGAGTGCGGGCAAGTCAAGCGGGGCGGCAGTAGCGTCAGGCATCCTGCCTGACGTAGAGGGCGTGCGTCCCGCCCGGATGAAACCTTGCCTATTTCGAACGTGCACGGTAACTCAACCCCCATCCGCCGGGCGAGACGCCCGACCACCTCGTCCAAGCCATCGCCAAGATCGCCGCAACCCCGTTCGGGGTTGTTTCTCTTGCTGGCACGGTTCCCAAGGTAGCGCGCCACGCGCAACCTTGGGCTGAACGCCGGAAACCCGTTGGGATTCGCCTCCGCGTGTCCACGCCTCACGCCGCAATCTGCTCCCTTGGCGTGAAGTCCGCGCAGCGCTTCGCCGGGCAACATCCTGTGCGGGTTGCGCCATTGCGAGAGACGCATGTTCACGATCCGCCACCATCTATCTATGAGCCGCAACGCACGCCGACATGGAGGCCGTTGGCCCGAGGCCACAATTTCGGTTGCGTTCCAAGGATTCAGGACTTTATTTAAGTCAGCATGAGTGTTCCGTGGCTCGACCAGGCGCGGTAGCGAACCCTCTCTCGCTCCAAACTGCCAGCCAGCTAGCCTCGACACGGATCGTTTTGATCAACTCTGAGCCATATGCGCATGATTTCCCGGCAGCATGAGGCTGTTTGGGACAACTACAGGAGAAAACCTATGGCCCAGATATTACCCGTCCAGCCCGGCATGGACCTCGTCGTTGGCGTGACCTTCGCCTGTGCCCATGAAAACGAAATCGTCATCGAAAACCACGCGACTGGCGAGCACGTGTTCAGCACGAACAGCCACGACAAGACCCAGCCGCGGACCTGGCGCTGTCCCATCAACTCGGGACCCGGCGTGCATCTCTACATGCTCCGCGCCCAGCACAAGAACGGCCCGCCGGATCCAAAACTCCCGTGGGTTCCCAGCGCAGAGAGCATTCTCTACGCAAATAATGCGGTCAAAATTGTCGGCTATGAAGACGCCAACGACGGGGACTACAACGACGCCGTCGCCACCGTCCAGTGGTCTCAATGACGAAGCCCGCCCCAGCGCGGCGATGCTTCCGCTCTGATGCTCTCCACGCGTCCCGCCTGGCCGGGTGCCTGAGCCGGATCACGCCGCGATCTGCTTCCGCGGCGCGAAGTCCGCGCAGCGCTTCGCGCCGGGGAACATCTTGTGCGGGTTGCACCGCTGCGCGGGGTCGAAGACGCGGCGCAGCATCTTCATCGCCTCCAGGTCGTCCGGGGTGAACTGCCGCGCCATCATGTCGGCCTTCTCCACGCCGATGCCGTGCTCGCCCGTCACACTGCCGCCCAGCGCCACGCATTTCTCAAGGATTTCCTCGCCCGCCTGCACCGCGCGCGTTACCTGCGCCGGGTCGCGTTCATCGTAGAGAATGAGCGGGTGGATGTTGCCGTCGCCGGCGTGAAAGACGTTCGGGATGCGCAGGCCGTGCTTCTCGCTCGTGGCGCGGATGAAGCGCATGATCTCCGGGAGCTTCGAGCGCGGGACGACGCCGTCCTGGGTGAGGAAGTTCGGGCTGAGGCGGCCAATCGCGCCAAACGCCCGCTTTCGGCATTTCCAAATCTCCGCGCGCTCGGCGTCGTCCTTCGCCACGCGGACCTCGCGAGACTTGTTCTCCCGGCAAATCTCCACGACGCGCGCCGACTGCTCCTCCAGGCCCGCGGCCAGGCCATCGAGTTCCACGATCAGCACCGCGCCCGCGTCGGTCGGGAAGCCGAAGTGATAGGCGGCCTCGACCGCCTGCGTGATCATCTGGTCCATCATCTCCAGCGCACCTGGCACAATGCCCGCGCCGATGATGTCGCTGACCGTCTGGCTGGCGTCGTCCACGGACTCGAAGATGCCCAGCAAGGTCTTGAAGGCCTGCGGCGCGCGCACGAGCCGAACCAACGCCCGTGTCACGATGCCGAACATCCCCTCGCTGCCGATGAACGCCCCGCGCAGGTCGTAGCCCGGCACGTCTTCGCCGCCATCAGGCGTCGTGCCCAGCCAGACGATTTCGCCATCGGGCAGGACCACTTCGCAGCCGAGGATGTGATTCGTGGTCACGCCGTTCTTAAGTGTGTGCGGCCCGCCGGAGTTCGTGCCGATGTTGCCGCCGATGGTGCAGGCGGTCTGGGACGAGGGATCCGGCGCGTAGAAGAGGCCGTGCGGCTTGGCGGCGTTGGTGACCCAGGCATTGACCACGCCCGCCTCCACGAGCGCACGGCGGTTGCGGACATCGAGGTTGAGGATGCGGTTCATCCGCGTGAGGGCGATCATCACGCCGCCCGTGCTGGCGAGGACGGTGCCGCTCAGGCTGGTGCCCGCCCCGCGCGGGATGATGGGGAGCTCGTGCCGCGCGCAGAGTTTGACGACCGCAGCAACCTCCTCCGTGGTGCGCGGCAGCACCACCGCGCCGGGAAGCTGTTTCTCCAGCGTGTAGGCGTCGCACTCATAGACGAGCAGCTCGTGCCCGTGGGAAAGCACGTTCTCCGCGCCGACCACGGAGCGCAGTTCCGCCATGACGGACGCCGGAACGACGACGGGTGAATGACTGTGCACGGGGGGAAGGTAGCGGAAGCTCCAAACAAGGCAAAGGCGGAGGGTGAAATTCCAAGCCCCAAATCCCAAATTCCAAAGAAGCGCCAAGCTCCAAATTCCAAGCAAGGGGTTCGCGCATCTCGGCATGGCTTACCCGTTCTTTGGAATTTGGAACTTGGGGCTTGGAATTTCGGAACCTTGCACCCGCAGGCTTCCGCGCATACGTTCTCGGCGGCTTCGGAAGGGCGGAGGATCGCTCCCGGTTCGTCCGGGGGAGGAAAGTCCGAACACCATAGGGCGCGATGCCGCGTAACTCCGGTTCAGCCGGAGATACACTCGGGCGGTTCGCTGGAAGGCGGGCCGACGGACAGTGCCACAGAAAATGAGACCGCCACGTCGGGCAACCGGCGCGGCAAGGGTGAAAAGGTGCGGTAAGAGCGCACCGCCCCAAGCGCAAGCGCGGGGGCACGGCAAACCCCATCGGGTGCAAGGCCAAATAGGGAACCAACGGAGCCGCCCGCTCCAGTTTCCGCGCAAGCGGGATGGGTTCCGGGTATTGGCTGCTCAGACAAATGATTCTCTCCGTCCGCAAGGGCGCAGACAGAAATCGGCTTACAGCCCTTCCGAAGCCATTTCGGGGCTCGCCCAGTCGGGAAAGTTGACGCGAATTGCGCGAGTTGGCGCGAATTCCCAGCTCCCCGCAATTCGCGATCATTCGCGCAATTCGCGTCAACTGCTTTTGCCGGTGCCAGCCCGAGGCTCACCGGGACGCGGGAATAATCCTTTACTCCCCCCGCGCGGTTTTCCAGATTCGCGGCGCATGTCAGTTGCCACCCATACCGGACGGGGCATTGCGCCGTCCGCACCGACTACTTTTGCCTCCGGGCAGTTCTCCGAAGCCGCCCTCGCGGCCGCCACCAAGCGGTCACAGGACTACTTGTTCAGCATCCAGCACCAGGACGGCTACTGGGTCGGTGAACTCATGGTGGACGTGACCCTTGTCTCCGACATGGTGGCGTATCACCAATGGTCGGACACGGTGGACAAGGAATGGGAGCGGAAGGCGATCAATCACATCTTCGAACGTCAGCTCGAGGACGGCGGCTGGAACATCTACCCGCACGGTCCTTCCGAGGTGAACGCCACCATCAAGGCCTACCTCGCGCTCAAGCTCGCCGGCGTCTCCGTCACCGACCCGCGCATGCTCAAAGCCCGCGAGATGGCCCGCAACCTCGGTGGCGTGCCGCGGATGAACACCTTCTCGAAGCTCTACCTCGCCCTGCTCGGC
>CAZOCL010000327.1:0-7530 GCA_964578245.1 uncultured Klebsiella sp. | reverse complement strand
ACCGGAGACTTGGCTGGCTCCACGGCAATCGCCTTGAAGCCAGGGTGACGCGCCCTGAGCACCTCCGCCACACCGGTGACGGTGCCGCCGGTGCCCACGCCGGCGACGACGAAGTCCACCTGGCCATCGGTGTCGCGCCAGATTTCCTCGGCGGTGGTGCGCCGATGCACGGCGGGGTTTGAGGGATTGGAGAACTGCTGGAGGATGACGCTGTTCGGAATCGTGGCGTGGAGTTCCTCGGCCTTCGCAATCGCGCCCTTCATGCCTTTGGCACCCTCGGTGAGCACGAGCCGCGCACCGAGAATCTTGAGCAGCTTCCGGCGCTCGATGGTCATGGTCTCCGGCATGGTGAGCACGAGCTTCAAGCCGTGCGCGGCGGCGACGAAGGCCAGCGCGATGCCGGTGTTGCCGCTGGTCGGCTCGATGAGGACCGTGTCCTGGTTGATGCGGCCCGACCGCAGTGCGTCCTCGACCATGGCCACGCCGATGCGGTCCTTGACGCTCGACAGCGGGTTGAAGAATTCGAGCTTGAGCAGCACCTCGGCCAGTGCGCCGTGCTTTTGCGCGGTGCGGTTGAGGCGCACGAGCGGGGTGTTGCCGATGGTTTCGGTGATGGTGTTGAAGATGCGCGGCATAGATGGAAGGCCGCAGCGGGGCGAACGCCTGTTCGGGAGGAACAACGGTGCGGCGGACGCCCCGCCACGGGTTAGATGTTTTGCGCGAAGGCCATGAACTGGCTGTATTCGGTCAAGATGGTTTGCAGTGCGGCGGAGAAGGCGTTGAGCTGCGCCTCCAGCGGGGCCCGGTGCGGCGTTTCAAAGGTGATTTCAAACGGCGGCTGGGGCAGTCCGGGGGGAGACTGCAACATGCCGTGGTAGCCGCGGTTGATGATGCCGTTCGTCGCCGGGAACCCGTCAATCACATGGCCGAGGTTGCGCGGCAGGAAGCGCTCGGCGCTCGCGAGCGCGGGCTCCAGCAGAAACTCGGAGAGCACATCACGGCTGACGAAGCCGTAAAGCCCGTCACTGGTGTCGTCCGTGTGCAGCGTGATGATGCCGTGGAAGGCGTGGAGGTAGATCTCGCTCTCCAGGTGCCGGACCTCCGGCTGCGTCGAGTGGTTCCAAAACTCGCGGTTCAAGTCCCGGCCGCTGCGCGCATGCCGCGTGCCGTCCTCGAAGCCGGTGGGATTGCAGACCGGATAGATGAACAGCGCATAGCCCTTGGCGATGTCGGGATTCCGCTCCAGCGCCGTCACGAAGCGGGCCAGGGCGAGGGTGCCGGCCGGCTCGTCACCATGGATCGCCGCAAAGATGCCCAGCCGGATGACATCCCCACCGCCCTGCGGACCAAGATAGATGTAGCGCGGCAGGCTGTAGGTGCGCCCCTCGCTCTCGAACTGGCCCAGCGACTTGCGGATGAAACTGGGCGAACGCGCGGCGATCTCGTCGAGCGGCGCGAGCACCGTGTCGAGGGGCAGGCTCGTGGGCGCAAGGACGGGGGCGGAGGTCAGGTCGGGCATCGTGGCAGTGTTCACGTCGTGAAGGGTTGGAGTGATGGTGGGCGCGAAATCATTTGCCCTGGATCTGGTCGAAGATGCCGCCGTCGCTGAAATGGCGCTGCTGCGCCTGCGCCCAGCCGCCGAACACCTCGTCCACGCGGAACAGTTCCAGCTTGGGGAAGCGGTCGCCAAACTGGGCGAGCACCGCCGGGTTTTGCGGCCGGAAGAAATGCTTCGCGGCGAGCTGCTGGCCTTCGTCGCTGTAGAGATGTTCGAGATACGCCTGCGCGAGCTTCGCCGTGCCGTGCTTTTGCACGACCTTGTCCACCCACACGACCGGATTCTCCGCCAGGATGCTCACCGAGGGCACGACCACTTGGAGGCCGTCGCCACCCAGTTCCTTGAGCGTCAGGGCGACTTCGTTTTCAAACGTGAGGAGCGCGTCCCCGATGCCACGCTGGGCGAAGGTGGTGGTCGCGCCGCGCCCGCCGGTGTCCAGCACGGGCACGTTGCGGAAGAGCGCGGTCACAAAGGCGCGCGCCTTCGCCTCGTCGCCGCCCGGCTGGCGCAGCGCGTAACCCCACGCAGCGAGGTAGCTGTAGCGGCCGTTGCCGGAGGTCTTCGGATTGGGAATGAGGACGGCGACGCCCGGCTTCACCAGATCGTCCCAGTCACGAATGTGCTTCGGGTTGCCCTTGCGCACGATGAACTGGATGGTGGACGAGGACGGCGTGCTCCGGTTCGGCAGGCGGGCCGCCCAGTCCTTGGGGATCAAGCCAGCTTTTGCGGCGAGCATGTCCAGGTCCAGGGCGTTGTTCATGGTCACGACATCCGCAGCCAGCCCATCAATCACGGCGCGGGCCTGCTTGCTGGAACCGCCGTGCGACTGGTTGATCGTGACGCTCTCACCCGTCTTCGATTTCCAGTGGCGGGCGAAGGCCGCGTTGTAATCCTGGTAGAACTCGCGCGTCACGTCGTAGGAGACGTTCAGCAGCGTGGTCTCGGCGCGAGCCGCAGGCAGGACCAGCGCACCGGCAAGGAGGGCAACGGCCAGGGCTTTCATGGTGGAGGAGAGTGAGTTTCCAGCGGCGGCGGCTGGAATGCACGCCAGCCGCCGCCGGGAGGAACCAAATCACTTGCCTTGGATCTGGTCGAAAACACCGCCATCGCTGAAGTGCGTCTTCTGCGCCTTCTGCCAGCCGCCGAACACCTCATCAATGGTGAAGAAGTTCACTTTGTTGAATTGCTTGCCGTATTTGGCCAGCGCGGCTTCGGAACGCGGACGGTAGAAGTTCCGGCCCGCGATTTCCTGGCCTTCCTCGGAGTAGAGGTAATCCAGATAGGCTTTGGCGACGGCTTCGTTGCCCTTTTTCCTCGTCACCTTTTCCACCAGCGCGACGGTGGGCTCCGCGAGGATGCTGACCGACGGCGTCACGATCTCGTATTTTGACGCGCCGAATTCCTTGAGCGCGAGATAAGCCTCGTTCTCCCAGCCCACCAGCACGTCACCGATCTCCCGTTGAATGAAGGTCGTGGTGGCACCCCGCGCGCCGGTGTCGAGCACCGGCACGTTCTTGTAGAACTTCGTGACGAACTCCTTGGCCTTGGCCTCGTCCCCATTGTTCTTCTTCAGCGCGTAGCCCCACGCGGCCAGGTAGGCCCAGCGTGCGGCACCGGAGGTCTTGGGGTTGGCCGGGACCAGGGTGACGCCGGGTTTCACGAGGTCGTCCCAGTCCTTGATGCCCTTGGGATTCCCCTTCCGCACCAGGAACACAATGGTCGAGGTGTAGGGGGCGCTGTTGTTCGGGAGGCGCTTCTGCCAGTCCGCAGGGAGCAACCGGCCCTTCTGGGCAATCGCGTCCACGTCGTAGGCCAGTGCGAGCGTGACCACGTCGGCATCAAGGCCGTCAATGACGCTGCGCGCCTGCTTGCCGGAGCCGCCGTGGGACTGCTGGATGGTGAGCTTGTCCCCGGTCTTGGCCTGCCAGTGCTTGACGAAGGCGGCGTTGAAGTCCGTGTAGAGCTCGCGTGTGGGGTCGTAGGAGACGTTGAGCAGGGTGATGTCCCGGGCCTGGACGGAGGCCAGGGAGAGGGCGAGGAGGAGGGCTGCTTTCAGAAGGGTCTTCATCGAGAGATATGCGTTGAAAGAATTTAGAGAGGAGTCGTGGTTCAAGCTTAGAACGCCAGTTGCAGGCGGGTGAAGAGAATGTTCTCCGGCTGACGAGTCACAGCGGCGGGGGCAGTGGCACCGGCCCCGCCGCCACCCTTGAACTCCGTGCGGGAGAAGCTGGTCACGAAGCGAACGTTTTTGTTCAGGAACCAGTTGACGCCGACCGACCAGGAGTCCGCGGACGTGGCCGACGTCGCCGCGTCCGAGTAGAGCGGGAACGCGCCGTCGTCAATGTCGAGCGAGGCGTAGCGAGCAACGAGCTGCCAGGCACCCCAGCCGCCATTGGCGAGGCTGAAGGGATGGCGCGGGACGACGGACTTGTAACTGGCGTCCTCGCCCGTCAACACCCAGGAGCCGGTCAGCTCCCAGGCGGAATGCTGCAAACGGCGGGTGGCCGTGGTCACGCCCGCCACGACGCGGCTGACCTGCTGATCCGAGATCGCATATTCGCCCATCAGGCCGAACGGTCCCCAGAAATAGTAGCCCTGCGGGGAGAGCCGCCAGTGCGACCCGCTGGCCAGCACCGTGGCACCACCGGTGGGATTGTAGGCGAAGAACTGCTGCTGGCCGTCCGTGCTGTAGCCCGGGAGCGTGCCGCCCGTGGTGGAGGGCAGCGCCGTGGCCGACGGCGTCTGCAGGCTGCCGTAGGTGCCAGCGACGCCAAAGCCCAGGCCTTGAAGCGCGTTAAACGAGGTGTCCTTGAACGGCTGGAGGATCAGCCGCCCCGCGAACTCCTTGTTGTCCTCGAAATCCGAGTTGAGCGAGGAGCGGTTGTCACCCACGCCGTTGAAGATGCCGACCGCGTAGTTGATGCGGCCGTCCAAGGGCGTGCCGTGAAGCTGCACGCCGACGTCGCGGTTGGGCACGAGCGACGTCGGCAACGCGCGTTCATTGAACGTAAAGTCCGCATCCCCCTGCAGCAGTTCGAGACCGACCGGGGCCTTCATCTTGCCAAGACGTAATTGCAATCCCGGACTGTAGCGATAGTTGGCATAGGCGTCCAACACCTGAACGGTGCTGCCACCGAAATCCGACAGAAACAGGAAATCGAAGTCGCGATATACCGTGGCCTCCAAAATGGGGCGCGCTTTGCGGAGCAGGAAGCCATCATTCCCGATGATGCCCTTGTCACCGAAGAAGGCGCGCGTATCCGCCTGCACCACGCCACGGGCGCGGATGACGAAATCTTTGTCCGGCGACCGGAAGCCCAGGCCCTCTTCGCCGGCCACGATGACCGGCGTGGTCTTGGCGACCTCGGCGGCGGTTTCCTTGTCCAGCTCCCGATTCCGCTCGAACACCTTGATCTTCTGCTCCAGTTCTTCGACTTTTTGGAGGAGCTTCTGGACCTCGGTGGGGGTTTGCGCTGAGAGACTGGCCGGCAGCAGGACTACACCGGCCAGGGCGGCGACGGTTACATAGTGGTTCAACTTTAACTTCATGGTTCGGCTTCGCGTTGTCGGAACCTCTGGAAGTCCAGTCAGTCCGCAGGAATTGGGTTCTTATCCTCCAGTAATCTGGTCGGGGTTAATTGGTTTCGGGTTTGCGGCGGTCCAGCCGGAGCTTTTCCGTCCGCTCGATCTGCACCACCGCCGAATCGTGCACCACGATCTGCACCACCCCGAATTTCATAGTTCCAACGTAGTTCTTCACGGTCTCCAGCCAGGCGGATTCAGCTCCGGACTGGGCTACGTTCTGGGCATTGTTCGGTGCGCTCATGGCAATGGTTCGTTCAGTAACTGGAGACAGGTTAGCCTTAATCACTACTATGTCAATAGAGTTTATTGTAATAAGGTGAGCGCGTGTGAACTTCGAAGGCCCATCGCCAACGCAAAAGCTCTCAAATCCTGCGAAAAGTTGCGGGAAAGACGAACCCTAGCGATGGCTTTGACGGTCCGTTTTTCACTCATGCCGGGCACTCAAAGCACCTCCCCTTTCGCCTATTTGGCGTGTTTCGCGGGCCCCCTCCGTCAGAACCCCGGTTAAATCTTGATCGGGTTACTGTTTTTTCAAACTATCCAGCCATGAAGCTCTCTCTTCGTGGTGAGTATGCATTGCGCGCGCTCCTGGTGCTGGGCCTGCATCACGATCAGGAGGTCCTCTCGATCCAGACCATCTCCACCCAGCAGAACATCCCCAAGCGCTTCCTGGAACAAATCCTCAACGACCTGAAGTCACTCGGCGTCGTTTCCAGCAAGCGCGGCATTGCCGGGGGATACAAGCTGGCTCGTCCGCCGCAATTCATCACGCTCGCCTCCATCGTGCGGCACATCGAAGGGCCGCTGGCCCCCGTGAGCTGCGTCAGCGAACGCTTCTACGAGAAATGCTCCTGCCCCGACGAAGCCCGTTGCGCCATCCGCAGCGTCATGAAGGAGGTGCGGGAAGCCATCGTGAAGGTTCTGGAGCACGTCACCCTCGACCAGCTCTGCGACCGCGCCCGCCTGCTCCAGCAAACTCCCGCCAACCCGCTGGACTTCATCATCTGAGCACGGGGTAGATCACCCCATGGCACCGGTGCGCTGCCCGGGTGATGCTGGTCCGTCATGAACGGCCGCCGACTCATCCACCATGGCAAGCCAGACAGCGCACCACCGCTGCTGGCGAATCGGCTGGAGCTGGTCAGACGTTGAAAGGACCTATGTTAGGAACTGTCTTGATAGTCTTGCTCGTGCTCATGCTGCTGGGTGCCATCCCGTCCTGGCCGCACAGCCGGAGTTGGGGCTACGGTCCCAGCGGCGGACTGGGCCTGGTGCTCACGCTGGTGGTAATTCTGCTCTTGTTGGGTAAGATTTGAACTGGCGGGTGCTGAATCAAAGGTCCGGCCGACGACGACCGGCGTGGCGAATGCAGGGCCAGTCTTTGGCCCGGCCAGAGCGGCACCCGGTGCGCCACGAACCATTTTATGCAGCCCCACCTCCTCCTCGCCCTGCTGCTGGCCGGTGTGCTGGCCGGCTGCCAGTCACCGAAGGCCAACGCCCCGGCAACGAGCAGCGCGTCACCAACCACCCGGAACAACTCCTACAGCCTGCTCCATGAACTGCTGGCCGACCAAAAGAACGTCAGCCTGCTGCGCTTCATCAAGCGGGAGCAGGAGGATGTCAAAACCCTGGTCACGAAAATCGCCACGAGTTCAGGGGCGGGCGCGAAGCTGCTGGAGGAAATCGCCCGGCGAGATCCTTCCCTCAAGCTGGATGCCCAGCGGCTGCCACCAGGGGAGGCGGCCACCCGTGAAGCGATTGCCACCACGAAGAAGCACCAGCTCTTGCATCAATCCGGCGGGGAGTTCGAGCTGACGCTGTTGCTGACCCAGACCGAAGCGCTGAGTTATGCGACGCACCTGGCCAAAGTCGCCGCCGAAAACGAACCTGATCCTGACCGCGCCCGGGCCCTGGCCGGCATCGGCGAGGACATGCGCAAGCTCTATCAGGAAGTGTTCGCGCTGCTGCTGGCGAAGATGAAGTGAGCCACCGCCGGCCACGCTCCCCTGCGGGCGCAAATCAGCTTTTGAGCACTGCGCCCGGCGTCAGGTCAGGGCAATGGGTGGCCGCTCTCCCCTGTGCCCTGCGGATTCACTGCTCAAAACCTGAGCTGCGCCCCTCTCCTGTCTCAGCCCTCCTTCACTTCTTCCGTTCCTTGTGGTCTTGAATCAGGATGCTGAGCACCAGCCAGAATCCGCCTGCTGCCGCTGCTAGAAAACAGAGAATCGCCAGCCCGGGGTAGCCAAAGAGGCGGAAGCTGGACTCCACCTGCATCAGGATCGAGGCCCCCATGATCAGCGCGGCCAGGATGATTCCGGTCGTGATGCGGTTCGCGATTTTCTGGAACCCTTCCATGATCATCTTCGCGTCCACGGCCTTGACCTTGA
>CAZOCL010000326.1:0-7544 GCA_964578245.1 uncultured Klebsiella sp. | reverse complement strand
GCAAGAGCATCATGGGCCTGCTCATGCTCGCCGCCGGCCCCGGCAGCAAGCTCACCATGGAAGCCAGTGGCAAGGATGCCGCGCAGGCCACCGCCGAGATCGAGGACTTGTTCCAGCGGAAGTTCGATGAGGAGTGAGTGGTGGCTCGTGGTGCGTGGTGCGTGAATTTGCCCGGCACCTCCAACTGACTTCACGCACTACGCACCACGGTTCCCTCGACTTTGAACCTTGAACTTTCACCCCTGAACTTTAGCTTCCCCCTCCGTGTCCGCACCTGACTTTGACATCAAATACGTCGCGCATCTGGCCCGGCTGAAACTCTCGCCCGAGGAGGAGCAGAAGCTCGGGGCCCAGCTTGGCAACATCCTGGGCTACATCGCCAAGCTCAAGGAAGTGGATGTGACCGGCGTCGAGCCGACCGCCCACGCCTTCCCGCTGGTGAACGTCTTCCGCGCCGACGCGACCCGGCCCGGCCTGTCCAATGAGGACGCGCTCCGCAACGCTCCCAAGAAGGCCAGCGGCCTCTTCGTCGTGCCCAAGGTCGTCGAGTAGCGCGGCACGGAACACGCAACCCGCAGCACGACTCCGATGCTCCATCGCTCCACCATCCACGAACTCACCGCCCGCCTCGCCAGCCGCGACGTCTCCGCACGTCAGGCCATGCAGGCGTGCCTGGACCAGGTCGCCCGCGTGGACGGCGACATCCGCGCCTTCATCAGCCACAACGACGCCGACGCGCTCGCGCAGGCCGATGCCGCCGATCAGGCCATCGCCGCCGGTGCGGACTTCGCCCGTCAGCCTCTCCTCGGTGTGCCCATCGCGCTCAAGGACGTGCTCGCCGTGCAGGGCCACCCGCTCAACTGCTGCTCCAAGATCCTAGGCAACTTCACCTCGCCCTACGACGCCACGGTGGTCGAGCGGCTCAAGGCTGCTGGAGCCATCATCTTTGGCCGGCTGAACATGGACGAGTTCGCCATGGGCAGCTCGACGGAGAACTCCGCCTTCCAGACCACGCGCAACCCGTGGGACACCTCGCGCATCCCCGGCGGTTCCTCCGGCGGCAGCGCGGCGGCGGTCGCGGCGGACGAATGCATCGCCTCGCTCGGCTCGGACACCGGCGGCTCGATCCGCCAGCCGGCGGCGCTCTGCGGCTGCGTGGGGCTGAAGCCCACTTACGGACGCGTCTCGCGCTACGGCCTAGTAGCCTTCGCCAGTTCGCTCGACCAGATCGGTCCGTTCACCAAGGACGTGCGCGATGCCGCGACATTGCTCGAAGTCATCAGCGGTCATGACCGGCGCGACTCGACGAGCATCCCGCAGCCCGTGCCGCACTACTCGAAGCAGCTCACCGGCGACATCAAGGGCCTCCGCCTCGGCCTGCCGAAGGAATACATGGTCGGCGGTCTCGCCCCGGAAGTGAAAGCCGCCGTGGATGCCGCCGTGCAGCAACTCATCTCGCTCGGTGCGACCGTCGAGGAGATCTCCCTGCCGCACACGGACTACGACGTGGCAGTCTATTACATCATCGCCACCGCTGAAGCGTCCGCGAACCTCGCGCGCTTCGATGGCGTGCGGTATGGCGCGCGGGTGGACGGCGCGGACCCGTTGGAGATGTATGGGAACACGCGCGGCGCGGGCTTCGGCGCCGAGGTGAAGCGCCGCATCATCCTCGGCACCTACGTGCTGAGCAGCGGTTACTACGACGCTTACTACCTGCGCGCACAGAAGGTCCGCACGCTGATCCGCCAGGACTTCCTCAAGGCCTTCGAGAAGGTGGACGCCATCGTCACGCCCACGACGCCGACGCCTGCCTTCAAGGTCGGTGAGAAATCCGACGATCCCCTGCAGATGTATCTCTCGGACATCTTCACCATCGGCTGCAACCTCGCGGGCATTCCCGGCATCAGCCTCCCGTGCGGCTTTGCACCGAATCCCGAAGGCAAGACACCGCACGCCAAGCTTCCCATCGGCCTGCAGCTCCTCGGCAAACCCTTCGGCGAAGAGACACTCTTCCGCCTCGCGCACGCCTACGAGCAGAGCACCCCGTGGCACAGGGAACACGCGCTCTAACCGCGGCCACCCCCTGCATGAGCGACGCCCCGCCAGACCGGAAGGACGCGGGTGACTCGCCGGAAGCTCCGAAGAATCCGTGGGTTCGTTATCTCGTGTGGGCTATTTTCGTGCCGGTGCTGTATGTGTTCAGCATCGGTCCAGTGTTCTATTTGGTTGAACGCGGGCCTCTCCCATTCGGGCTGAAGATCCTCTACGAGCCGCTAGGATACCTTCCGGAACCAGCTTTGAATTGGATACTTTGTTACATTGACTGGTGGACCCATTGAACAGCCACCGGTGCCCGCTCGCAACAGCCTCCGGCGTCGCGGTGAGCACACCGCAACCCAGCATCTTCGTTATTCCCGCTTCATGGCCTGAGCTTCGGCGGCAACTGTTCCCGGGGGCAGATAGTGTTTTGGGAGGGGATTATTGCGCAACTCCCAAACCTTATGCCGACAACGGCCAGAAACAGCTTGTTTCTCCGACAGCGGACAGGTAGCCATTTCGCATGTCCAAAACATACTTCCTGCCCCTGTCATCTTCCGCCGCGCTCACGCGTCGCGATTTCGTCAACCGGTCGCTGCTCGCCGCCGCGATTGCCGCCGCCAGCGCCCCGCCCCTGCTGCGCGGCCAGAACCTGAACAACAAGGTGGATGTCGCCGTGGTCGGCGCGGGCGGCAAGGGTGCCAGCGACACGGATGAGTGCGCCAAGGGCGGGGCCAACATCGTCGCGCTCTGCGACGTGGACAGCAACACGCTGGGCAAGCGCCTCGAGAAATACCCGCAGGCCAAGGGCTTCCGCGACTTCCGCAAGATGTATGACGAGATCGGCAAGAGCTTCGATGCCGTCATCGTCTCCACGCCCGACCATGTCCACGCCCCCGCCGCGAGCCTCGCGATGAAGATGGGCAAGCACGCCTACGTGCAAAAGCCCCTCACCCACTCGGTCGCCGAGGCGCGCCACCTGCGCCTGCTCGCGGCAGAGAAGAAGGTCGTCACGCAAATGGGCAACCAGGGCAGCGCCGGCGACGGCCTGCGCCGCGCGGTGGAAGTCATCCAGGCGGGCATCATCGGCAAGCCCACTGAGTTGCACGTCTGGAGCAACCGCCCGATCTGGCCCCAGGGCATTGACCGCCCGATGGGCGAGCAACCCGTCCCCGAGAGCCTGGACTGGGACCTCTGGCTCGGACCCGCGCCGATGCGCCCCTACAACAAGGGCTATCATCCGTTCGCCTGGCGCGGCTGGAAGGACTTCGGCACCGGCGCGCTCGGCGACATGGCCTGCCACACCGTCAACATGCCCTTCCGCGCGCTCAAGCTCGGCTACCCCACGCTCATCGAGGCCGAAGCCGTTTCCGACAGCCATCCCGAAACCTACGCGAAGTCCTCGCGCATCCGCTTCGAATTCCCCGAGCGCGACGGCCTGCCGCCGCTGAAGTTCTGGTGGTATGACGGCAAGCCCAATGACCCGGACGTCAAAGCCATGCGCCCCCACGACGACATCGTGAGCGATGTCATCGCCCTCTCCGCCGGCCAGAAGGACAAAAACGGCAATGCGAAGCCCGCCTCCCTGCCCACCAGCGGCTGCCTCGTCGTCGGCACCAAGGGCCGGCTCTACTCGGCGGATGACTACGGCTCCACCTTCTACATGCGCCTCAACGACGAGAAGGCCATGAAGTCGCAGAAGGAACACGGCGCGGTCGCCGCGATTCCTGAGAACTACACCAAGTGCGTCGGCGGCCACTACAAGGAGTGGGTGGACGCCTGCAAAGGCGGCGCAACGCCCTACTCGAACTTCGCCATCGCAGCCTACCTCACCGAGATCATCCTGCTCGGCTGCATCGCCGTGCGCGTAGGCACGGGCAAGAAGCTCGACTGGGACGGCCCGAACATGGCGGCCAAGAACATGGACGTGGCCAAACTCGTGAAGCGCGACTACCGCCCCGGCTGGATGCTCTGAGCTGACACACGACCTCACCAAGCGTCGAACTCCTCTCACGCCCCCACCGCGTCACCGCCGGTGGGGGCTTTTGCTTTTCAAACTGCTGTTCCGATGTCGCAACCGACTTCCAGAAGAAGCCTCGAATAGTATCAACGCAGGCACGGCTCGGACGCGCTTTGGAGTGCGGTGACTTGTCACCGCTTTCCATAGCACAACGGTCGCGCGACCGCACCAGAAGCATTCACCTACCGCTATGCTCGGAATCCTGAGCTTGCCCCTGCCCCGTCCATGACTTCCCTCGCACCAACTTCAGAATTCGGGATACCCCACCGCTTCACTTCTTCTCCGGCGGCTTGGCCGCTGGGGGCGAGAACGTCGCCTTCGCCGGTCCAGGTGTGATCGCTGGCGTGGTCGGCACGGTCACCGCATTGGTCGGAGCCGGAGCGGGCGGCAGCGGCACGACTGGCGGGCGCGGGACTGCGGGGAACGTGCCATAGGACTTGTTCCCTACCGAGTCGATGGAGCCCGTGAACTGCGGACCGCCCGCCGCCACATACCCCATGCTCCGACCCAACTGGCCGGGCCCCACCCAAAAGGAGTAGAGGCTCGCATTCTTGAGGTGAAAACGGAATTTGACCGTGCGCCCATTGAGCACGGACAGGTCCTGCATCGCCGGCTGGCCCTGCGCCGCCGCAGCCCAGCTCACCCCCATGAGCGTCTGGTCCGCAGTCATCGGCGAGGAAAGCTCCTTGGTGAAGGGCGTGAGTTCCGTCTTGGTGGCGTCGTTCTTCGTGACCTTGATGGGCCGCCCGTCCGCGTGGAGGATTTCGATGCGCAGCTCACCGTCGGGCGCGTTGGTCTTCATGTTCACAAACATGAACCGGCCGTTGAACTTCATCGGCCGCGTGGTCAGCACCCCGCCCTCCGGCCCGGCATCCATTGACGCAAAGCCATCGCGACGCAGGAACGCCAGCCCCATCGCACCGCCCCCGTCGCGCTTGCCGGCCGCGCCCGCCCGCCCGCTGAAGTAGAACCAAAGGTTCCGTCCCACGACGTGAAAACCGCCCCCGACGGACTGCACGTTGCCCCAGTTCCAGTCGCCTTTCTTCTCCGACACATCAATCAGCGGGCGGCGATCCGGCCGGTCCCAATGGTAGCCATCCCGACTGTAGCCCAGCCAGACGGAGTTGGGCTTGGGCCGGCCTTCGGGCACATTCTTGTCCCCCCGCCAGACCGTGAAGAGCCCCACCATCAGGCTCTCATAGCCCACCGCATCCAGGTTGTAGAGCTGTGGCGTGACTTGCAAATCGGAGCGCATCGGGTCGAGCCGGTCCGCGCCCACCCACATGGGCGGCTCGGTGATTTCCTTCCACTGCGGCCCCAGCAGCAGATCCTTCACCTCCCAGTAACGCCGCGCCCGTGGCTCACCCCACCCGTGGCGCAGGCTATAAACCCACACCTTGCGGAACGGGTTCCAAAACACCGTCGTGCGATCCCCCGCCGAGCCGGTGCGCAGCACGCGCGGGCCCCAATGAATGCCGTCTCCGGAATAGTGCAGCGACAAGCCGAACTGCTTGTTCTCCCCGTGCGAGCGCCACATCTTGTATCGCCGCGCCGGATCGGTCTCCCCCTGGTCGAGCCAGACCGTCGAAGAATCGCGCGGATCCAGTTGCACCAAATTGCTGCCCGGTTTCACGTCAAAGGACGGCTTTTCCCAGTCGAGGCCGTTGGTGGAAATGGCCATTGCGGTGCCCTGACCGTAACCCGCCATGTAGTGGCAGGTGAACACCGGCTGCATACGGAACAATTCGCGCTGGAATACATCTTCCAGCAACCACCGGTTCAGCCGCTGCAGCAGATCGCCGGCCTGCGGCCGGGCGGCCAGCAGCTGCGTCGTGCGCTCCTGCAACAATCGCTTCTGGTTCAAATCGCCGAATCGTTCCTCTGTGTAAATCAGCGGCCCGTTGACAATCCCGTTCAGTTCGTTCGCCACCAGCTTCTGCATCGCAACCAGACTGGCAATATCGGTGGCCTTGAACTCGGCCAGCTTCGCTTTTGTGGCGGGTGAAATCTTGGCGCTGAGAAACTGCCCCAAGGCATTGGTCCCAGGGCTTTTGAGCTTTTCCACCATCGCCAGCACGTCTTGGACGTCCTCCGGCTTGAACTGGGGCGATGCCAGGGGACTCCACGGATCCAGCCACACCCCGTCGCTGAACGGCATCGCCATCGGCGCGCCACCGGACATCTCCCACTCCTTGTCCGGCTTGAGCACCGGGTTGTTCGAGTAGAGCGTGGCCTGATGATAGGTGCGCTTGAGGGTCGAACTCTCCACAAGGAAGTCGTCCACAAACAATTGCCGTCCGCCCGTGATGTCAATGACGGGCGGCGGATTGCTCAGATAGGGCACCGCCATCGGCTCGCCAGCCCGGTATTCGTTTTTCGGCGGCCAGACTTCCGGCAGCACGATGCCGTTGTAGAGCGTTTCGCCCGTCCGGCCCGGGGGCACGAATGGCGCAGCCGGAGGTTGCCCGCTGAGCAAGGACGGCGGTGCCGCATTGGAACCTGCCGCCAGCGCCGAGCGGTTCGTCATGTTGAAGATCGCGTTGGACTGTGCGGCGGTGAAGGCCGGCACCGGCGTGGAGTTGCTCAAGCCGGCCAGCGCCTGGCTAATGGGCGTGGCCGTCGGCGCAGTCGTGACCGGGTCCGGCTTCCGGGTGCTAAACCCTCTGTTGGCCACGGCCCAGCCGACTACCCCACCGCCCAGGATCGCAATGATCAGTAGATGCCAGGGAATGCCCTGCGCGCGCGACGCCGTCGCGGGAGGAGTGCTGGCAGGAGGAAACGGCGACTGAGGTTTCATGGGCGCAGCAGACTGGCGTTGCTTCTTCTTCGGCATAGGGCGATTAAGACAAAGGTGGCGCAGGATACCATCCGTTATTCACTGGAGACGGAGGGAGCATGCGGAGCGAGACTGCTGCATTCAAAGGATCAGTGCGAATGCGGCTTGCCGGTCCCGCACATCCCGCAGGATTTCGGCACTCCCGAGCAGGACGGGGCTTCGCCTCCGCCCCCGGCGCTCGTCGAGGCAAACGTGGAGAACTTCTTCGCCAGCTTCTTCGACCCGCAATGCGGGCACGGCGTGCCCTCCCAGCGGCTGGAGCGCACCAGCACTTCGCTGTCCTGTTCACAATCGCTGCAATGAAACTCGTAGATCGGCATGACCGGAAAATAGCGGGCCCGCTCGTAAAACTCAATTCCCCGCTTCGGCGGCGGCACCTGCCGGGGCGGGGTCCGCCGGGCCACCGCTGGTTGACTCCAGCACTTCCCAAGTGTGGTCCGCCAGCAGGCGCACCGTGGCGAGATGCCGCATTTCGGTGGTCCACTCATCCGGAGCCACCAACGAGAGGTAGGGCACACCTGCATCTGTTTCGTAGAGGTAGTAGGTCTGGTTGATGCGCGGATCAAAGCGCAGATCGCACTGGTAGATCCGGTAGCTGATCTCCGCCCGGGTGCGGATGGCCTTGGCCTGCCGGGCCAGCGTCTCGACCTG
>CAZOCL010000325.1:0-7605 GCA_964578245.1 uncultured Klebsiella sp. | reverse complement strand
AAGGGCGAGTGGAACTACGCCATCCAGACCTGGTGCACCGCCGAGGACACCGACTGGAACATGTGGATCAACCCGGTCAGCAAGAAGATCCCCTTCAACCCGGATCACTACTTCCGCTGGCGCAAATACTACCCCTACTGCGCCGGCCTGCTGGGCGACCTCTTCCCGCACAAGCTGCACCCCTACATGCTGGCCACCGGCAACCCGGAGTTCCCGCTGCGCGTCGCGGCGGTCGGCAGCAAGAAGTTCCACACCGACAAGAACACGCCGAACACGCCAGAGCGTGACGTGCCGGAGATCATGCAGCTCATCGCCGAGTTCCCCAGCGGCTACGTGATGCACATCACCAGCAGCACGGTGAACGAGGTCGGCACGCAGGAGATGATCCGCGGCCACAAGGCCACGCTGACCATGGCGGGCAACAAGATTGAACTGACCCCGGGCCGTCCGTTCACGGAGGAGATTGACCCCTACACCAGCCCTGCCTTCCCGGGCGAGAACCTGCCGAACCACCACAAGAACTGGTTCGACAGCATCCGCGCGAACAAGCAGCCCAACGCAGGCATCGACCTCGCCATCAAAGTGCAGACGGTCATCTCGCTCGCCGAGATGTCCGACCGCCTCGGCGTGATGTGCTTCTTCGATCCGACGACGCGCAAGATCACCGATGGCACCGGCAAGGAAATCAAGCCGCTCACCTACGGCAGCCTGCCGCTCTCCTGAGCCGCGCGTTCCGCCGATGAACTCATGCCGGGCTTCGTGGCAACGCCGCGAAGCCCGGTTTGCTTGGGTGGCGAAAGGGAGTGGTGGAGTATTGGAGTGATGGAGTAATGGGAGACCTCCGACAGCGCATCATTACTCCATCACTCCACCACCCCATTACTCCGTTCTGCCTCTTCCCCCATGACCTCCCGCATCCAGCTCGCTCGGAACGCGATGGCGACCCGCTTCGAACTCGTGCTGCACGGCGAGGACGAGACGGCCTTGCGGGCGGCGGGCGAGGAGTCGCTGGATGAGATCACGCGGTTCGAGGACGAACTGAGCTACTTCCGCCCGGTCAGCCAGATTTACCGGGTAAACCTGGAGGCGGCGAAGCATCCCGTGCGCGTCACGCCGTGGCTGTTTCGTCTGCTGCAACAAGCCCGGCGCCTCACCGAGGAGACTGACGGCACCTTCGACATCACGGTCGCCCCGCTCATGCGGTGCTGGGGCTTCTACCAGCGCGAGGGACGCGTCCCGGAACCAGAGGCGCTGGCCGCGGCGCGGGCCTGCGTGGGCATGCATCTGGTCGAGTTGAACGAGACAGACTCCAGTGTGCGCTTCACGCGCGAAGGCGTGCAACTCGACCTTGGCTCCATCGGCAAGGGCTACGCCATCGAACGCGCGGGGGCGTTGCTGCGCGAGGCCGGGGTCACCAGCGCCCTGCTCCACGGCGGCACCAGCACGGTGCTGGCGATTGGAACTCAGCCGGGCCAGTCCGGCTGGCGAATCGCCTTGGAGCATCCGGCCAATGCCCAGGCCTCGCAGGAGCACACGGGTGTCCTGCTGCTGCCGCTGGCTTCCGTTGAACTGTGCGACGAATCCCTCTCCGTCTCCGCCGTGTGGGGCAAGTCCTTCACTGCTGGCGACCGCAATTTTGGCCACGTCATTGATCCGCGCACCGGCCAGCCGACGCAGGGTGCCCTGCTCTCCGCCATCGTCCTGCCGTCCGCCACCGAGAGCGACGCGCTCTCCACCATGCTGCTCACGCTCGGCGTAGAGGGCATCGAACGAGTGCTGAGCTTGCGCCTGGGGATGCGCGCGCTCGTGGTCGGGAGTGCGACCACAGGAAAGCCGCTCCGCATCGAATCACGCGGCTTTGATCGGCCTGCCTGAGCGATACAGACACTCGCCGGCCTTCCGCACCCGCTCCGCCGAAGTAGCCTTCAGGCAATGATGTCCCGCACCACCGTGCCGTAAACATCCGTCAGCCGGAAATCCCGCCCCGCATAGCGATACGTGAGCTTTTCGTGGTCCAGTCCGAGCAGATGCAGGATGGTCGCGTGCAGATCGTGGACGTGCACCGGGTTGTCCTGTGCGTGCATGCCGAACTCGTCGGAAGTGCCGTAGGTCAGCCCGCCCTTCACTCCGCCGCCTGCCAGCAAATAGCTGAACGCCGTGTGATGATGATCGCGCCCGTGCTTGGCCTTCTCCTGCACCTGGGCGTAGGGCGTGCGACCGAATTCCCCGCCGAAGATGACCAGCGTGTCATCGAGCATTCCCCGGCTCTTCAGATCGCGGATCAGCGCGGCCGCCGCCTTGTCCGCGTCCACGCACAGCTTCTTGTGACCCTCGTCGTGATTCGAATGCGTGTCCCATGGCTGGTTGCTGCCATTGCTCGTGTAGTAGATCGAGACGAACCGCACCCCGTCCTCCACCAGGCGACGCGACAGCAGGCACGAGCGCGCGAACGCCGTGTCCCCATACATCTCGCGCACGTAGGCCGGCTCGCGGCTGATGTCGAAGGTCTGCATCGCGCGCTTCTGCATGGCGAAGGCCGTCTCCATTGCCTTGATCTGGCCGTCGAGTTCGCCATCGTTGCCGCGCTGCTTGAGATGGATGCGGTTCAGCGTGCCAAGCAGGTCGAGCTGCTCGCGCTGCTGCTCGTAGCTGAGCTTGGCGTTCTTGATGTTGGCCACCAGCTTGTCCAGTTGCATGTCCGCCGTGACCACGCTCGTGGCCTGAAACTCAGCGGGCAGGAAGCTGTTGCTCCACAAGGCCGGTCCCACGACGATCTTCGGCGAGGGCCGCAGCACCACGTAGCCGGGCAAATTCTCATTCTCCGAACCCAGCCCGTAGAGCACCCACGAACCGAGCGACGGGCGGATGGGCTGGAGGCTGCCGGTGTTCATCATCAGGAGGCCGGGCTCGTGATTCGGCACGTCCGTCTTCATCGAGCGAATGACACAGCAGTCATCAATCACGCTGGCCAGGTGCGGCAGCGACTCGCTCAGTTCGATGCCGCTTTGCCCATGCTTCGCAAACTGGAGCGGCGACGGCACGAAGCCAGTGCCCTTGTAGTTCTTGTAGAGCGAGCCGGTCGGCTGCTTGCCCTCGTTCGTCTTCAGCGCCGGCTTCTGATCGAACGTGTCCACATGCGACGGCCCGCCGTTGAGGAACATGAAGATGACGCGCTTGGCCCGGGGCGCGAAATGCGTCTGGCGCGAAGCGGTCTCGGCGAACGCGCGCGAGCCGAGCAGGCCCGACAGCCCCACCATGCCGAAGCCTGCGGCGGTGCGCTGAAGGAAGTCGCGGCGGGAGAAAGGGGGGAAAGTGCTGGGTGAGTTCATGGGTTCCAACCTTTCATCCGGGCAAGCGATGCCTTCGTTTCCTGTTTCAAACCTGCGCTGTCCACATCCATCCGCTTCATGCGCTCCAATCCCTCGTCCATCTTGACGAGCATGCGGTCTAACTCCGCCTCCACCACGGATTCACATAGCGCAACGACCTCCTCAATAGGCATCTGCTCAAGAGCTTTCAGAACGGCACGATGTTTGGTCTTCAGTTTCTTCGGAAGCGGCATAGTCGTAGTCGTAGTTAAGAGTGGGGGCGATTACACGTTCACGGTTCAGCGAGCAAAGTTCCTCCCATTAGCACCCGGCTTCAGCCGGGTGGTGGGCGACGAGAGCTGCTGAAACCGTTTCAACGGTTTCAGCCCGGTCATCGGAGCCAAGCTGTTGAAACGGCTCGGCTCCTCGCCAGCGGGCACACCGGGCTGAAGCCCGGGGCTAATGAGTGGGAACGGAGTCATGCGATGCCCTCCTTGCGCTGGAGTTGAGAAAGCTGGCCGCTTCGTGTCAGCAGTTTGCGGGACACTACAACTAAAGCGAACAAGCCAGCCATTGCAGCGCAGGCAATTGCCGATAAGACTACCGGGCGGTGGGGTAACACTATTTTGCCGGAGGCGACTAGAATCTCGGTCTCCCAGTTGCTGCGAGGCGGGACGTAGGGAAGAGTCGCATCCTGGCCTAACCCGGAGACGAGTTCCAACTCCACCAGACCATATCGCCCTCCAAGTCCCAGCCACGTCCAATCTCGCCTAACGTATGCTTGGTCGGCGTTCCCTTTAGTGCAAAAGACTGAAAGCAAAAGCACCAGCCCCAGAACCTTGCTGAGATGTTTGTCAATCCGCATACAACATCTCATTCGCCGCCAGCAGCATCTGCGCATATTGCTGCCAGCGATTGACCTCCCCCGTGGCCGGCTTGCGCAAAAACGCCTGCGCCGCCGCCGTCTCCGCGCTCTCCGGGTTGCGCCCATACAGCAGTTGATACCCGCGCTGGATCGCGGCGGCATCGGACTCGCTCGCCTCCGTCGTCAGCCGCGTGGCCAGCGCCTTGGCGCGCTCCAGCATGAACGGGCTGTTCAGCATGAAGAGCTTCTGCGTCGGCGTGGTGGTCGCGGAGCGCTTCTCGGCGTGGACGTTTGCATCCGGGTAGTCGAACTGCATCAGGAGATCGTTCAGCTTCAGCCGGCTGATGCGCGCGTGCACCGTGCGGCGCAGGTTCTTCTTGTCGTCGAGTTCGAGCGACTTTCCGCCAGACAAGTCCAGCTCGCCGGTCACCGCCAGCACGCTGTCACGCCATTGCTCGATTGACAGCCGACGCCGGTTCATCCGCCAGAGCGATTCGTTCGCCACGTCCACCGCCGCCTTCTTCGCGTCGTCGCGCGAACTCTGGCGATACGTCGCCGACAGCACCATCTCCCTCACGAGCGACTTCACCGACCACCCGCCCTGCATGAAGCGCACCGCCAGATCATCGAGCAGTTCGGGGTGCGTCGGCAACATGCCGGAATGGCCAAAATTGCTCGCCGTCGCCACCAGCGGCTTGCTGAAGAGCAGACCCCACACGCGGTTCACCAGCACCCGCGCCGTCAGCGGATTCTCCGGGCTGGCGATGGCCTCGGCCAGTTCACGACGACCACTGCCCTCCTTGAACGGCAGCGGGTCAGCCTTGGAAAGCACCTTGAGAAAACTCCGCTCCGCAACCGCGCCCTTCAACTCCGGGTTGCCGCGCAGGAAGATGCTCAAGTTCTGCGACGTGCCCTCCTCGACCATGTGGACGGCGTCCGCGGGCATCTTGTCGGCCGGCACCTTGCCCTCCACGATCTTTCCGTCGGCCGTCTTGTTGACCATCTTCACGCTCGCGAACACCCCGGCCAGCGCGTAGTAGTCGCGTTGCGTGATCGGCTCGAACTTGTGGTCATGGCAGCGCGCGCAGGCGACCGTCAACCCCAGCGTCGCCCGCGTCACCGTGTCCACGCGATCCTCCCACTCGTCCGCCATCACCTCGATGCGACCCCGATTGTAATACTTGGGGCCGAGGCCCAGGAAACCCAGCGCGGCCAGATCCTCAGGCTTCGCCGTCGGAAACTTGTCCGCCGCCAACTGAAACCGGATGAACTCGTCGTAAGGCAGATCTCGGTTGAACGCCCCCATCACCCACTCCCGGTAGCGGTAGGCGTTCGCGTAAAACATCGTCGAGTCGTTGCCCACCTGGTGCGCCTGATCCTCGGCGTAACGCGCCAGCGGCAGCCAGACACTGGCCAGACGTTCGCCGAAGCGCGGTGACGCCAGCAAGCGATCTACGAGCTGCTCATACGCATCCGCACGCTTGTCCGTCACGAAGGCCGCGACCTGTTCCGGCGTCGCGGGCAGTCCGGTCAGGTCCAGCGTGAGCCGGCGGATCAAGGTCCGCCGCTCCGCCTCGGGCGAGGGCGAGAGCTTCTTCTGCTCCAGCCGGGCGAGGATGAAGTAATCCAAGGGCTGCTGTGGCCACTTGGAGTTCTTCACCACTGGTCGGGCCTGGGGTTGCGGCACCTTGAACGACCAGAACTGCCGTTCCTTCTGCCAGTCAATCGCATCGGCTGGTGTAGGCGGCGCGCTGGGAACAGGCGGCTCCGCAGCGCTGGCCGTCACGCCCAGCAGCACGGCAGCAGCACCGCCAACCAGCCAGCCCACGCGCCCGGCGCGGGGGAGAGGCTTCGGCAACAGCATTCGCAAGCGGCTCAGGATCATCATGCGCGAACTGAAACGTGCGAGCCCAACCGGCTCATCACGACACCGTAATCCGACGCCCCGCCCGCAAAGCATGTTCGTGTTCAATTTGCCTGGAGGTTCTCATCCGTCCCATGTGCCCTATCCGACCCATTCCCGTTGAGGTTCATATTGGCTTCGTTTCGCAAAAACGTAGCTCGACATTCCAATGTCGAGTCCCTCGCGGAGCGCCGAGCACGCCGCTCGGCGTGATCCCTTCCACTTCGGCGCTCGCATCCCAATTGGCTTCGTTTCGTAGCCGCACCCTCCCCCGTCCCATGTCTCCTCGGGAGTTCAGAGCCCTCGTCGTCTTCATTCGTCAGTCCCCATTCGCCAGTCAAAGAAATTGGCTTCGTTTTGCAAAACCGCCCCTCTCCTCCCGAGCCCACCGGCGGAGGAAAATTGCCGCACCCCCCTCGCACCCAAGGAGTTGCGCCAATCCAGCCACATCGCAGCCCGGCCTCCAAATGGCTTCGTTTGGCAAACTCCCTTTGCCCGCAAGTTGGCGGTTGGCAATTGGCGATCGGCGATTGGTGATTTGAAATCTGAAATCTGAAATGCCTGACCCCAGCCTCCAAGAATGGCTTCGTTTGGCAATCCCCGCAGCTCGACAATTCCAATGTCGAACCGCCCCCCTTTGCACCCCTCTCCATCCCCATTCGTGTCCCTTCGTGTTCATTCGTGGTTTCATCTCGCATCTGAATTGGCTTAGTTTCGTAGCCGCACCCTCCCTCGTCCCATGTCTCCTCGAGAGGTCAGGGCTCTCGTCGTCTTCATTCGTCAGTCCCCATTCGCCAGTCATAGAAATTGGCTTCGTTTCGCAAAACATCTTCTCCCGTTGTTCGCCACGCTCGGCCATTCGTCCCGGCACAGCCGCACCCCGCCACGCCCGATCCGCCCAACCGTCACGCCCCCCAGCCTTTGAAATCTGAAATCACACCTCGCCACCCCTCAACCCTACGCCGCCGCCCTCCTCCCGCCCTTGCGTGGCGCAAATGAACTTCCTCCCCCGACGCACCATCCTGCGGCTGCGTCCCCCATTAGTCCCATCCGTCCCATCGGTCCTATCCGTCACCACACCCCCCCCGCCACCCAATCTTCCCCTTCCCCCGAAAACAGGATGGACATTGGCCACGTTTGAAGGATTTCATTTGCCGATGACCCAAGCCCGCAGTGCCGTCCGTGCCTTGCACCCTCAACTCCCGTTTCCCATGAAGTTCCCCCTGCTCGC
Source organism: uncultured Klebsiella sp. (assembly GCA_964578245.1). GTDB lineage: Bacteria > Verrucomicrobiota > Verrucomicrobiia > Limisphaerales > SXTU01 > SXTU01. The sequence goes on along the minus strand of CAZOCL010000325.1, from coordinate 298 downwards.
CGCCTGCCTCCTCGTCTTTGCCCTCGGCTGCAACAAACCCGCCGAGCCGGCCAAGCCCACGAGTCCCACCACGCCCACGGCTCCCGCCAAGAAAGGCACCATCGGCGTCACGCTCCTCACCCTGCAAAACCCCTTCTTCAAGGTCATCGGCGACCACATCACCGCCGAGGCTGCCAAGCACGGCTACGACACCATCGTCCTCAGCGCCGACACCGACGTCGCGCGGCAGGCGAACCATGTGAAAGACTTCATCGTGAAGAAGTGCGTGGCCATCGTCCTCAGCCCGTGCGAGTCGCGC
>CAZOCL010000324.1:0-7622 GCA_964578245.1 uncultured Klebsiella sp. | reverse complement strand
AGCACGCTCCGCCGGTCGGGCGCGGCGGTGGCCGTGCCGAGCGTCGCCCCGACGGTGTAGCCGATGGAGCCGTAGAACGTCTGCCCGATGAACGTGGCGCCTTCCGGCATCAGCATCTCGGCGGCGCTGAAGAGCGCCACACCGGTTTCGGCGATGACGATGGAGTTCGCTTCCAGGAAGTGGCTCATGCGGTCGAAGAAGCGCCGGATCGTGACCGGTTTTGCCGCTTCCGGCTGGTAAGGCGCGGTGCGCCGGTGCACACAGCCCTGCACCGCACTTCGGATGTCGAGCGTGGCGGGATCGCGGCGGGTCAGCTTCTCCGTCAAGCCGAGGAGAAAATCATGCAGCCGCACGTTCTCAAACTGGTGGTGCTTGATTTTCACGGAGCGAATGTTCGCCCGGATTGTCTTCGCCTCGTCGAGGTGGGTCGTGAAACCGCCCGTGTTGAAATCGGTCATCAAGGCTCCGAGCTGCAGGATGCAATCGGCGGACTCGACGCGGTTGCGGACATAGTCGCGGCTGCGGTCCCCTTCGAAGAGGCCGATGAACTGCGGGTGGTGCTCGGAGAGCACGGTCTTGCCCAGCATCATCGTGACATAGGGAAAACCGGTCTGCTCCAGCAGGGCGGCGAATTCCTTTTGCAGCTTGAAGCGGATCAGCTCCACGTCACCGATCACGACCGGCTTCTGCGCTTGCTCCAGCATGCCCAGCGCTTCCCTGACGGCTTCCCGAAGGGCATCCGGGTCGCTGGGGCGCGGCACGGGGAAGCGGAAGGCTTCCGGTGCGTGGCAAGGCATCATCACCACGTCCGCCGGCAGGCTGATATAGACGGGCTGCTGGTGGGTCAGGCATGCCGACAACACCCGGTCGATTTCCGCCGGGGCGGTCTCCCCACAGGCCAGTTGGGTGGAGGCGACCGTGATCTTCTCATACATCCGCAAGGGGATCTGGTAATCGCCCAGCGTGTGATGCAGCAGCGGACGATTACGAAAATGACTCGTCGCGGGCGAGCCGGTGATCACCACCACCGGGACGCGTTCGGCAAACGCCCCGGCCACGCCGTTGATGGCGCTGAGTTCGCCGACGCCGAAGGTCGAGGCGAACGCGCCGAGGCCCTTGATGCGGGCATAGCCGTCCGCGGCGTAGGCGGCGTTGAGTTCGTTGCAGGTGCCGACATATTTAAGTTCGCTCTTCATCACCTGGTTGAAAAAGCCCAGCACGAAATCCCCCGGCACTCCGAAGAGGTGATCCACGCCCAGCTCCTTCAGCCGGGCCAGCAGATAATCAGCCACTGTGATTTGTGCTGCCATGGCAGTGTCCGTTCTTGGGCGGTTCCCCCGCCGGTTTTCCCTGAGTCAAATCCATGACCTCGAGCCGGTGATTCGCCTCGGGATGGTCGGGCGAGGGGCCTGAGGTCAACACCACCAATCCCAGCGGCAGCCCCTGGCTTTGCACCCACTCCCGCGCGAAGGCGTTCCAATCCTGCGGCAGCTCCGGGGCGTGGGTCGGATACACGCCGTAAGAGAATTGCAGTGCCTGACAGGTCGCGGCCGCGCGGCTGACGGCCACCGTCCACACCGGCAGTTTGAACCGCGAGATGAGCCGTGCCTTGTGCCCGGTGACCGTGGCGACGATCACCACCGTCGGGGCCAGGTGATCCACGGTCTGCTGGACATTGTGCGACATGAGCTTCACGAGCGGGACCTCGTGCACCCGGTCGTAGTCGGCGAAGACCTCGCGCATGCGGCCGTGGACGCGATGCGGCTCCGTGGCCACCGCGATCCGGGCGAGCATCTTCACCGCCTCGACGGGGAACTTTCCCGTGGCCGATTCCTCGGAGAGCATCACACAGTCCGTGCCGTCGAGGATGGCATTGGCCACGTCGGTGGCTTCCGCGCGCGTGGGGCGCGCATGATCCACCATGGACTCCAGCATTTGCGTGGCGGTAATCACGGGTTTCCCCAGCAGGCTGGCCTTGCAGGTCAATTGCTTCTGGACCACCGCAATCCGTTCCATGGGGATTTCCACCCCCAGGTCGCCGCGCGCGATCATGACGCCGTCGGCGGCCTGCAAAATCTCGTCCAGGTGCGCCAGCGCACCGGCGCGCTCGATCTTGGCGATGATGAACGGATGATGCCCCAGCTCGGCGGCGGCTCTCCGCACGGCCTCCACATCCGCCGACCCTTCCACGAAGGACTGGCTGATCGCATCCACGCCATTGGCCAACGCGGACTTCAGGCACTCATGGTCGTGCGCAGTAAACGCGCTGACACCCAGTTCGATGCCGGGGAGATTCAGCCCCTTGTGCGAACGCAACTCGCCGCCGACGAGCACGCGGCAGGCAACCTCGTTGCCCGTGACCTGCGTCACGGCGACTTGAATGATGCCATCGTTGAGAAAGAGGACATCGCCCGGCTTCACCACCTGCGGGAGGCGCGGGAAGTTCACGGAGACGCGTCGCGCATCACCGATGATTTCATCCGTGGTCAACGTGAAGACCTCGCCGCGCTGCAGCTCAACGACCTCCTGCGTGAGCAACCCGATGCGAATCTTGGGCCCCGGGAGATCGGCCATGATCGTCAATTGCTGTCCGGCCGCCTGCGCCGCCTGACGCAGGTCGGCAATCACCGCCTTATGTTTGGCGAAGTCCCCGTGCGAGTAATTGAGCCGGGCGATGTTCATCCCCGCCTGGAGCAGTTGCCGCATGACCTCAGGCGAATCGGAGGCCGGTCCAATCGTGCAGACGAGCTTGGTTTTACAAGGGGGAAGCATCACGGGTTCTGACGCCGTGCCATTGGGTTCGGGACAGCACGCCCGGTGAAACTATAAGCGCGGTCCGGCCCGGACCATGGGGTGATCTCCCCATCAGGATGCATATGTGTTCCTGCCATCGCCGGCTCACGCGATCCGGAAGTAGCCCACCAGACAGCAATGCAACGGCCGGACGAAATGGGAGGGCTTCGTGAGCCCGTCCCCGGTCGGCGTGCCGATGGACATGGAGGCGTAGCCCTCACCCATGCCCAGGCCGTAGAGCGTGGCTGCGTTCTTCACAAAGATGGAGCACTGCATGCGCCGGCCCATGCGCGTCAGGTTGCCGACATGGGTCGAATACATCGCCGCCGAATGGTGGTTGCCGCCCTCGGCCCGCCAGGCCAGTTCGATGGCTGCCTCCACGTCCGGCACGATTGTCACGGGCAGCACCGGCATGAGCTGCTCGGTCCAGATGAAGGGGTGTTCATTGGGCACCTCGCCCCACAGTAAGCGCGTCGTGGCGGGCACCTCGAGGCCGATGCCCCGGGCCAGCACCGCCGCATCGCGTCCCACATAGTCGCGGTTCAGAACCGCGTCGCGGCAGCCCGCGCCCTCCGTTTGGATGACCAGCCTGGCCAGGGCATCCATCTGAGCGCCGGACAGCTCAAAGGCCCGCCCATCCAGGCGCATGCTTTCCAGGAACCGGACCTTCGCCGCCTCCACCACGATGACTTCCTTTTCCGCGATGCACAGCAGGTTGTTGTCGAAGCTCGCGCCAAAGATGATGGCCTCGGCGCACTGGGGGAAAATGGCCGTTTCATCCACCACCACCGGCGGGTTGCCTGGCCCGGCCGCAATCGTCTTGCAGACTTTGCCCGTGGTCATCGCCACCTTCACGATGGCCGGACCACCGGTCACCAGATTGAGGCTGACGCCGGGATGGGACAGCAGCGCCTTGGTCATCGCCTGCGAAACCGGGGAGACCGTCGTGATCAAGCCGGCGGGTGCGCCGGCCGCGACCGCCGCCGCCGCCAGGACGCGCATCGTATCCAGACAAACCAAGGCGGCGGCGGGATGCGGGGCGAAGACCACGGCATTGCCAGCGGCCAGGATGGCGATGGCGTTGGAGATGATGGTGGCAGCAGGATTGTTCGAGGGTGTGACGGCGGCCACAACGCCAAACGGGGCATATTCCACCAAGGTCAGCCCTTGGTCCCCGGTGTAGGCCCGCGACAGCAGGTCCTCCACCCCCGGAGTGCGCGTGGCGCAGAGCCGGTTCTTTTGCGCCTTGTCGTCGGCGCGGCCGAGCTGGGTCTCCTCAACCGCCATGCAGCCCCAGCGCTCCGCGTGGGTGAGCGCAGCTTCCCGCATCGCTTGAATCACCGCGCGGCGCGCATCCAGGCCATGTTCTTGGAAGACCCGCTGGGCCGTGGTTGCCGTGGCGACGGCCGCGTCCACCGTGGAGAACAACACCTGGTCATCGGCGGCCGGGGCGGGTGCTGGCTGGCTCATGGTGCGCTCTGCTGGACCGGGAGTTCAGGCCGTCGGCAGGTGCCCGCGATAGTCCGAGGGCGACCGTCCGGTCAGGCGCTTGAAGTTGCGGTTGAAGTGCGTGAGCGACTGGAAGCCGACCTCGCTGGCGATTTCGCAGATGCGCAGATGGGGGTTGAGCAAAAGGTGCTTCGCTTTTTCTGTCCGCAGGCGGGAGACGTATTCGGTGAACGTGATCCCGGTGGCCTTCTTGAAGATCTTGCAAAAGTAGAAGGTGCTCATGTTGACCGACTTCGCGACCATGCCGAGGGACATGTCCTCCTGATGGTGCTCCTCGATGAACTGCCGGGCGCGCGTGATCACCGGTGGCTCGGAGTTTTCGCTCCGCACCATGAGCTGGTTGCTCACCATTCCCAAATGCTCGGCGAAGGTCTGCAGCAAGTTCACGGCGGCGTGATGACGTCTGGTCGTGAGCAACGGGGAGTTGAAGTAAGCCGCGCGCAATGTCTCGCCGTCCACCGTCACGCCGCCGTCCCGGGCCAGACTCGCCGCACGCTCGAACTGCGCCTCCGTGGGCTGGTGGAGAAACAACTGCCCCGTCTGGAGGTAGCCAATGGTTTTGTTTCCGGTGCGGATGGGCACGGCGGATTCGCACAAGCCGAACTGGCATCGGACCGTGGCGGGCGCGGTCTGGGCGGCCTCCGTGAGCCGCTGCTGCGTCAGCAGGCAGGCCCCGCACGTCCGGTTGCGTTCCGCCATCATGGCGCAGAAGGGGTTCTCGTTCTTGCGTCCGTGATGCGGAAGCTGCCAGTTCACCACGGGCCGGACATTCACCGGCAGCCCGGTCAGCTCGTTGAAGGAACGCTCGAAGTCCTGATACAACTGGGAATGGGCGAGGCTGCTGATGACCTGCTGGTTGTCTTCGCGGGGGGTCATGGCTCGCCTCGGGTGGAACGATCTGCACCGGTCAACTCCGCTGATCGTTCCGTGCTGGGCTTCAAGGAATAAACCTAACGCGGAGCAAAGGGGGCAACCATGGGGTGTTCACCCCTTGGAATGCCACCGCAGTTAACGCAAAGGCGCAAAGCCGCAAAGATGTGGAGAACAAGGAATTGGATTGGGGCACCTAATTGAACCGCGCTCACCTGCACGTGTGCAGGAGCGAAACCGACCTGCCGGTTCTGTTTGCGCCTTCGCGTCTTTGCGCCTTTGCGTTGAATCCCAACTGTCGGAATTAGGATGAGCCACCAGCACCGTCCCGCGCGCAGCGCCCGCGAGCCCATGGCCGGCTGGGCTTACCTGCACGCCTGCCATCCGAACACGAACTCAGTCCGAATTCCGAAATAGGAATTCTACAACCACGGATGGACACCGATGCACACGGATAAAAACCTCACCGCCCCGGCGGGGGGTTCTTTCCCTCCGGATCACCCGCTGGGAAAAGACGGACCACCGCTCAGCCATTCCCCTATCCCTGTCCATCCGTGTGCATCCGTGGTTCAACTTCGGAGTTCGGGCTCAGTTCGCGATGAGAAGCGCGGCGATGGTCATGTTGTTGATCACGCTGTTCACGCCATGGACATCCATGACGAGCCTGGTCACCAGGTTCTTCTCGGACAAGCTCTTCGCCAGGCCGGTCACGGTGACGACGCCCTCGATCGTCGCCACCTTGGTTTTCAGGGCGTGGGTGGAGCGGTGCGACAGGAGCGACAGTTTCACCTGCGCGGTGATGGAGGCGTCATCAATCGTTTCGCCGAGCGTTGCTTTCGGCCGGGCCGGGCTGGCGACCAGCGTCAGCTCGTTCTTCACCTCTTTGACGCCTTCGATGTCCCGGGCATATTCGGCGGTCAGTTCCTTCTGGGCCAGGCTGGTGGCCGTGCCACGCAGGCTGACGACCCCGTCCTTCACCGAGACCTCCGTTTCACTGGCGCTCACGTTGCGATGGAACAGGAACGCGGTCTTCACTTTCATGCTGATCCAGGTGTCGGAACGCTCGGCGGGGCTCTCCCCTTTGATCTGCAGGCGATTGTCCACGCTCGTGACTCCGGGCAGACCTTCCACGGTGTTCTGGGCCAGGTCTCGATGGAATGCTTCCGTCACCGTGCCTGTCAGGATCACGACGCCATTTTTGGACTCGGTTTTGATCGAGTCGTCCTTGAGGTAGGTTTTGAATACATACGATTTCCTGGCAGCGGCCTCGATACGGTCGTCCATTTCGGAGGCGAACAGCGGGGTGCTGTTGACCAGCAGACCGCTCAAGACGGCCAGGAGTGCGAAGTTGATTTTCATGGTGCTGATATTGGATGCGTTGTTGGGGTCTAACCGGAGGCGGAAGCTAAGCCGCTGGCCCGCACGGCACCATGGGGTGTAACCCGGCTGTGAATCTCCACTTGGTTTCCCTGAAGGATGGTGGTCGCAGGATGGTTCCGAGGCAGCATGTGATTAGTTCAATTTCTGAATCATGAGGGAGGCGTTGAGAGCTGCCAGCGTGCCGCCGATCGGGGGAGCTGCCGCCAGCGTGACCGACGACGACGATGAGTGATTTCGCAAGGACAGCACATCGTTCATCTGGATGGCCAGAATGGCCTGCCCAGTGTTCTGCTGGGTGCCGGCCCCTGATCCATAAATGGATTCCGGAACCGCCACTCCATTCAAGAACAACGCGAACTGGTTGGGCTCTGTCCCCGACACCGAGAAGGTGACCTTGTAGTCGCCCGCAGTGACAATGACGATGTCCGAACTGCCCAGGCCATGGGTGATTCCTGCCGTGCGAACGCCATTGTTGCTGAAGGTGACGGCTGCTTCCACAGCCACCACCTGGGCGCTCAAGTTGTAAACATACCCGTATTGGTAGGTGCTGCTGGTGCCGTTGGTCCCGTTGACGCCGTTGGTGCCCGCCACCCCCATGGGGCCGACGGCACCGTCCAGGCCATTGGTGCCGCTGAGGCCGTTGGTCCCTGCCATGCCGGCGGCACCGGTAGCCCCGACCAGGCCCATTGCTCCATTCGTGCCGTTGAGTCCGTTGGTTCCGGCCAGGCCGGTGGAGCCGGTTGCGCCGGCCAAACCCATTGAACCCGTGGCCCCGGCCAGCCCATTTGTGCCGTTGAGGCCGTTCGTCCCCGCCAATCCGGTGGAGCCGATTGCTCCTGTTGAACCCATCGCACCGGTTAAACCCGTTGCGCCCATCGCACCGGTTAGTCCATTCGTGCCGTTAAGTCCATTGGTTCCGGCTAGGCCGGTGGAGCCGGTTGCGCCGGTTGAACCCATCGCGCCCATCGCGCCGGTTAGTCCATTCGTGCCGTTGAGTCCGTTGGTTCCGGCTAGGCCGGTGGAGCCGGTGGCTCCGGCTAAACCCATTGAACCCGTGGCTCCGGTCAAAC
>CAZOCL010000323.1:0-7672 GCA_964578245.1 uncultured Klebsiella sp. | reverse complement strand
ATTTCCAGTCCGCGCTGATGAAGCTGGCCTGGCTGATGAGGATGAACGGCACGACCGCAAAGAGGTTCTCGAAGATCACCAGCAGCGTGGAGTCATACCAGATCCGCCGCCGCGCCAGCACCACCGCCGTGACAACGAGCAGGCATTCGTAGAGCTGGAGCGAGCTGAAGTTGAAGGCGAGCTGGGAGGTTTCCTGGCCGAGCAACTGCGTGTCCACGCTCACGAGGTAGAGGCCGTAGAGCATCATCACGGCACTCGCCAGGTAGAAGGGATTCACCGTGAGGAGGAATCTGCCCAGGCGGTGGAACGGCACGCGCCGGACATGGGCGAGGGCTTCCTGCCACAAGTCGCTCAGCGTGACCGGGGTTGGTTCTGGTGGGGCTTGCGGGGGAATGACGGCTTCCAGGACGAATTCTGGATCAATGGGACCGCGGGCTGAGTGAGAGACGGCTACGTCTGGCGTGCCCGCCAGCAGTGGCAAGGCTGGTGGCAAGGCTCCCGGGTCAGCCGCTGAGGCGGACGAATCAGGAGTGGGTGTGGGTGGGATGGGCGTGGACTCTTGGGGATTCATAGGCAATCGGTCCAATGAAGGGTTGAAGGTTGATTACCTCCTTTTGAGCATCGAACGCGCCAACGGGCTTTTCCGGTCAATTCAGGCGGCGGCGCGAACAGAGCGCGCGGAATTGACGCGAAATGCGTGGGATTTGGCCTTCCCTCGGCGAAACCCCAGCGTCAATGGAGTGGTGTAGTGCTTGAGCTCGAATTCCGAGAGAGAAACCGCGGATGACGCGGATGACGCAGATAAAGAACCGTTTGCGCAGGCTCGCCACCGGCTGGATTGGTTCCGGAACGCAGCGCTGCTAGGCCTTTTCCATCCGTGTCATCCGCGAAATCCGCGGTTTCAACTTCGGAGTTCGGGTTGAGTTATGTCTCGCACCCATCGGCGAAGCTCAGCCTTCACTGGTCCAAACGCGATAAGCCGGCTTGGAAGCCGGCGCTCCGCAAACGAGCCGGTTGCAGTTCAGCCGAAGGTCTCCGCCACCGCAGCGACATAGGCGTCGTAGGTGGGGCGTTCGTAGCAGACGAAGACGACCTGCTTCAGCGTGAAGCTCCGCTCCAGGCAGGAGCGGGTCTCTCGCACAGCGATGCGCGTGGCGCGGTCGAGAGGAAACCGATACGCGCCCGTGCTGATCGCAGGCAGCGCAACGGTGGTGATGCCGTTCTGCTCGACCAGCTCGAACACGCTCCGGTAGGTGCGCGCGAGCAGTTCCTCCTCGCCGCAGGTGCCGCCCTGCCAGATGGGGCCGACGGCGTGGATGACGTGCTTGGCCGGGAGGTAGTAGCCCTTGGTGATGCGCGCGCCACCGGTCGGACAGCCGCCGAGCTTGCGGCATTCCCAGACAAGATGCGGACCGGCCTCGCGATGAATGGCGCCGTCCACGCCGCCGCCGCCGAGCAGAGTTGTGTTCGCCGCGTTGACGATGGCGTCCACCGACTGCTTGGTGATGTCGCCTAGAATGACTTTGACCCGGTCCAACATGGCTGGCGTCCGCAACCTGGTGCGGGCAGAACTAAGGACACGTTGCCCCAAAGAGGCAGGTGGCGACAGAAAAAAGGGATCGCCAATGTTGGAAACTCCAAATCTCAAGTTCCAAATTCCAAAGAAGCCCCAAGCTCCAAATCTCAAACGAGCGCCCGGCGCGCACCCAGTTTGGAACTTGGAGCTCGGACCTGCTTTGGAACTTGGGATTTGGAGTTTGGAGTTTCTCCTGACCTTGCCCAAACGCCGTAACGGGAAGGGCGCAACGGGGACGCCAACATCGCGGGTCACCAAAAGCGGAATGCCCCCGCCAGACCTTGCGGCCCGACGGGGGCAAAACGGGGGATGGGAGTGCGCCAAGCTCTCTTTCCCGGACCGGCATTAGGCGCGCCCTCGCGGGGCTGCCGGCTTCCCGACGCTGTTCTCCACGGCAAGCGGAGTCTCCGGCCTCGCAGCAGGGCCGTCCAGCGCCTTGCGGCCACTGGATTTCGAGTGAGGCTTTTCAGCTCGCTTGGGCTGGTGGTTGCGCCACCGGCTCACGAACCAGGTCAAGACACGACTGTGTGTGCGGTCCGCGTCTTGACCACTTAGCGCGGGGACAGCCGCCACTTTTGGTGGTGCGTTTGCCCCCTGCCACGGGTCTCGCCTCTTAACTCTCAGGTTGCCTTTGGCTCACAGGCCAGCGGTGCCGTTTGTAGCATCGCCAACGTTGCGGAAGGTTTTAACGGGCCTTGCCGAGGCCGCGTGTCCTTCCCGGTGCGGGCGCTCTCTTTGTCCTCCTTTCGGAGGTTTTGGCTGGCCGACCGTCTCGCGACGGCCGCCAGAGCTTTCCGCCCCGTGCTGATCCACGGTAGCAACCGGATACCCTCTGGGTAACCGCGATTCACACCGGCCCGAAACCAGCCGGCGCTACTTGACTCAACTTGGGGCGGCTTCTAATCGCCCCTCGCTGCCAAGCTCCTCAATCGCGTGTGACGGGCTGCGACGCCCGCCAGAGGAGCTGGTGAATTCTGCCTCCCCGCACGCGCCTTTCGGCATCGCACTTCAGAGGGGCCAAGCCAACCAGCCTGTCTTAGCCTTTCCCCAGTCACCTGGGATTATCCTCGGAACTTCCGCAGCCTTCTTTCGTCCGCCGCATCCGCTCCGGTTCTTTCAATGAACTGCGATGAGACTATCATGGTTTCTCCATCCGACAACGAATTCATATGCACAGCTTGTTCACCAGAAAGCTCGGCGCGACCAGGATGATAACATGCGGAAAGTTCAATGTTATCAGGCCTGGCCCGCACTGCCCCACAATCTACGCACACGTATCACAGTGGCACGAGCCAGGCTTTGTGAACAAGCCGCACAATCAACTTTGCGTTTCTCTGCGTCCTCTGCGTCTTTGCGATAAAAGGAGGCCAGTTTTCAACTGCATCGTTGCACCTTAGTGCAATTGCACTGGCAACGAAAAAAGCCGCCCGTCACCGGGCGGCTCAAATCGGAAGCGGCTCGCTCAGCCTTACTTGACCTTGGTCTTGGCCTTGGCCTTCACCTTGGCCGCCGCCGTGCGGCGCTTGTTGTAACTTTCACGACGATGACGCTTCTGCACTTTATTGGTTTGTCTGCCCATAACTTCTTTACTTTGCCGAACTGTTTTTGTTGGCTGGCTTGATTATGAAGTTCCGCGCGGTGCGCTTCAACTCCTATTTGTTCGTGCTGCTGGCCGCGTGGCTGACGGCGTGCGAAACCACCAACTCCGACGGCTCGGCCAAGACGGCGACCGGCGTCGCCACGCTCCGCATCCATCTCGAGACCTACGCCGACACGTTTGGCTTGAGCCGGCCGATCAGCGTGGGGATCGAAAACCCCCAGAAATTCTCGGTCACGGGAGCCATGCTCAGCGAGGATCAGCTCGAGACGGCCACCGTCTGGGACGGGAACGATGGGCAGTTCGCCATCCACTTGCAATTCGACCGGCAGGGCACCCAGACCTTGGAAATGCTGTCCCTGTCCTATCGCGGGAAGCGGCTGGCCATCGGCGGCCAGTTTCCCGACTCGCGCTGGCTGGGCACCATGCGCATGGACCGCCACATCTCCAACGGCACCCTGCTCTTCCGCCCACAGGACATCACGCGAGAGCAAGCGGATAAATACGTCCGCCTGTTGAACAACACCGTCACCAAGCTGAAGAAATACAAGGATTGATGCGCGCCCTGCCCTGCCCCGCAGTCTTGCTGCTGGTCCTCGCCTCGCTCGCCGCCTCCGGCCAGCCGTTTCAACTCCCCACCGCCAACCGCGCCCTCTTTGAGGCGGGGGGTGAGGAAAAGTTCTTTGCCCCGACGCCCGGGAAGACCTGGCTGGCCGGCACCTTCGGCTGCGTCCGCACGGACGGCCATCAGCTCCACGAAGGCCTCGACATCCTCTGGACCCAGCACGACAAGCGCGGCGAGCCCACCGACCCGGTTTCCGCCGCCGCCGAGGGCACCGTCGCCTACATCAACCGGAAGTCCGGCCTCTCCAACTACGGCAACTACATCATCCTCCGCCATCGCATCGACGGCCTCGAGGTCTGCACGCTCTACGCGCATCTGGCCAGCATCCGCGACGACTTGCAAAAAGGTGACAAGGTCAAGGCCGGCGACCGCCTCGGTGTCATGGGCCGCACCTCCAACACCAAGACGCGCATTGGCGTGGAGCGCGCGCACGTCCACTTCGAGATCGATCTCGTGGCCAGCGAGCATTACGCGCAGTGGCACGAGGCCAATCTCGCTGGCCTGCGCAATGACCATGGCGACTGGAACGGCCGCAACCTGCTGGGCATTGATCCCCGCGCCGTGCTGCTCCGCCAGCGTGCCGAGGGCGACAAGTTCAGCCTGCTCCGGTTCGTGCAGGCCCAAACCGAGCTATGCCGAGTGCTCATCCACAAGAGCGAATTCGCCTTCGCACGACGGCACTCAGCCCTGGTGCGGCGCAATCCTGCGACCGAGAAGGAAGGCATCGGGGCCTTTGAAGTGGTGCTGAATTTCAATGGCATCCCCTGCCAGATCATCCCGCGCACGCCCTCCGAGGTGAAGAACTACCCCGGCAAGTATCATCTGCTCTCCGTCAACGACGAGGAGCAGAAGAAGAATGGCTGCCGGAAATTCCTGACGCTCAAGAGTGGCAAGTGGGCCCTTACGCCCGAAGGCACGCAGCAACTCGACCTGCTGGCGTTCTGACCGCGTAGTCGCAGGCTTCAGCCTGCGGGTGGCGCGCGGCGTTCACGCCGCTTCAACGTCCGAACGCGGCAGAGTCCTCGATCGCGAAAGATCGCAGCGCCTTGAAGCTGCATGAATGCCGCGCGCCGGAAACGCCGCCGTCCCTCGCCCCTCCCTCGCCATCCCACCCTCAAAACCGCTTCGGCAGCGGGAGCCCGTCCTCCAAATCCGGCACCCCATCGCCGTCCAGGTCATTGCCCGGCTTGAGGTAGTTTGCCAGGTCTGGCAGCCACTCGCGCTGGGACTTGAGGATCGCCCAGAGGTGGATGGCCAGTTCCGCCCGCGTGAGCGGCAAGTCCTTCTGCCGCGCCAGTCCGGTGTTCGCGGGCAGTTTCAGTGCCGTGAGCCAGCGATGCAGCGTGCCCCATTCCACGGCGGCCTCGGGGTTGAACGTCGGCTGCGGCGGTCCGAACTCGCCCCACGCCATCATCGCCTCGATCACGGCGCGATCCGCATCGCTGGCCGGCACATCGCGAAAGCGCGGTGACTCCGCGAGCGTCGGAAAGTCCTTTGCCTCCACCAGCGAGCGTTGCAGCCGCACGAGCGACCGCGCCAGCTCGCGACGCGTCACCTGCTTCCAGGGCTGGAAGTCCAGGCTGTCCGCATCCGCCTGCCAGATGCCACGCACGGCGAGCGAGTTCACTGCCTCAAAGTGCAGATCATCCGGCGCAAGATCGTGGAAGGGCCAGAGCAGCACGCCAGGCCCGCCGGCACCGCGCACCAACCGCAGTTGCAGCTCGCGGATGCGTGGCCAGTCGCGTGCGATTTCGCGCGGCTGGATCGAATCGCGCAGGCACATCCACGCCGCCGTCCCGACCGCCTGCCCGACATGCATCATGTGCCCGTGCAGCCGCACCGCGCTGCTCACCACGCTGGAGTAGCCCACATTCTTCGAGCAACCGAAGAGGCCGTCAGTCTCCACCGGCACCAGGCTGCGGTAAGGAAACATCCCGCGGTCCGTGTCCGTGTGCCAGTTGCGCGTGGGCGTGTGCACGAACTGCCAGGGCCCGTTGGGATCATCCGTCATGAACTTCCGCCGGGTCGGGTGGAAATCGATGTTGAACTGAAAGCCGAAGACCGCGTCGGGCACCATCACCCTGGCCCAGCGCGGATTGCGGTCCGCCGCGCGGATGTCCTGCTCGCGCAGCATGTAGAGGGCTTCGAGACGCAGCCCCTCGCGCACGTAGGGCTTCGGTGGCAGGCGGTCTGGCGTGCCAAACTCATCCGTCAACTCCATGTGGCGGAAGCTCTGCGGGAAGTCGCCGACGCGGTCGTGCACCTTCGTCTGCAGGTGATACACCAGCCCGAGCGAATGCTGCTTCGCATCCTCAAACACGATGCGCCGCTGCGCGGGGGTCATCTCCACGATGTTCTTGCGCGCCGCGCCCTGCTCCGTCGCTTCGAGCGCGTCAGCCACGCGCTTCGGGTAGTTGAAGATCGGGTAGTCCTGCACCGGCCAGTTCAACAAGGTCTTTTCCGTGCCAACCGGAAACCCGTTGTGCCAGCGGTCCACCAGCCGGCGATGTGTGTAAACACTCCACCCGGCCGGCGAGTAAATCCCGTCCGTCATCGCGCTGTCCACCCAGGGCGGCGTTTTGTCGAGCTGCGCGAAGCTGCGTGGGTCGTAGCCGGTGGGCAGGGGGATGGTCGCCACCCGTCCCGCTTCACGCATCACCACGCACCACGAGAGCGGGTTCATCTCGTTCCGCTCGTCCCCGGCCATCTTCTCGGGTGCGCTCGCCTCGCCGAAGCGGGATTTCAAGTCCGGGCCGGCGGCATACTTCGTGCCGCTCAGGCGGATGACATCGCCCCAGTCGGAGGAGTCCAAGGTGAGCTTGGCGTGGACATTGAGGAGCGCGGCGTTTAGGCCGCTTCCGGCACCCTCGCGCGAGGAACGCTGAAGCGGCGTGAACGCCGCGCTCCGCGAGAAGGTCACCCCCGTCACACGCTTCCCATCCACGCCCACCTTCACCGGTTCCCAGCCGCGCAGGATTTGAATCTGTTTCGTTCCCTGCTCGGTGTAGAGCGCGAGCAACTCCTCAAAGATGCGCGCCGCTGCGGCTGGCTCGATGGTGTCCGTGCCGCAGAACGCATTGCCCGGCGTGGCGACGCCGAACTTCTGCGAGTTGTGCGCGCGGATGCGCTGCATGACTTCGAGGAACAGCCCGGAGCGCGGGAAGTCCACTCGTTTGCCACGCACCGTCGTCCACTCGTCCACGCAGCCGACGCCCTCGGCACTGAACTGGCCGCCGAGCCAGTCAATGTCGTTCACCAGCACGATGCGTGGCACGCCCAGCCGCGCCGCCTGCACCGCTGCGGCACAGCCGGACTCATTGGCCCCGACGATGAGCAAGTCGGCTTCGAGGGTGCGCTCCTCGGCGGCGAAACCAAGGGGCACGAAGACAAGTCCGGACAACAGAATGGCGAACAGGCGAATCACCCCGCGATGAAAGCGTGAGCCGCGCCCGGGCACAAGCTCCCGGAGCGCGGGCGTCCCCGCCCGCTTTGCGCGGACGACCACCGCAACGGCACGCACCCCCACTGCCGCACGACCCGCAAAGCGGCCTGGCAGGCCGCGCTCCGGGAACCGCCAGAACACGTCCCAATCATCCTTGGGAAGCAAGGACTGACGAATGGGGACTGACGAATGAAGGCGAGGAGTCAAAACCCTCCCCCTTCTGCTGGTTTTCATTCGTCAGTCAAAAACATCCCTGGACCTGTCCTTGAGAAGCCAACGGGATTGACACGCGGCCTAGCTCCCTCAAGACTTTGCGCATGGACCAATCTACGAATCCGAAAGTGTTTTTTGATGTCTCGATCGGTGGCGAACCCGCCGGCCGCATCACGATGGAACTGTTTGCCGATGTCGCGCCCAAGACGGCGGAGAACT
>CAZOCL010000322.1:0-7718 GCA_964578245.1 uncultured Klebsiella sp. | reverse complement strand
CTCCCCGCCTACATCAGCATCGGCGGCATGGCCCCCCGCGCGGGCTACCTCGGCCAGCGCTGCGAGGCCTACTACATCGGCCTGCCCGGCGAGCGTGACCCGTATCTCGCCTTCCCCGATGGCATCCACCACGCCCAGGGTGAGCGCCGCCTGGAGATTCTCGCCAAGATGAATCTCCGCACCTCCGGCAAGCTGGCCGCGCGTGACCTCAAGGAAGCTGACGTCGCCCTCAAGGACGCCGTGGCCCTGATGAAGAGCCCCGCGCTCTCCTCCTTCGACCTCGACAAGGAAAACCCCAAGACCCTCGAACGCTACGGCCTCACCGAGTTCGGGCGCGGCACGCTGCTCGCCAAGAAGCTCATCGAGACCGGCGTGCGCTTCGTGCAGGTCAATCGTGGCGGCTTTGACAACCACATGGATGTCTTCCCTGCCATGCGCAATCACGGCTCGGTCATGGACCCGGCGGTCGCCTCGCTGATCGAGGATTTGCACGCTTCCGGTCGCCTGGAGAAGACCCTCGTCATCATGCTGAGCGAATTCGGCCGCACGCCGAACATCAACAAGGATGCCGGGCGTGATCACCACGCCCGTGTCTTCAGTTGCTTCCTTGCCGGCGGCGGCATCAAGGGCGGCCAGGTCATCGGCTCGTCCGACAAGGACGGCATGGCCCCGGAGAACCGCCCGGTGCAGGTCGCCGACATCCACGCCAGCGTCTGCCACGCCCTCGGCATAGACTTCAAGCGCGAGCTGACCACCCCGCTCGGCCGTCCGATGAAGCTGGTCAAGGAAGGCGCGAAGCCGGTGGCGGAACTCTTCGCCTGAGCGTTCCGGCTGGAATTACGATTCAACCAGTGCCGCACCCGATGGGTGCGGCACTTTTGTTTGGCGGTGCAATGGGCTCCGGTCCTAAGCCCGAACCTCGAAATCAAGAATGTAAAAGCGTGATGGATGTAGGCGGAGCGCGGCGTTCACGTCGCAGAAAGGTGGAGAGTCTGAGCGCCGGGCTCCTATGCCAGGGCTTCGCCTCGTTCAGAATTCGGAGTGAACTGTTTCACCAATGGAAACGGACCTCGATCACTCGCCCCTCTCTCAAGAGCAAGTGCGTCACTTTCTGAGCACCCTGACGTGCGTTTGAGAATTCATGCACCTCGTCGGCCATCTCTCCATTGTAAGCCCGTAACGTCCGAGCGAACGCGACGCGCACGCGCATATCTTGTGTTGCCCTCAACATGGAAAACAGGGTCACCGCCTTCTCACGTGATGCGCCCGCCAGAATGATGACGTCCTTCCCAGCGAGATCGAGATGATCACCGTAGTCCGCGTAGCGATAAGTCCGAACGATTCCCATTTGGAAGCCTGCAAAGGCAAGCAATCCGAACCCTGCCAAGACCATTGGAATCAGAACCAGCAATCGTCGGCTGCCTTTCATTTTCACGCGCGACGCGATGAAACCTGACGCCTGTTTACGGCTGAGGCTTCTCCCGTCCCAAGTTTAGCGCCAGCCACCCCAGCCACGCCCCGAAGAGCACGGCCAGCAGCGCGATGGTCACTGACTTCCAGTCACCGGAAGTGCGGTTGACCACCAAGAGGACCGCACCACCCAGCAGCACGGCATCCGCGGCCAGCAGGGAGATTCGCAGGACTTTCGGGGAGACCGAAGCCGCAGGCTGGGACTGGGCCTCGCCGGAATTGCGCACCAGGGTGCTCATGCCGGCGCTCAGGGCCGGCGTTGCCGAGATCGTGCGGGTCTCCGGCGTGGCGCGCGATGCGCCATTCTCATTGAGCAGTTCGCCCAGACCTTTTCCCAACGCGGGTTTTGCCACGCGCAGAGGCTGTGGACGGGGAACGGTCAGCGCAACGCAAAGTTGTTCACAATCCGGCCCTTACCCGCTGAACTTCTCCCAGCCGCGCTGCTCCAGGCCGAAGTGAAACTTCGCCGGATGCAAGATCTCCGCCAGCATCTCCAGCGACTCCACCAGCCGGGGTCCCGGGCGGTTGAAGTAGGCGCTGCCATCGCACAGAAACACCCGCCCGGCCCGGACCGCCTTCAGCGAGGCCCATCCAGGCTTGGTCGTGAGCACGCGCAATTCTTCCCGCGTGCGCCGCAAGTCGAAGCCGCAGGGCAGTGCGATGATGACCTCCGGGTTCGCGGCGCCAAGCTCCTCCCACCGGATGCGCCCGGTGTGCTTGCCCGCCTCGCCGAAGAGATTCCGGCCCCCGGCGAGTTCCACCAGTTCGGGCACCCAGTTGCCCGCGCCCATGAGCGGGTCGAGCCATTCGAGACAGGCGACGGAGGGACGCGGGAGCAGGCAGGCCTTCTCGATCACATCCACGCAGCGAATCTTCAACCCGCGCAGCACTTCCTTGCCGTGCTCGCTGATCCCCAGCACGGCGGCAACGCGCCGGATGTCCTCCCAAACGTCCGCGAGGCGGTGCGGCGTGAGTGAAAGGATCTGCGGCAGCGGGCCGGTCCAGTTGCCCAGCGCCTTGGCCACGTCGGCCTCGCTGGCCGCGCAGACGTCGCACTGGGACTGGGTGAGGATGAGGTTGGGCTTCAGTTCCTGCATCAGCCGCGTATTGAGCCGGTAGATCGAGAGGGACGCGCCAAGCAGGTTGTTGATCTGTTCGTCGATCTGGCGGCTGGAGGAGTTGGGCAGGAGCTTGGACTCGGTGCAGACCGGCAGGCTCGTTGCTTCGACGGGAAAATCGCACTCGTGGGAGCGCCCGACCAACTGGCTGCCACAGCCCAGCGCCCAGACCATCTCGGTCGCGCTGGGCAGGAGGGAGATGATGCGGCGATGGCTCACGGCGAAAGCAGCCGCGACCCTACAAACCCGGCGGGGCACTGCCCAGCGGATTTTCCTGACCAAGCCCAAGAAATTTCGAACTAAAACCTGGTCAGAAAGATGGGGTCAGAAAAATTCCGATCAGGCACTCCTCTATTTTTCTGACCTGCTTCGGTTCATGGAGGGGAGAGCGGCAGCAAGGACCTTGAAGGCGAGATCCAGCCGTGCAAGTTGTCGGTCGTCTCGTTTCGTGAAGCATGACTCGACTGAACATTCACACGGCTGAGCAAAGCGATTTGCAGCTTCGATGTGGCAGCACGCGCAAAGCGGCCCGGAGGGCCGCGCTCCGTTTCCCCTGAACGCCGCGCCCTCGCCGCGCGTCGAGTCTTCCGTTGCCATGAATCAATCTAGTTTGTTCCGCCAGCTGCTCCGCTCAACGTTGCTCCTCCTCGCCGCCGGGTTCGTCGCGCCCGGTTCGGCCTGGGCGCTGGACCTGGTCCGCGATGGCAAGCCCCTCGCGACCATTGTCGCGAACATCCCACGGGAGGCACCCGAACCCGCGCCGGTCAAAGGCAAGGCGGCTCCGAAGCGCAAGGCCGCCGTCGCCGACAACGACGAGGCCTACGCGGTGCGCGTGCTCGCCGAGTGGTTGAAGAAGATCACGGACGCCGACCTGCCCATCGCCGACAAGGCTGCGGACGGCGTGCCGGCCATTTACGTCGGCCAGGCTGCGATTGCCGCCGGGCTCAAGCTCGACGACATCGTCAGCCCGAGCCGCGAAGGCATCCGCATCACGGCGGACGGCAAGCGCGTGCTCATCGCCGGCCAGAGCGAGGCCGCGACGCTGAAGGCGGTCTGCCGCTTCCTCGAAGCCCTGGGCTGCCGCTACCTCATGGACGGCCCGCTCGGTGAAGTCTTTCCCCGCTCGCCCACGCTGTCGGTCGGCGCGTTGAACCTCACCGAGAAGCCTGGCCTGCTCTGGCGCAACCCCAAGGGCCCATCCTGGAACGCGCGCCTCTGGAAGGCCTGGAACGGCGCAGGCGGGGAGGCGTTCGGCCACTCGCATTCCTGGGGCAACTATGTCTCGCCAGCGGTCTTTGACACCCACCCGGAATTCTTCTCCATGGGTGCGGATGGGCAGCGCAAGGCCGGCGGCTGGATCTGCACCTCGAACCCCGGGCTCCGCGAGCACTTCGCGTCGAACGTCGTCGCGGCCATCGAACGCGGAACGCGCAACCCCTCGCTCTCGCCCACGGACGGTCGTGGCTACTGCCAGTGCCCCGTCTGCAAGGCGCAGGATGATCCGAAGGCGATGGAGCCATCCAGCGGCACGGTGGCCGTCTCGAACCGCTACGTGGACTTCTTCGACTGGATCGGGCGGCGCGTGGCGCAGTCGCACCCCGAGGCCGTGCTGAGCTTCTACTGCTATGCGGACTACACGCAGCCGCCCACGGTGAAGCGCCAGCTCTCGACGAACCTGTGCGCGATGATCGCGCCCATCCGCTACTGCCGTCTCCACCCGGTCGGCTACCCCGGCTGCACCACGCGCGAGCAGCAGGTGACCATGACCGACGGCTGGGCGGACGTGGCCAAGCGCATCGGCTACTACAACTACATGTATAACCTCGCCGACGGCACCCTGCCCTTCTTCAAGTTCAGCGCATGCCAGAAGGAATTTCCTTACCTCGCCAACAAGGGCCTGACCTACATGACCATCGAGGTGCTCTCGAACTGGCACATCTACGGCCCGCAGATCTACCTCAGCCTCCGGCTCGCCTACGACCCGCACGCGGACGCCGCCGCCATCATGGAGGACTACTGGGTGAAGTTCTACGGGCCCAAGGCCGCACCGCACATGAAGGCGTATTGGATGGGCCTCGATGCCGCGCAGCAGCGGCTGAAGTCGCACGCGGGAAGCTTCTACGGCCTCGCGCAGATTTACACCCCCGAGTTCCTGACGCAGTGCGAGGGACTGATGGCCAAGGCTGCCGCTGCCGCAAAGGGCGACGCCGCCTACGAGCAACGCGTGGCCTTGCACGCCGAGGGCCTGCGCAGCGCCCGCAGTTACCGCACCATGAGCGATGACATGAACCGCGGCGACTTCGCTGCCGCCCTGCGCGAATACGACGAGACCGTCACCCGCTTGAAAGCGGACGTCGCCAAGGGCTGGCTGAACTCCGAGTATTCCACCGCCTACCTCGAACGCTTCCTGAGCAAGACCGTGCGCCAGGGAGCCGCCGCCACCGCTGCGCCGAACCGCGTGGTGCAGGTCATGCCTGACCAGTGGCGGTTCAGCTTCGACGCGGAGGACACGGGCAACAACCGGGGCTTCCACCGGGCCGAGTTCGTGGACGCCGCCTGGCCGCTCGTTGCCACGCGCAACGTGACCCTGGATTCGCAGGGTCACGACCAGAACACCGTGATGTGGTATCGCACCCGCTTCACCGTGCCGCCGAAGCACGCTGACCTGACGCTCTTCTTCGGCGAGGTGGATGGCGCGACGGAAGTCTATGTAAACGGCAAGAAGATCGAGGTCGCCGCGCCCGTAGTGGCCCCAAAAGCGCCGAAGAAGGGCGCCAAAGCGGCAGCCGCTCCGGCGACGTCGGCACCGGCCACGCCACCGCCCGTGGTCGCCGCGGCCAATCCGCCGGCCAAGCCCGCGCGTGAAGGCCTGGGCAAATCCCGCACGCCCTTCGAGGTGGACGTGACCACCGCCGTGAAGCCCGGCGAAAACGTCCTCGCCATCCGGGTGGACCACACCCGGATGACCGATCTTGCGCTGGGCGGACTCCTCCGTCCGGTGGTGCTGATCGAGAAGCCCAAGCCCTAGGCGGGTGCGTTTCGCACCGTCCCGGAGCGCCGACCGCCGACCCGGCGCTCTAGACCAATTGCGGGATTACACTGGTCGAATTCTCACGGTGGGCGATCGAGCGCGCTCTCCCTCACCCCGGCCCTCTCCCGCTGGGAGAGGGGGAATCCTCGACCGCAACGTGTCCAGTAGTTGCCCCCTGCCAACCGAACCGGACTACTTGACTCCCTCTCCCAGCGGGAGAGGGCCGGGGTGTGGAAGAAGCTCCAAATCCCAAGTTCCAAATTCCAAAGAAACTCCAAACTCCAAAGGGAGGCGTTGGCTGGCGCAGGACGGGCAAGCCGGGGCATCCCAGCCATTAAATCAAGGTGCGAACCAGGGTGGAATGGCTGGCAGCGAGGCGCGCAGAACGATTGGAATTTGGGATTTGGGATTTCTTTGGAGCTTGGGATTTGGAGCTTGGAATTTCCCTGCTCGCCTCCCTGTTCCACCGAAAACAGCGGAGAACCTATTAAGACGCGTGCACTCGAGTGATGGAGCGCCGTGCATCGCTCGGCACGAGGGAGACGCGTTCCGTTCAGGCCGGGCAATGTTCAGCGCTCCACGGGAGAAGCATTTGCGAGCGTTCAACGTCCAACCCGCATGAAAGCCATCTGCTTCGCCCTGCTCTTCGCCGTCGCCAGCGCCGCCGCCGTGACGCCGTTTGACGAGCGGTTCCAGTTCCTCTACTTCGCCACGCTGGAGGGCGCGCACGCGGACGGGCTGACCGACGCGGAGACGGACCGCATCCTGATGCGCGACGGCGGCCAGGGCGCGTATCTGCATTTCATCTACGCGTGCCCCATCTGCATGCCGGTGGTCAATGGCCTGCGGGCTTACCGTGGGCGACCCGAATTTTTCAGCTACAAGCTGCCCGAGCACCAGTCCAAGCACCGCACGATGGGCGAAGGTTTGCCGGAGGACTTGCGGAAGCAGCTCGCGAGCGAGAGCCAGGGCACACGGCTCAAGGCCATCAACACGCTGCTCGCGCGCTGGGTGGACCGACGGCTGCAGTCGCTCAACCTCACGCCGGAACAACGTAAAGAGTGGGACAAGCGCCTGGAAGACGGGCGTCAGGAGGGCATGCGGTATCTGGAGAATTTTCGCCAGAACGGCTCGCTCAAAGTCTTCGCGCCGGGCTACGAGGACTTCAAGGAGTGCGCCGTGTGCAACGCCGCGACCAAGCGGATGTTCATGGGGCCGAAGTGACCAGTATTCAGTGATCAGTGTTCAGTAGTCAGTAATCGGCAATGGTGAAACTGGGCGCCGGCGCAGGAAGGTTCCCGACTGAACACTGGATACTGATTACTGCTTACATGGCCCTGCCTACGCGAACTTCGCGAACAAGTCCTCCTTCGGCCATTCCTTCACGGCCTCGGCGGCCTGATGCATGGCCGCATCGATCGCGGTGTCCGGCAGGCCGGGGATTTCCTGCCGTGTGTTGAAGAGCACGGCCCAGGCCAGTCCGTCCCAGCGCCGCACCAGCAGCGTGCGCGTGCCGGCCAGGCTCCCGGTGTGCCAGTAGTTCGCCCCTTGCGGCGGGCGACCGACCTGGCGCGCGCTCCAGCCACAGACATAGAAGGGCTCCTTCAACGAACCGTCTTCGTTACGCGACACCGGCGCAGGCGGAGCGGCATGCAGTTCCTTCCACGTCTCTGGTTTGAGCAGCGGACACTTCGCGGGATCTCGCAAGGCGACGGCGAAGCGCGCCAAGTCCACGGCGCTCGCGAGCCAGCCACCGTGGGAATCCATCGCCTCGAGATGGAACCCGCCGTAAGGCGACGGGACCCGCAACGTCGTGCCCGGGAAGACGTTGTCCGCCATGGCGTTTTCTGGCGTGTAGTAGCGGACCTCGCCGGCGGCGCGCTGCGCTTCCGGCGTGCGGCCCAGCCGCATCGCCTTGATGCCGCTGGGCGCGAGGACGGAGTCCTTCACGAACTGCTCGTAAGGCTTGTGCGCAAGCTGCTCGATCACGCGCCCGAGGAGGCAGTAGCCAAAGTTTGAGTAGGCGTAGCGCGTGCCCGGATCGAAATCGAGCGGCTGGCCGAGCATGAACTTGATGACCGCATCGGCGCTCGCGGGCG
>CAZOCL010000321.1:0-7772 GCA_964578245.1 uncultured Klebsiella sp. | reverse complement strand
CGACCTACGTGGCGGTGAACAACCTGCTGGACCGGCTCTACGAGCAGTTCCCGACCTACAACACGTTCGTCGCTGCCCTGCGGCACAACCCGGCACCGGGGATCAACTTCCAGGTGGGAGTGACGGCGAAGTTCTGAGCCATCCCTCCCGCAGGGGCCGGGCGAACGAGAACGGGTTTGCGTCCGCCGGGTCCTTTGCGGGAGGCTTCCTTTCCGATGATGAGCCGCCACGCGGAGAAGAAACGCTGCCCCGAGTGCGGGACGGAGTTTGAGTGCCTCGCACATTGCGCCGCGAACACCTGCTGGTGCATGGCACTGCCGCGCCTGCCGATGCCGACAAGCCCGGATGCGGATTGTTTGTGTCCGAAGTGCCTGCGGGCGCGGGTGGAGCGGCTGGCAAAGACGGAGGGGTGAGGGCCTGCGAATGACGCGAACGGAACTCCGGGGAGATCAGCCACGGGGACCCATCGGATGGGAATCCAAACCGTCTTCTCCGTCCGTGCCAGCGGATTAGTGCCCGGTGCTGATGAGAGGATCGCAGCCGCACGCGGCTGTTGATCGCGCACTCAAGCCCCCACTTCACTCCCACTCAATCGTCCCCGGCGGCTTGCTGGTGATGTCAGACACGCAGCGGTTCAGTCTTTGCCAGCCCGGGACACAGGCGTTGGTTGCGTGCTGTCATTTCGCCATAAGCAGGACTCGCGCTGAGAGGATCGCCGTCGAGAACATTGCGGTGATGAAAACGAGCACGCTCATGTTCAAGAGGAAGGCTCCGGCCCACAGCACCTTGGCGCGATTTTTTGCCCAACTGCGGCTGCGCCACTCCAGCGTAAGCAGCACAGCGCCACCGATAGCCATCAGCACGAGGAAGTTCCATTGGAAATAGCGCGAGGCATTCATGGCTATCCGCGCAAGCGGTGCCGCGAAGCCCGCGTGATCCCACAGCTCTCGCAACACCGGGAGCAGGAACATGGAACAGGCGAGCCAGGCGATCATCGCTGGCAGCGTGAAAACCACAGCTTTGAGGTAGGTCTGCCGTGGTTCGCTCTCAATGCTCAGGGTTGATGCATTCATGGTCGAGTGGTGTTGTTGGACTGTAGGCCACCGTCCAAAAGTTGCAACCAAGCACTGTGGCCCTCCTCCAGCACGGGCGCATCTCGGCCCCCGAAGCCGAGCCCGCGCGGACGCCGGCGATACGGCCCGCGGGACGCGGGCGCTACGTAGCGCCGGCCTCCGGCCGGCCGTGCCGCAAGCGTCCTCGCTTGCCCGGCGGGGCGAGACCGGGGGCAGTGTGCGGATGCACCCCTCCAGCACCGGAAGCCAGTGACCTGACCGCCTCACTCCCATTCAATCGTCCCCTGTAGTTTGCGGGTGATCTCGAAGACGCAGCCTTCACCGGCCGGAGCGTGCCGCCGGCTGGCCAGGGGCACGGCGCGGAAAGGTTTTGGCCAGCCGAATGAGCTGCGCCACCTTGTGGATTTTTTCCGCAAACGGTTCGCGGGCGAGCTTCTGACGCAGTTCTGCTTTCATGCGACTGGCAGTTTTAGTCTATGCCGATGAAGCACGTCGGCCAAATACGTTTTATCCACGTCGGCTTGTTGCAGCAGTTGCTCGATGCGCGCCTTGTCCTTCGCACGCCCCACGCTGGCGGCAATGGCCACGATGTGTTCAGCACGGAAAACTTTGGCCGGCACGCCTTCGTAATCCAGCCGTTCCGCCGCGCGCACAGCTTCCTCGGTCAATCCGCTGGCGGCAAGAAATTGAACCGGGAAACCACGGATCAAAAGGTGTTCCCGTTCCTCGTGCCAGCCTTGTCCCCGCAAATGCGCATAGATGGCGGGGATGCCGGCCGTCAACCCCTTGTCCTTGGGCAGGAAGAAAATGTCCGCGTCGTAAGTGGTGAACGGCTCGACGTAGTAAATCGCCGCGAGCGCTCCGCCCAGCGCCCAGTCTTCAATCAATCCCTCCACAACCAGCCCGTTGGCCGCGCGGAAGACGTCGGCCAACGGCAGCGTGTCGGCGGGCGGATTCATTCAGGATCACTCCCACTCAATCGTCCCCGGTGGCTTGCTGGTGATGTCGAAGACGCAGCGGTTCACGCCCTTCACCTCGTTGATGATGCGCGTGGCCAGCTTCTCCAGAATCTCATACGGCAGCTTCACCCAGTCGGCGGTCATGCCGTCCTGGCTCTCCACCGCGCGCACGCAGATGGTGAAGTCGTAGGTGCGCTCGTCGCCCATCACGCCCACGCTCTTGCACGGGAGCAGCACGGCAAAGCTCTGCCAGATCTGGTAGTAGAGCCCGCTGCTCTTCATCTCCTCGACCACGATGGCGTCCGCCTCCCGCACAATGCGCAGCTTGTCCGCCGTGAGGTCGCCCAGCACACGCACGGCCAGGCCGGGACCGGGGAACGGCTGACGATAGACGATCTCCTTCGGCAGGCCGAGTTCCAGGCCCAGCACGCGCACCTCGTCCTTGAACAGGCAGCGCAGCGGCTCGACCAGCTTGAACTTCATGTTCTTGGGCAGGCCGCCGACGTTGTGGTGGCTCTTGATGAGCGCCGCCGGGTTGCCCGCGATGGGCACGGACTCGATCACGTCGGGATACAGCGTGCCCTGTGCGAGGAACTTCGCCTTGCCGGCCTTCTTCGTCGCCGCCTGGAAGACGTCAATGAACGCCTTGCCGATGATCTTGCGCTTCTTCTCGGGGTCGGTGACACCCTTGAGCTTGGTGAGGAAGAGCTTGGTGGCGTCCTCGTATTGCAGCTTCATCTTGAAGTTGCGTCCGAAGACCTCCTGCACGACTTCGGCCTCTTTGGAACGCAGCAGGCCGTTGTTCACGAAGATGCACGTGAGCTGGTCGCCGATGGCCTTGTGCAGCAGCGCTGCTGCCACACTGGAATCCACGCCGCCGCTCAGGCCCAGCACCACCCGCTCGTCACCGACCTGCGCGCGGATGTCCGCGACGGCCTTCTCCAGGTAGTTCCGCATTGTCCAGTTCTTGCCGCAGCCGCAGATGGCGTGGACGAAGTTGCTGTAAACCTCGCGCCCGCGCGGGGTGTGGACGACCTCGGGATGAAACTGCAGGCCGAAGATGCGGCGCTCGCGGTGCTCGATGACCGCGTAGTCGCTGTTCTCCGTGGTGGCGACCACCGCGAAATCCTTCGGCATCCGGGTGAGCTTGTCGCCGTGGGAGTTCCAGACCTGGAGCGTGGCCGGGAGGTTCTCGAAGAGCGCGCAGCTCGCGTCGTGGACGGTGAGGGTGCCCTTGCCGTATTCGCGCTTCTGCCCTTTCTCGACCTTGCCGCCGTTGAAGTGCGCGAGGAGCTGCACGCCGTAGCAGATGCCCAGGATGGGCACGCCGAGCTTGAAGATCGCCTTGTCCGGCAGCGGCGCGTCCTCCGCATACACGCTGGACGGACCGCCGGACAGGATGAGCCCGCGCGGGGCCATCGCGGCGATTTCATCCGCCGGGGTGTCGTAGCGGATGATGGTGGAATACACGTTGCACTCGCGGATGCGCCGCGCGATGACCTGCGTGTATTGGGACCCAAAGTCGAGAATGACGATTTGCTCGCTCATGCGAAAGCGGGAGTGTTTGCCTGCGTGGGGAAAAATTGGCGAGGAAAAACCAGTGGTCAGTTTTCAGCATTCAGTAATCAGTGAGGCAGCGTTCCATCAGTGCGGGCCACGATATCCAACGCTGGCGCACTGAACACTGGACACTGAATACTGATTACTTCTTCTCCGCTGGCGGCGCATTGATCGGCACATACATGAACGACCCGTCCGCCGCCTTGTATTCCAGCCGCATGCCCCTCGGCGCGTCCGGAATGGCGGCGATGTATTTCATGCTGACCAGTTCGTCGAGGTCCTTGGGCGGGCGGCTCTCGCCGGCCTCGAACTTCTGGATCGCGTCAATCAGCTTCGCCTGGTCGAGCCGGCTGATGTTCGCCTTCTGCGCCTTGCCGATGGCGGCGATGTAGTCCAGCGGCGCGGCCACGGGATTCTCGCCCAGCTTGGAGGGCTCCTTCTTCGTCTCCGCCGGCTTCGAGTCGGAGCCGTTGCAGGCCACCAGCAGGACGGTCAGGGCGAACGCGGGCAGGAGTTGAAGTTTCATGTCCGCAGCCTAGCAGCAGGGCGGGGTTAGCCAAGCCCATTCAAGACCGGGACGGCGGCGTGAGGCGGACACTCCTGTCCGCTGTTCATGGAACGGGCGTTGACACCGAGTGGCACTGCGGGACAGGAGTGTCCCGCTCACTACCACTGCGCCACCGTGTCGTCGAGGTAGCGTTCGATCTGCTCGACGGTGGTGTCGAACTGGTAGGAGGTCAGGACTTCGTTCTGGCCGACTTGCGCCAGCTGGTTCGCCAGGCCGGGGGTCTGGATGAGTTCCAGCATCCGGTTGGCCAGCAGGCCGGGGTCGCCGGTAGGATAGGCCAGGCAGCTTTCGCGCGACCGGAACAACGCCTCCACGCCGTGGTCTTGATTGACGATCACCGGCAGCCCGCACGCCATCGCCTCCAGCGGCGCGCCGACGAATGGCTCCTCCCGCTCGACCGGGTAGATGAACGCGTCGTGCGCCTGGTAGATGAGCGGCAGCTCGCGCTGAAGGCCCCCGGCCCGGAATTCCACGCCGGCATCGCCTTGCACCGCCCGCGTGCGCAGCTTGGAGAGCACCTCGGAACTGCCCCGGCCATAGACGGTCAGGGTCGCCTTCCCGCCCTGGGCACGCACCAGCTTGAGCGCATCAATGGCCGTGGCCACGCCGCAGTGCGGGGTGATGCGTGTGACGATGAGAAACTTCCGCACTGGCGTGGTCGCGGGCTTCACCGTGCCGTGGAACAGCCGCGTGTCCACGCCCGGGTGAATGACGTCGCCGTGCCCGACCCGGAAACCCGCCTGCGCCGTGGCGGTCTTCAGCGCGGCGCTGCTGAAGTAGAGCCGCCGGAACTGGAAGGTGGCGATGGAGTTGGGCTTGAACGCGGTGTGTTCATCGCGGTCGAAAATGGCCGGCAGACGATTGGTGCCCGCTTCGATGAACGTGGGGGTGACGGCGTCCCACTTGGCACGCTGGCCAGAAACCTCCAGCCCAGTGCGCTGGATTTTCTGCATCGTCGGCAACCCCTCCCGGTGCCACCAGGCCAGCCACGGATCATCGGTGAGTTCCTCCGCCAGCCAGGTGTCCGACACATCAAACGCAGTCGGGATGTTCAGACGGCGCAAAGTGAGCAGCAGGGACTTGGAGAGCCCGCGCAGGCTCCAGACGTGGATCAATTCCGGCTGGAACTCCGCGACGGTCTCGCGCAGGACCGTGTGGTTGTGCGTCTCCAGCTCGCGCAGGTCCCCCACTCCGGTGATCGCCGGCTCGCCGAACGCGCCATTCATCCGCAGCCGCCGCTGGACCAGCGCGTCGCGCTGTTCGGAGGCCAGCCCGTGCGTGGAGGTGAGCACGCACAGCGTGTGCCCGCGCTCCCGGAGCGCGTCCACGACGTTCTGGCAGCGGAAGTCATCCGTGTCCGCCAGGTGCGGCGGAAACAGGTTCGTGACGACGAGAATCTTCACTGAAGTTCAGCATAGGGAACCTCGCGGAATTTGGCGAGGCGAATGGTGCGGCCACGCACCGGAGCGCGGCTGTGTCGCGCAGACCAGCCGCAGCAGCTCCGTGTTGCTGAATGCGCCAGAAAATGTTCAACAGCCCGCCGCTCGAACGTTGCTGCGGCTGATCCCGCCCCGAGCGGGACACAGCCGCGCTCCGGGGCGGTTGTCATTTCAGACCAAAGCCAGGCGTGCCCTTTCGGCGGCGGCACGCGCAAAGCGGCCCGACGGGCCGCGCTCCGCGACGGTGCCTACTTCACGTCGAAGCAGAAGAGCAGTTCCTGATCGCGCAGGTAGAGCTTGCCATCGCTGACCACGGGATGCGTCCAGATCTTGCCGCTCTTGCTGCGGCGCTCGGTCTGCGGAGTGAGCTTGAAGCGGCCGTGCTCATTCCAGCCCTTCTCGGACACCTCGATGAGGGCGACCGTGCCGCTGTTCTCCTCGAGGCAATAAAACATCCCGTCGGCGGAGTGGATGGCTCCCTTGCCGAGATTCTTGGCCGACCAGGTGACTTCGCCTGTCTTGAAATCCTGGCAGGTCCAGCCGCCCTTGTCCGAGAAGCCGTAGAGCTTCTCTCCGACCAGGATGACGCCGCCGTGGTGGTTCACCATGTTGGTGTTCTCCCAGACGTTCTCGGTGGTGCCGTCCGCGCCGAGCTTCACCAGCTTGCACCCGACGCCGTAGCCGGAGGCGATGTAAACATGGCCGTCCTTGTAGATGGCCGTGGGAATGACGGCGGTCTTGCCCGACCAGTCGGACTTCCAGACCACCTTGCCGTCCTTCGCGCTCACGCCCGCGACATGCTGCTGGGTGAGCTGGATGTATTGGCGGACGCCATTGTGCACTGCCACGATGGGCGAGGCGTATTGCGCGCCATCCGTCCAGTCGGCGGTCTGCCAAAGCTTCTTGCCCGTGGCCCGGTCCAGCGCGAGCAGCGTGCCCTGCTTCCCGCCCGGGGTGCAGATGACCTTGCCTTCGTCCACAAGGACGGATTCGCAGAAGCCCCAGCCGGGCGTGCCGCCCCCGTGCTCGCGCATGGTGGTCTTCCAGACCTCCTTGCCGTCCGCCACCTTGGCCGCAACCAGGGTGCCAGTGCCGCTCATGGCAAAGACCAGGTCGCCATCCACCGTGGGCGTCGCGCGCGGACCGTCGCCCCAGTTGTTCTTGAGGATGGGTCCGACGGGCGTGGCCCACTGTTCCATGCCCGTCTTCGCGTCCACGGCGATGAGCAACTCCTCGTCGCCCCGCAGCCCCATGGTGAAGAGCTTCCCACCCACGATGGCGTAGCCGGAATAGCCGAGCCCGACATCCTTGTTGAGCCAGGCGAGCTTCGGGCCGCCTTCGGGCCAGTGCTTGAGCAGGCCGGTTTCCTTGGAGATGTCACTGCGATCGGCACCGCGCCATTGCGGCCAGTCGGCGGCAGTAGTCACGAGGGCGGAGGCCAGCAAGGCGGGCAAGAGCAATCGGTTCATGGGCAAATTCAAGTCGGGTTGGTCGTCGTTGGAGTTACAGACGGGAGGCGGCGGCAAACCTTCACCGGCAGGAGGAAACGGAGTGATGGAGTTGTGGAGTATTGGAGTTGTGGGAAGAGGGAATGCGTCCTTCGGTTCATCACTCCAATACTCCGCCCCTCCGTCCGCTCACCGGTAGAGCAAGAACGGCTCGCGACGTTGCTTGAAAGCCTCCAGGTCCGTCACCCACCCGGCCTTCAACTCCGCCAGCGGCTTGCCCGCCTTGAGGCCAGCCAGCACCGCAGGCTCCCGCAGCAGCACCTGCATGCGATCGGCGGCGAAGTCCTTCGCGTAGAGCCGTTGCAGCGTGATCGCGATGGTCAGGCCGACGTCCACCGCGTTGAGCGCGTCGCGGTCGGTGAGGACCATGCGCACGCCGCCGCACGGCTTGTCCTTGAAGGTGCTGTAGGTCGGCGTGAAACGCACCGGGTAGAAGCGCACGCCCGGCAGGCCCGCGCGGTTCAGCTCGGCGGCGAAGCGCACGTCATTGGTCACATAGGGCGCGCCCACCATCTCGAACGGCGTGTCCGTCCCGCGACCGACGCTCAGCGCCGCCTCCAGCAGGCCAACCCCGGGATACAGCGCCGCCGCCGCGAGACTCCGCATGTTTGGCGAGGGGTTCGTCCACGGCTGGCCGAACTCATCGAACCACTGGCTGCGCGACC
>CAZOCL010000320.1:0-7779 GCA_964578245.1 uncultured Klebsiella sp. | reverse complement strand
CCACCCCGCCGCTCATGCCCAGCATCACCCGCGTTTTGTTGCCATCAGCCACGCGGCGGAAGGTAGGTCGGGGTTCGCGGTGTGTAAAGCGAGGCGGCAGCCAGAACCTATTTCGGCAACTGGTTCAGCGTGTAGAAGAACGTGTCGTGTCCCAACGGCTGGGTGGTGACGCTGCGCAGTCCTGCCGACCGAACGCTGGTCACAAAACCAGCGCGCAGCCCCGCGATCTTCAACCGCGCGCTCAACCCATCCGCCGCGATGCTCACACTGGCCACCTTCAGCGCCGAGGACCGGTTGGGCACGCCCTCAAAGTCATGCTCCGCACCCGGCTCAGGCTGGTGGCGGTAGTTGAATTGCGTGACCTCATAGCTCGCCACCTTGCTCGCGCTCGCGGCATCCACTGCCGCCGTGAAAGTGAGTTCAAACCCATCCGCAAGCGCTTTCACCGACTTCACTTCAAAACCCATTGGCCCCGCCGGTCGGATGCGTCCCATTCCCACGCCCCTGCCCTCCGCCCCCGTCCCACCCACGTAAAGCTGCCCATCGGGACTGAACGCGAGCCGGTCCGTGGTTCCACCGAGGTTCTTCAGAAACGGCCACGCAGCCCCCTGCCACTGCTCGTTCACCTTCTCCAGATTCACGCGCAGCAGCCCGCCGACGCCATCCCCCACCAGAAGCTGCCCGCCGAACACCCAGCCCTCTGGCACAGCCGCGCAGCCCGCTACTCGCTTGGTCAGCCGCGCCGGAAACCACACGGCGGGCAACACGAACTCTTTCGGATCTTTGAATTGGTCCTGCGGTCCCGGCTGGGTCGCCGGGTGCCCTTGAAACTGCGATTCCTGCACAACCACCAGCTTCGCCGCCGGCACCCAGGGCCCGGCGTTGTCGGTCATCACGATCTCACCCGCCAACGTGCCGAAACCACCCGGCGAATGAAACCCGCTCGCCCAACCCTCAAAGTCCTTGCCCGCGCGGCTGAAGCGCACGTCCCACGACCGGAACGTCACTTCCCAGCGGCTCCCGCGCCCATCGAGAAAGACGTGCAGCTTGCCGCCCTTGTCCGCGACCGGACCGATGGCGAACTGCTGGTGATTCCCGTTGAAGCCCCACCCCTGGCTGATGGTTTCAAACAAGTCCGCCTCACCATCCCCATCCGTGTCCCGCAGCCGCGTCAGCTCGCACTTCTGCGTTACAAAGATTTCGCCACTCAGCACCCGCAGCCCGCCCGGCTCCATCAGCCCGCGGGCAAATCTCCGCCAGACCGGCGCGTTCGTCGGGCTGCCCAACTGCTGCACGATGAAGACCTCGCCCAGCGCAGTGCACAGGACCAAATCTCCGTTGGGCAGGAAGTCCATGCCGGTGACCGCGGAAGTGATCTGGGTGGGCACGCGCAGCGGCTCGACTCGGAACGACGCATCGCCGCGCGCCACAGGAGGGGGCGAGTTCGTGTCCGCCTTGAAGAGCGCCGCCCGGTTCGTCCCTGGTTCGGCTGGTGGCTCCGATACCCGCATCAGTTCCGGTGGCTGGACCCGGGCCGGGACCAGCCTGGGCAGCAACCGCTCCGCCTCTGCCTTGTCCGCGCAGACGACCGAGAGCACTTCAAACGAGATTTCGCCGCGATGCGCCGGGATGTGCACCACTGCATGGGTCTCATCCCCGGTGACGTGGCGGGAAATGAGTTCGCTCTGCCCGTCCTTCTCGCGATGCGTTTCAAAAACATAATCCGCCTGCGAGGTCGCGGGCTTCCAGCCGAGCAACGGACGGCCTCGGAAGGCGGTGAGCAGCAAATCCTTCTCCCGCAGGATGCCCATCGCCGCCGGATTCTGTCCGATGCTCGTCATGCGCCCCGCCTCCATGTGCGCTGTGAATTCCAAATCCAGATAACTCGCCGACAGTTCAAAGCGCCGCACCACCACCGGCACGCCGTCCACCATCTGCACCGATGGCGATTCATGCACGCGCACAGACTCGTCGGCATCCAGCGGCAGCTCATACATCAGCGTGGTCACCCCGCCGCGCGTGCTGATTCCCAGGAATCGCGGCTTCGACGGGAAATCCGTGAGGATGTTGCGGGCTGGCTTGCCGCCCGCCCACGGGAAGAGCGGCGGATTGGTGAAGAGCGTGTCCCCGGTGATGTCCGCGAGGAAGCGGCCGGCGACTCCGTCGTAGGGCGCCCCGTGCAGGTTCAGCGACGCACCACGCCACGCCGTGTGGGTGCGCAATGTCTCCGGGTCGAAGGCCAGGTGGATGTTCGTTGCCACCGGGATCACCACGCTGCGCGCCGCCAGGGACATGGGCGCACGACGGAACGGCTGGTCAACGGGATCGTGAAACTGTCCCCTGGCCTCCCCAAGTGCGAAGCCGGTCAGCACGAGTGCGGATGCCAGCCAGGGGCACCAGCGAAGGCAGGGGGCGAAGGTCAATGCCATGTGCGCGCTACGTTCGGCGAAGCAGGCGGAGTGGCAAGCGCAAAAGGCGGTCCTCCGGGGATTCGGGCACTACCTCGATTCGTCTGGTCCGGGCAAGCGAGGACGCTTGCGACACGGCCGGCCGGAGGCCGGCGCTACGTGGAGCCGCGCCCGGTAGGGCGAGACTCCGTCGAGCCCCATCTGCCGACGCAGGAGGCGCGAGCGGAGCGAGCTTCTCGGATCATGCGGAGGAAAGAAGATGCTCCCTCCGTTCGCCTCGCTCCGCTCGAAATGGAGCTCGACGGAGTCTCGCCCTGCCGGTCTGAGGCGACGCCGCCCGCGCCGTCTTGTTTCCGCGTTCCGCGCTCGCCGTTCTGCGTTCACTTCACTTCTGGGGATCCGCTGCATCCAGACACCGCCGCAAGTCCCGCCGGAATCCCTCGATTGCCGCCTCCGAGGTCACCATGCTGAACTGCAGTTCCTGCCTCGGTGGACCATGCTGCATGAGTCGTCCCGCCACGCACACGCCCAGCCGTTCATCCTGCCAGACTGACAACTGATCCGGCTCATAACCTTCCTTGAGCACGGCGCGCACCGGATCGGACTGGCTCACGATGCTCATGTCGGCCCGGCGGCTCTGAAACGTGGTGGGTTGCAGCATGGTGAGGTCCTCACAGAACCGCCGCAGCATCGCGGTGTTGAAGTAGAACCGCTGTTGTCCGGCAAAGCCACGGGACTTCACGGACATGGTGCAGCCGAAATCTTCGCGCCCGGGAGTAACGTCGAGCAGTTCCAGACAACTCACGCCATCAGTGCTTTTAAGCAAAATGTTCATGAGCCTCTCAATGAACTTTCGTCAGGCGCAGAGCGAAGCCCGGTAGGGCGAGACTCCGTCGAGCGCCATATCGAGCGCAGCGAGGCGAACGGAGTGAGCATCTGCCCTGATCCGCGCCGGCCGAGATACTCGCTCCGCTCGCGCCTCCTGCGTCGGCAGATGGGGCTCGACAGAGTCTCGCCCTACCGGGCAGACGCGATGCCGCTCGCGCCGTCCCTTTTCCGCGTTCCGCGCTCCCCGTTCCGCATTCACTTCACCTCCCACTTCTCCCCGAAGAAGTTCGCATCCACCACGCCCTTGCCACCGACGCGCTCCGCCAGCGGCACGCTCATGTCCAGCACCGCCCAGTCAGGGAGCTTGGGCGTTTGCTGCGAGTTCGAGACGCCGGCGTATTGCGGGAAGGTGAAGCCGGAGTTGATAACCACGTAACGCAACGGGTTCAGTGGGTTCGGGAAGATGAACGCGGGCACATGCTTGGTGGGGTCATACGTCTTGGTGCCCACTTTGATTTCCTTCGCACTCCACTTGATCGGCAGCTTGTCGGCGATGCGGGCGAGGACTTTGTTTGAGGTCGGGTCACCCCAGAGGACAAGGTTGCTGTTCTTGATGTCGTCGTCGCTGACGGCAGCATCGTCCTTCACGCGCGGCTCACCGCGGAAGTAGCGCCGCCAATGGAACGCGGCCTCGGCCAGCTCGGTCTTCGCCCACTGCCCGACGGTGGCGTTCAACGGCTGGCCGGTGGGCCGCACCATCACGAACGAGTCCATGAAGGCGTCGTCAATGGGGCCTTGGAGGTCATGAGTCTTGGTGCCCTCGTTCGAAGTCACCGTGGATATTGCCCATTTACCACCGGTCTTTCGAAAATAGGCAACGTCGCCCCCCTTTGCCGCACGCAATGCGCCCGCGAATTGTTGACCATCAATCTTGAACCCGAACTTATCTATCTCCTTCTGCAAGCTCATCGTCGAAAACTTGAAAACGAGCCTTGAAACATTCTTCGTTGTCGCTGTTACACCTGCATCGTTTCGTTCTGCATCTACCCGCGCCTCCTCCCAGTGCTTTTCCAAGCCATCAATTCGCACCCAATGCGCTTGGTTAAACTTCAGCGAATGCGTCACCAGCGTGACTTTCTTCGGCTGCTGGGTGATGCCTTTGTTCGTCGCCTCGTCCACCAGCTTGGCCACGACCTTCTTCGCTTCCGGCTCGTAGGCGTGACCGGTCTTCGGACCGATGATGTGCGTCATTTTCACACCCTCTTTGAGCAGCGCGGCTTCCATGAGGTCGGCGGCGGCTTTCTGCGCGTCGTCCTCGCCGCTGTAGGCGAT
Organism: uncultured Klebsiella sp.; assembly: GCA_964578245.1. Classification (GTDB taxonomy): domain Bacteria; phylum Verrucomicrobiota; class Verrucomicrobiia; order Limisphaerales; family SXTU01; genus SXTU01. The sequence goes on along the minus strand of CAZOCL010000320.1, from coordinate 3,211 downwards.
GAGCGTCGAGTTGACGAGGTTGATAGGGCACGCGAGCGGATCGTAGAGGCTCCAGAGCTTCTGCTCATACCACGGGATGGTGTCGAGCTTGTCCCCGAGCTTCTGGTAGTTCTTCACGTCCACAAAGCCCGCGCCGGGACTCACTGAGGCGAACTGGTCCGCATGATGCGCGCCGAGGTGCCACGCTCCCGCACCACCCATGGAGAAGCCGCGCATGCACAGCTTGTTGCGGTCAATCGGATAGTGTTTCGCCGCGTGTTCGAGGCCCTCGAACACATCCGTCTCCCCGGCGAACTTGAAGGCGTTCATGAAGCGGCCATACGGATCGAGCACAAACGTGTCCTCCGGCAGGAACGTGCCGCCGGCCCGCTGCTGGCCCTCGATGAACGCGATTTCGATGAGCGTGTCGCCGCGCCCGTGGAGCCAGAAGTCGAGCCGGCGCGGCTTGTCATCGCCGGTGAGATAGCTCACCGGCACCTTCAGCCCGTAAGGCTGCACCGAGCCATCCACCTTCGACACATAACCGCGCACCACGGGCACATGCGTGAGCGTGGTCGGCGTCTTGGCCTTGCCTTCGAGTTCCTTCTTCAGCGCGAGCAGGCCGGCCTTGGTGTTCCAGGGGGCGGTGTGGGCGGCGAGCTGCTTGGCGCGCTCGGAGCCGGTCTTTAGCAGCGCGCGGGCGGAGTTGAACTGGTTGGTGCTGGTAAAGATGTCGTCCTCGAGGGCGTAACGGACGGCATTGTAGTAGATCTGCACGTCGGGCAGCAGCGCGAGGAGTTCGGGCTTGCTGGCGAGCGATGCGCGCAAGGCCTCAATCTCCTTGCCCAGGGCGGCGGTTCCAGCGGTCAGTTCAGCCTTCACCTCGGCGGGCACGACCACGCCGGGCGGCGGATTCAGCTTCTTGGGGTTGGGCTGGAAATTGGCCGGCGGGGCTTTCTTCGCGGGAGCCTTGGTGTCGGTGGCCTTCTTCTCCGCCGCGCTGGCGAGCGGGAGAGACAGCCCGAGTGTTAGGAGGATGGACAACAGCTTCATGGGTGGTGTATCGCAGAGCGCGCGGCCCTTGGCGAGTGTGCAGATAGGGTGCATGGGTTGACTGCGCCGAGCCTAAGTTCGCCAGCGGTCTGGCCGCCAACCAAAAACGACGATGAGCTCTGACACCAGCAAACCGACGCCCGGCAGCGGCCCCGAACCCAAGAGCGCAACGAACCCGCCCGCGACGGCGGAGACCTTCGTGCTGCTCGTGGATGACAACCCGGTGATCCGGCAGATCTTCCGTCGCGCGCTGGAGCAGCAGCAGTTCAAAGTGGTCGAGGCAGAAAGCGCCGCTCGTGCGCTGAAGTTGCTGGAAAGCCGGCAGCCCGGACTCATCGTGCTGGATCTGATGATGCTGGGGATGGACGGCTTTCAATTTCTGACCCAGATGCGCCGTCGCCCCGAATGGCAAGGCATCCCCGTGGTCGTGCTCAGCGCCAAGCCCCTGAGCGACCAGGAACGGGCGTTCGTCGCCACGAATGCACAGCACTTCCTGCGCAAGAGCGAAGCCGCCTGCGCCGAAGTCGCCACGCTCGCCGTCGGATTCCTCAGGCCACCGGGCGTCTGAACGCGGACGAGCGACCTGCCTGATCCGGGCGATGCAGTGGCATGGTGACGCAAACCCGGTAGGGTGAGACTCCGTCGAACCCCATTTGCCGAAGCATGAGGCGCGAGCGGAGCGAGCTTCATGGCTGGATAACCTCGCCCGAGATCCTCACTTTGGTCGCCTCGTTCCACTCGGAATGGGTTTGTGTCGCTGGCGAGTCTGCCTGCTTTGTCTCCATGTTTCTGACCCCATTTTTCTGACCACTTCTCCCTGGTTCTCCGCTGCTTTCAGTGGAATGGCGTGAGGAAGAAGCTCCAAATCCCAAGTTCCAATCCCAAAGGGAGGCGTTGCCTGGCGCTGGACGGGCAAGTCGAACCATCTCAGCCATTAAATCAAGGTGTGAACCAGAGTGAAATGGCTGGCAGCGAGGCGCGCAGAACGATTGGAATTTGGGATTTCTTTGGAGCTTGGAATTTCCCTGCCCGCCTCCTGTTCCATCGAAAGCAGCGGAGGACCTTCTCCCTGCGGTTTTCCCTCGCTTGCAGCCCGGCTTCTGGAAAACCTCGCGCGTGCAGCTTGACCTCTTCACCCGGCTCGTCAGTCGCGTGCGCCCCGCCGCGCCCGGCTCCGCGTTGCGCGTGGGCGAGACGGACCTGCCGGTGGAGTTCGTGCGGAATCCCAAGGCCCGGCGCTACATCCTGCGCCTCACGCCGGAGCGTGTGGCCCGCGTGACCGTTCCCCGCAACGGCAACCGGGCCGAGGCCTACGCCTTCGCCCAACGGCAGTCCGCCTGGCTGCAAAAGCAGCTCGCCAAGCCACCGCGCACCCGCCATGTCGCCGAGTGGAAGCATGCAACGGAAATCCTCTTCCGCGGTGAACGCGTCGCGCTGCAACTGGAGACACACGCAAGTGGTTGCACGGTGCGGTTTGCCGACCAGACCATCGCACTGCGCGAAGGTGCCGTGAACCTCCGCCCCTTCGTCGAACGGCACCTGTGGCAACTCGCGGCGAAGGAGCTTCCCCCGCGCCTCCTTGAACTCGCCGCGCCGCTCGCCGTGACCGTCCACCGCATCACCGTGCGGAGCCAGCGGTCACGCTGGGGCAGTTGCTCGCGCGCCGGAACCATCTCGCTGAACTGGCGGCTCGTGCAGACGCCGGACCTCGTGCGCGACTACATCTGCGTGCACGAACTGATGCACCGCCGCGAAATGAACCACTCCGCGCGCTACTGGCGCCATGTAGCCGAAGCCTTCCCCCGCTGGGAAGAGGCGGAGCGATGGCTGAAGGCCAACAGTGGCTTGCTGCGGTGAGGCAAGTGGCGGCAGGCGGCTCGCCTGCCGTAGAGCCGGGCGTCCCGCCCGGCGGGGAGGTGGGTTGGAAGCCGAGCGTCGTCTCCCCTTCGCTGCCCAAGTCCGGGCGGCAAGATGCCGCCCTCTCCGGCAGGCGAGACGCCTGCCGCCACTCGGACATCCGGCACACTTGCCGTCGAGACGGTCGGCGGCTTACGCTCGCTCCATTCAATCGCATGAAGCTATTGCCTCTCCTCGCCGCACTACTCCTCACTGCGGCCACCTCCATCCCGGCCGCCGAATCCTCCATCATGGACGGCGTGAAGCGCGTCGTCTTCCTCGG